>JAOPYO010000436.1 GCA_025964575.1 Actinomycetes bacterium
ACGAGCAGCTCCCGGCATCGCCGCGCGGCCGCCGCGCGGTTGCCCGGGGTGCTGAGCCGGGCCGGCTCGGCCGGCTCCCCCCGGCCGAGCCGGCCCAGCGCCCGGTCGATGAGGAGCCGCTCGATCCGTTCCACCCGGCCGCCGGCGCTCAGCCGGACGGCCAGGTCCAGCAGCTCGCGAAGGCGGGCGTCCCCGAGGTCGTCCGGCCGGGCGAGCACCACGCCGAGCACCACGTCCGCATGCCGGCCGGGCGGCCGGTCGGCGGTGGCGAGCCACCCCGCGATGAGGTCGACGTCTGTCACGGTCGGCTCGACGCCGAGCAGTGCCGCCGCCGCGGCCACGGGCGGATACCAGCCGGTGAAGTCCGTCTCGGCGCCGGTGGCGAGCGCGGCCGCCTGCTGCCAGAGCGCGGCCGACGACATCACCCCCACCCGGGTGAGCAGCTCGGCCAGCGGATGCACCCCGAGGCCGTCCGGAAGCCGCCCGGCGGCGACGTCGAACAGATGGAAGCCGAGGTCGGCGCCGGCCGGTGCCGATCCGGGCTCGTTCACGACGCCGACGACGTGGTGACCGGAATAGCCCGGGCGATGGCTGTAGGTGGTGAACGACAGACGACGGGCCAGCCGGTCGCCCAGGAGGTAGGAGATCGCGGCGATCCACCACGCGTTCTCGGCGGCGTCATGCCCGGCCAGCAGCACCGCGCGGTCTCCGGTCATCGCCCGGTCGACCGCGGACAGCAGCGCCGGCAGCACCCCGTCTGCGGCCCGCGCGTCCAGGAACGCCTGGGTCCCCGCCCGGTCGATGGGCCCGCGTGGTGGCGGCCCGGACAGTTCGGGCAGCTCGCGCCGCTCGACCGGTTCGCGCCGCCAGAGCGCGGCGCCCCACAGCTCCGCCGGCAGCAGCGGCCCGAAGTCCGCCTCGGGGCTGTCGGTGACGAGAACGTGGGCGAAGTAGTTGCCAGGCCGCCCGGAGTAGTCGGCGCCCACGAAGACGACGTGGGCGGTGACGGCGGCGCCGGTGGCCCCGCCGGTGGTGTACGAGAAGGCGACCGGATAGTCGGCCAGCTCCTCGGGGCGCGGCTCGGCGGGCAGCCCGCGCGGGGGTTCGTACACGGTGCGGTTCTCGACCTCGCGCATCACGACGGGCGAGACCCCGGGGGTGGCCGCGTTGAACTGGTAGCCGCCGTAGCCGGCCAGGCCGTTCGTGCACGAGGTGTAGTAGAGCTGCTGAAACCCCATGTCGCCCTCACTTCACCCGGATGGCGTTGAACTCGCCGAGGATCCACATGAACGGATCGGCGACCCGGTAGGGACGGACGCCGCGCGCCGCCACCCGGTTGTCCGGCGTCGGGGTCTCGCCCAGCGCCGACACGCCGAAATAGCGGTACTTCCGGTAGTGCAGCCGCGCGATCTGGTCGATCCGGGAGCCCTCCCATCGGCTCAGCATCCGCTGGAGGTCCCCGTGCACCTCTTCGCTGTCCTGCTCGTCGAAGAAGGGAGCCTCCGGCTGGGGCCGTCGCAGCGGGCTGGTCTCCTTCATGTCGTGGGTAAGCGTGTCGAGCTTGGTGAAGGCGATCGCCAGCGGCTTGTCGATGCGGACGGACGGTTTGCGCCCGGCCTTGGCCAGCATCAGGTCGGTGATGTTCTCCAGGACGTTGGTCGGTTCATCCGCGGCGGTGCCGGCGGCGGGCAACCTGGTGCCGGGCGCGGCCAGCTCCCGGGCACCGCGCATCTGCAGAGGGTCGAGCAGCAGCACGATGCCGTCGGCGGCCGCGAGGTAGCGAACGTTGTCCTCGACGGACCGCCGGGACGTCAGGTCCTCACCCGCGGTGTCGAAGAACGACAGCAGGGTGTGCTGCGGCCCGGTGCGCCCGTCGGTGGTGAAGCGGAACACCATCGGTGCCCGGTCCCGCAGACCCGCGGTGACGGTGGGGGGCAGCAGCCTGGATTCCCGGTAGAGGGGGTGCTCGTAGTCGCCGGCGAACCGGTGCCGGGTGTTGTCGTCCGCACCGCTGATCGCCGCGTTGAACCGGTCGCCCACCCGGTGCATGAGCTCGTGCACGAGCACGGTCATGAAGACGGTCTTGCCGGTCTCCTTGGCGCCCACCAGCGCGATGAGCCGGCTGCGCACCTTGCCGAAGTGCACCGGCAGCTGGCTGTGGCAGGCCGGGCAGACCCGGGTGGTGGTCTCGCCCTTGCAGTCCGGGCACTCGGCGGCGCTACGCCTGCCATAGTCGGTGAAGACCGGGGGCAGCACGCCCCCGAACCCGGTGCGGTCACGCAGGAGCTCGTCCACCCGGGAGTCGCAGCGCAGACCGTGCCGGCTGGTCCGGCCCGTGCACCGGAACAGGATCTGCCGCTCGGGGAAGGCCTCATAGCAGTACGGGCAGTACAGTCGCGCGCCCAGCAGCGATCTCACCGGAACTTCCTCTCCTTGAGGGGCGGGGGGAACAGCAGCAGACCCGGGGCGTCCGCGCCGGGGGCCACGAAACACGCCAGCCAGACCGGCCCGCGGGCCGGCAGATCCACCGTGACCGTGATGGGGGCCTCGGGGACGATCAGCCGGCCGGGGATCCGCGCCACCTCCTCGCCCTCGTCGGGGCCGTCCGGGGCGAAGGTGCCGGTCCCGCACACCACGACCAGCGGCGGCAGGACGTACGGCCGGTCGGTGGTGAGCTCGACGATCCGCCGCCGCCGGTGCAGCAGGCCGGCGCTCAGGAAGCGGTAGTGGACGGCGACGCCGCGCTCGGGCACCCGTACGGTGGCGGACGGTGCCGGCAGGGGCCCGCCGGGATCGGGGTAGAGCGCGCCGACCTCGACCTCGGTGACGTCCGGTCCGACGGTCAGGGAGACGCCGCCCTCGTCGTCATAGACCCGGCGGGAGCAGCCTCGCTCACCGCCGTCCCCGCCGTTCCGCGGCCGCCAGCGGATGACCACGTCGGTGGCGCCGGCCGGCCAGACCCAGCTCAGCTGGACGACGTCGTGCCTGCGCTCGGCGACGAGACCGGTGACCGGATCGGCCGGCCCGACGAGTTCCACGCACGTTCCGGCCACGGTCTGACGGCCCATCTCGGTCACCGCGATCAGGTGGTGCCGCCCCTGCGGCGGGTCCAATTCCATGACCGCCCTTCCGTCGGCCCCCGTCCTGGGACTCCCGGGCACCACGCGGCCGGCCGCCGCGAGCTGCTCGGCGCTGAGCCGGTCACCGGGCCGCCACCCCGGGGCCTCGATGCCGAGCAGGAGCCTCACCCGCCCGCTCGCGGGCTGGGTCCAGCTCGCCTCGATGGCCCGCGGGGAGCCCGGCCGGAGCCGTACGGTCAGATCCGTGACGGGCAGCGGGGCCGGGGCCGGCACGGCCGAGACGACCACCCCTGGGGAGAGCCGGCGTTGCCCGTCCGGTGCCCGGTACGCGGCCCGGATCCGGTAGTGGTACTCGATGCCCGGACGCAGACCGGAGTCGGTGAAACCGGACGCGGACCCCTCGACCGGTGTCCACGCTCCCTCACCGCGGGGCGCGCCGCCCTCGGCCCGGTCGACGACGACGCCGTCCGCACCCGGATGCGATCGCCAGCCCACGGACACCGAGGTGGCCTCGGTGTCGAAAGACACCCCGGCGACGTCGGGGGCGAACACGATCGCCGAGGTCGCGACCGCACGTGACCAGGCCGGGCCGCCGCGCGTCGCGAAGACGCTGTAGTACAGATCGACGCCGACCGGGGCGTCCGGGTCGGCCGCCTCGTGACCGCTGGTCTCGGTGACCACCGGGGTCCCCTCCCCGGGCGAGGACGGCGGCCGGTGCTGCCCCCGCATCACCCGGTACCGGACCCGGCCCGCCTGTGTGGGGCTCGGCTGCCAGGTCACCAGCAGCCGGTCGTCGTCCACGACGGCCTGCGCGAATCGGGGCGGCGGGGGCGCGATGGCACCGAGCCGTTCGGCCAGCTCGGCATCGTCATCGGCCATCGCGAGGGCCTCGGCGAACAGCCGTACCGCCTGTTCCTTACGTCCTTCCGCCAGTTCCCGCTCCGCGCGGGCGGCGATCGCGGCCACTTCCCCGGCCCGCTCCGAGATCCGTTCCCGTAGCTCGTCGCCCGGCGGGAGCTGCGCGGCCAGCTGCTGCGCGGCGCGCAATCGTCCCGCGGCCAACTCCTCCTCGAGCTGGCGATGCACGATCTCGGCCGTGTCCCCGGCCAGCATGGCGGCGGCCAGAATCCCGGCCTCCTCCTGGTCCAGCCCCAGCTCGTGGGCCTGCGAGGCGATGACCTTCTGCACGAACCCGGCCGTCGCCAGCGGGCGCAGCCGGCCCAGCACCTCCCACAGCAGCAGTTCGTCCAGCCGCCCCGGCTCACCGGCGGCCGACCGGAGGATGGCCAGGACGTTCTCCGTCGGGGTCTTGCGCGGATCGCCGTACGGCAGCTCGTCCACCTTGCGGCGCGCCCCCGCGATCTCCGCCTCGTCGAGACGCTGGCCAGTGGCCAGCCGGAACCCCCGCAGGACGTGGAAGCCCCGCTGCAGAGCGTCGCCGAAGACGACCTCGGCCGACAGGTGCAGCCCGAGCACCTGCAGATGCCGGGTCAGGTCGGCGTACTTCTGCGGCGGGGTGAGGGGCAGTTCCGGCAGCCGGTCCACCACCCGGACGCCGGCGTCGGCGAGGGCCTTGCGCACCTGGGCGTCGCCGACCGTCCCGCCGACCGCCTGCCGCAGCCGGGCGACGCCGACCGGCCCGACATGGGTGACAGCCCCGCTCTCGGCCTGCACCAGCCTGGCGAGCCTCTGCAAGGCCTCCTGACGGGCGCTGTCGCGACGCCGGCGGAAGGCGTCCGCGGTCAGCTCTCCGCCGCGCTCCAGCTCCGCGTGCGCGGTGAGCAGCGCCTCGGCGAGCCGCGAGTAGGTGCGCTTCTGCTTGAGCTCACGCCAGTAACCGGCCGCGGCGGCGATCTGCCCCGCGAAGCCGGCGTCGTCCCCGGTGACGCCGTACCGCAGGAAGAGATCCGGCGGAGGTGTGTTCCCGGCCCGCCGGGCGGGCTCGAGCACCTCCAGCCGATAGCGTTCGCGATCCCAGGGCACCGGTGTCAGCCACTCACCTCGTAGCGGGCCACCGCCGTGCTGGCGGCCCGCATCTGGGTCTCGTCCAGGCCGCCGATCTGGATCTCGAAGCGGATCTGCCGGCCGGACTCGGCCTCCTGCCCGTGCACGGTGAGCAGACCGGTCTCCGACATGTGGAAGGTGACCTGGAACGGCGCTCCGGCGGGCCGCCGCGGCAGGTCGCTGAGCAGTCCCTCACCGATGCGGGTGTTGTGCGTCAGCTCCTCGGACGCGACCGAGCCGGCCTGCTCCCAGACCTCGATGTTCACCGCGTCCTGGTTGTCGACGATGGTGCGGAAGGTCTCCATGCCGGTGTCCGCGGGCAGTGGGGCGTTGGCGGTCAGCAGATGCGCGATGTATTCGCGGGCCCGGTCGGGATCGGTCTTGAAGACCGGGTCGCTGGTGTCGATGAGCTTGATGCCGAACGCCCGGGGCACCACGGTGGCCACCCGTTTGGCCGCCATCTCCTCCACCCTCTGGACGCTGATGCCCAGCTGGTCGGCCACCTGCTGCGCGGCCGCTGCCGAGACTTTCTGCCCGCCTCCGTCACCGGGGAGGGTCACCTTGACCTTCTGCACCAGCGCGAACAGCGCGGCGCCCTTGGCCACCGCGAGGTCCGGCTCGTGCAACCGGCCGTCCAGGCCGAACCGCCTCTTGAGCGCCTCCGCGATGGCCGGCATCCGTGCCATGCCTCCGACGAGGAGCACATCGTCGAATTCACCGACCCCCTGCTCGCGGGCGGTGCCGATCGTACGCTCGGCGATCTCCAGAGTGCGGTCGAGCAGCTCGGAGGTGAGTTCCTCCAGCTGCGTCCGGGTCAGCTCGAGCTGCACGACGGAACCGTCGAAGCGCATGTTGTGGCGACGCGCCTGAGTGGAGCTGAGGTCCTTCTTGAGCTGCTCGGCCGCGATCGCCAGGTCCTGCATGAACTGCTCGTCGCCGCCCGGATCGAGGTCGGGGTGCTGGTCGGTGAAACCGCGCAGCAGAAAGTCGATGATCTTCTCGTCCCAGTCCGCTCCGCCCAGCCGGTGATCGCCGTCGGTGCACACGACCTGGACGTCCTCGCCGTCGAGCCGGATCACCGTGGTGTCGAACGTCCCGCCGCCCAGGTCGTACACCAGGATGTGCCGGCGGCCCTGGTCCTCGTTCAGTGCCTGGTAGTGCAGCGCGGCGGCCACCGGCTCGGCGAGCACGTCCAGCACGTTCAGCCCGGCGATCTGCCCCGCCTTGCGGGTGGCCTCGCGTTCGAGCACTCCGAAGTAGGCGGGCACGGTGATCACCACGTCGTTGACGGGCCGGCCGGTCTGTTCCTCCGCGGCCCTGGCCACCTCGCGCAGGATCAGCGCCGAGACCGACTCGGGGGTGTGGTCCTGACCGTGGAAGGTGAAGTGGTCGTCCAGCCCCATCTGACGTTTGACCAGCTGCGCGACGAGGTCCGGGGCGATCACCGCGGAGTTCTTGGCGGCCCGCCCCACCACCACGCTCTGCGGGGTCTCGAAGTACACCACCGAGGGCGTGATGTCCTCACCCACGGCGCTCTTCGCGACCACCGCGCGGCCTGTGTCATCGACGTAGGCGATGCAGGTATAGGTCGTGCCAAGGTCGATTCCGTAGGTAGTCATGTGTCACCTCACTGTGATTCAGCCGGAAGCGGTGGTGGAAGGTGCTGGTGGAAGCGGGCCTGGGCCGGGCGCCGCACCCGGCCGGTCTCCCGCTCGGTGAAGCCCGCGGCGACCGCCTCCGCGACGGTGTTGTGCAGGGTCTCGTCGTCGGAGGGCACCACGGACAGTGGCCGGTGCCGATCCGGCTGGAAGACCTCACCTGGCTCCGCCGTGAAGACCTCCAGACCGCACCGGTCGAGGATCAACGCGACATCGTCGGCGAAGGAGTGGAGCACCGGCCCCGCGCCCTCGGCGCCCAGCCGGCGCGCCTCCCGGTCCAGCTGGTCGTAGAGCCTGATCAGGTCGGCGACCACCGGCTCCAGCACGGCCTTGCCGAGCCCGGCCAGCAGCCGCTGATTCTCCTCGTGCAACCGGTCGATGACCGACTCCCGGTGCGCCGAGCGCCGATGGAACTCGGCGACCTGCTCCTCCACCTGCCCGAGCCGCCGGACCATCTCCTCGGCGAGCGGCTCATCGACGGAACCCTCAATGTCGTCACCAGTCGGCACGAATCTCCCCAAGCGGACGCGAAGCGTGGTCGCTCTCATCCTCCATGTAGTGACATGTCTCCGCGAGTGGTTCGGAGATCTTTGACAGCCGACTGGAGCCACTGGAAGGTTGCCACCGTAAGGACATATATCCCTCAAAAGGCTGCTATAGAAGGAGACTTTGCGTTCGAACGGCGATACTGACGTAAGATCTTGCGCAGACGATCCTGACCGACTTCATTGAGCGCGTAGGAGTGACATGCGTGGCTTTGCGCGGGTGCTCTTCGATGAGTCCCACCGAGAGTCCTGGAGCATCCGCCGGGAGGTCGCCGCGGAGATGAATCCGGGCAACCCCGCCGACAGCGGCTATGTGCGGGCGGCCGAGCTGCTCCGCGGCCATGGGCACCTGATCGAGCCGCACACCGACGGACCGCTGGATCCGGACGCGCTCCATGACCGGGACGTACTGGTGATCGCGCATCCTGCCGACGATCGCTGGGAGCGCACGACGGGGGCCGGCAGCCCGCGGCTGGCGGACGACGAGCTCGACGCCATCGAACAGTTCGTCCGTGCCGGCGGCGGGCTGGTCGTCATGGCCGAGTGCGAGCAGGACAAGTACGGCAACAATCTCGCCGAGCTGCTGGGCCGTTTCGGCGTCGAGGTCGTGAACACCACGGCGACCGACGCCGGCCACACCCACAACGGGGTGGCCGCCTGGGTGCTCGGGGTGCCCGAGTCCAGCCGGGCCGGCGAGGATCTGCTCGCCGGGGTCCAGGCCGCCTGCTTCTACCGCTCCGGGGTTCTGCGATCGGCCTCACCCGATGTCCAGGTCCTCTTGCGCACGTCATCGACCGCCGATCCGGCGGGCGAGCCGCTCGCCGTGACCGTACGGGTGGGTCAGGGCCGGGTGGTGGTCTTCGCCGACTCCGATTTGTTCGGCGACGACTCCATCGCGGACTACCAGCAGGCGGCGCTCTGGACCAATGTCGTGACCTGGGCCGCCGGTGAGCCCCGGGACCTCGGCGAGGGCACCCGTTCCCCCGCCCTCGGCCATCCGGCCTGGCCCGCCCTCAAGGAGTCCATCGAGGAACTGCGCCCGCTCCAGGCCAAAAACGGCTCGGTCGATGAGGACGCCCGGCCCCGGGCGCGGGAGCTCGTCGGCCGGATCACCACCGCCGTCGAGGAACTCGCTCCGTTCTTCCCCCACGACCACGCCTACCTGGCGGCCGTGGCCGACGACCTGCGCCGCTGGGCGGCCGGAGGTCTGGGCGTGCCCGACTTCCTCGACGCGCTGACGGCGTTCCAGCCGCAACTGCGCCGCGAGGACGGGCTCGAGCACCTCGTCGTGTTCCCCATGTACACCCAGAACGGCAACCCGAACCGCAACCTCGAAGCGGTCCTGCTCAAGGTCGTGTGGCCGGACTGGCTGGCCGAGCTGGAGGCCACCCGCTACGACAATCCCATGTTCGTGCCGATCGCCTTCGAGGACTTCACCGCCGGCTACGACACCAACTCCGCGGTGCTCTTCCCCGAGACCGTGGCCGTACGGGAGGTTCCGCCGCGGTTCACCTGGGGCGGCATCTTCTGCGACCGGGAGGCGGCC
>JAOPYO010000455.1 GCA_025964575.1 Actinomycetes bacterium
TGGCCGCGCTGGTCAAGGAGGGCTTGCTGGCGGGCGGGGGCAAGCAGCGCACCGACTCCACGCACATCATCGCTGCGGTGCGGGATCTGAATCGCCTGGAACTGGCCGGGGAGTCCGTGCGCGCCGCAGTGGAGGCGCTGTCCACTGCGGCGCCTGACTGGGTGGCCCAGGTCATCGACGTGCCTTCGTGGAGCCGGCGGTACGCGCAGCGGATCGACACCTGGCGCCTGCCGACCTCGAAGTTGCCAGAGGGCGTACGTCCCCCTCGAGACCGGCCGTTCCGGCCGGTCTCGAGCGGCCCGCGTCAGTTTGTCGGGAACAGCCCGAGTCGGTGTGCGAGGGCGGCTGCTTCGACCCGTCCGGAGACGCCGAGTTTGGCCAGGATGTTGGACACGTGCACGCTGGCGGTTTTGGGGCTGATGAACAGGGCGGTGGCGATCTGTCCGTTAGATCGGCCTTCCGCGACCAGCGCCAGAACCTCGCGTTCGCGGTCGGTCAGCCGGAACCCGGCGTCGGGCTGCGCCTCGGGTGTGCCGGCCGGAGTCAAGGGGGGCAGGTCGATGCGCAGTCGAGCACGGCGGGCCAGCGCTCGTGCCTCGTCGGCGACCGCAGCGGCCAGGTCGTCAGCGAGATCTAGGCATTCCCCTACCGTGGCGGTGGCCGCGTCCAGCTGCGAGTTCGTGCATTGCGCCTCGGCGAGACGGAACAGGCTGTAACTGAGCAGGAACGCCTCAGCGGCGCTGCGGGTCGCATCGACCGCCCCCTGCCACGCCGCGACCTCGTCGCCGCGTTGAAGCCGGGCGGTCTCCGCGGCGGTCAGCGCCTGGTAGGCCAGGGCGGGTGGGGTGGTGGCAGGGAGGGTGGTGGCCAGCGCTTGCAGCGCATCGCGCTGCCGGCTGCTGTTCGGCCCGGGGGATGAGCCCAAGTCGGCCTCTCGCACGGCCGCGTCCGCCTCGACCCGCATCCCGAGCCATACCAGCGGCCAGAGGTAACGTATCCGCGGTGTCCCGCTCGGCCCACCCAACGGCGTTTGGACGAGCTGTCTGGCCGTGCTCAGGTCTGCGGCGGCGCGGGCCAGCTCGGCTTCGACGAACACCATCGGGGCGGTGAACTGCATGTCGGCGGCGTCGCCGAACTGACGGCGGCCCTCACGCAGATCTTGTTCGGCGGAGCGCCCATCGCCCTGCCACATGTGCAGCTCCGCCCGCTGGAGCAGCAAGGTACTGGCGAAGACCCCGCTCGGTTCTTCCGCGAGCGATTCGGTGATGAGGTCCAGCGCCTCACGCCACCGCCCCAGCCGGATCAGCGGCTCGGCCAGGTTGCCGACCAAGTACGCGCCGAGCAAGCGAACCTGACCGACCCGGCCGGCCAGCGCGATCCCGGCCCGAGCGGTCTGAGCGGCCTCGGCATGCAGACCGAGCATCTCCAGCACATCGGAGAGATTGATGTAACCGCGCAGCGCCACACCATGCAGTTCGTGGCGTTCGGCCAGCGCCAGCCCCTTGCGCAGCGCCGCCAGCCCGCTCTGCGCATCGTGGGTATAGGCCAACGTCACACCCAGAGTGATCAGCGCGTCTGCCTCCGGCGCGTGCGCGCCGACCGAGGCGGCCACCTCAACGGCACGCTGGGAGATGTCGCGGCACTGCTCGGCCTCACCGACGCGTATCAGCGAATTGGCCAGTGCCGCGAGCACGACGGCCTGTGTCTTGGTCGCGGGCTGCTCGGGCAGCAGCGCGAGTGCCTCCCACAGTTGCTGGGAGTCGTCACGCCCCAGACCGCGAAGAACGAACGCCCGACGTTCCACCAGCTGCGCCCGACTCACCGGATCGGTGACCGGCAACGTCGCACCGGCCAAGATCTGATCCACGATCGACAGGGCCCGGTCGAGCTCGCCGGTGTTGACCACCGCCTCGGCCACCAGCACGTTGAGCTGTGCCCAGTCCACGCCGGTGCGCTCGGCCGCATCAGGCACCCGGGTCCAGATCTGCAGCGCCCGCTCCAGATGCCGCAGCGCCTCCGCCGGCGCGTACGCCGCCGCCGCCTGCCGTCCCGCCCGCACCGACGCCGACAACGCCCGCGGCAGATCCAGCGCGGCATACCAATGATGCGCCAGCGTCGCCGCCACGCTGCCGTCCTCACTCGACAGTGCCGGATCGGCCGACAACGCCTCACCGTAGGCGGCGTGCAGCCGTACCCGCTCACCCGGCAGCATGTCCTCGTAGACCGCATCACGGGTCAAGGCGTGCCGGAACGCATACCCGCGGCCGCTGGTGTCCACCACCAGAAGGTGATGCTCGACCGCCTCCCGCAGCCCCACATACAACTCCGCCTCCGGCATCCCCGCGACGACCGCGAGCAACCGGTCCTCGATCCACGGGCCGGCAGTCGAAGCCGTACGCAAGATCAGCTGCGTCCCCTCCGAGACCGTCTCGGTGCGGGCCAGCAGCACATCACGCAACGAGGGCGGCAGATCACCCGGATCCGCTCCGCTATCCACGGCGGCAAGGATCTCCTCCACCAGGAAAGCGTTGCCCTGCGAACGTTCGAACACCACATCGGCGAACTGCGCAGACGGTGCCGCCGAACGGATGGCCTGCAACTGCGCGGCCACCTCCTCACGACTGAACCGGCCCAGTTCGATGCCCTCCACGCTGCGTACCCGCTCCCAGCCGGTGACCAGCGGACGCAGCGGATGCCGGCGGTGCAGCTCATCGGAGCGGTAGGTGAGCACCAGCATCACACCCAGTTCACGCAGCGTCTGCACCAAGAATGCGACCAGGTCACGGGTGGAACGATCGGCCCAGTGCAGGTCCTCCATGACCAGCAGCAGCGGCCGCTGAGCCGCCAGCCGGGTGATCAACCCGAGAACATGCTCGAGCAGCTGCGTTGCCGAACCATCGGCCGGCGGTCCGGCCACAGCAGCCGGGTCCAGCTCGGGCAGCAACCGGGCGAACTCGCGGCGGGCCGGCCCCAGCAACAGATCAAGTTCGTCCGCCGGTGTCGAACGGGCCAGGGTACGCAGCACGCCGACCAGCGGCGCCAGCGGGATACCGTCCCCGCCGAGCTCCACACACCCGCCTGCCAATACCCGCACACCCATGCCGGCCGCGGCACCGACCAGTTCCTGGGTCAGGCGGGACTTGCCCACGCCAGCCTCACCGGCGATCAAAACCATGGCCGGTTCACCGGCAACAGTTTGTTCGAGCAGGGCGTGCAACCGGCCCAATTCATTTTGCCGACCTACCAGGACAGGACTGACCAGGTCACGACTCACGCTGCTCATCGTATGGCCGGCGATCATCCAGATGCCATCGGACGGGGGGTTTCCCCCCGAAGTGTGGACACCAGTTGTTATGCGGCTTGTGTCACCTTATAGGACTGTTATTCGTAGTTGATCGGGCTTGTTTGGCCGAGGGCCGAGTGCCTGCGGGTGGTGTTGTAGCGGGTGACCCATCGGAACACCGCCAGCCGTGCCTCTCGGGGCCCAGACCAGCGTTTGCGGCCTTGCAGGGTCTCTCGTTTCAGGCTGGCGTTGAACGCCTCGGCGAGCGAGTTGTCGGCGCTCGTACCCACCGCACCCCATCGACTGGACGACGCCGAGCCGGGCGCAGGCGGCGGCGAAGTCGGCCGAGGTGTACTGCGCCCCGTGATCGGAGTGGAAGATCGCACCGTCCAGCCGTCCGCCCCTGGTCCGTGCGGCGGTCTCCAACGCGTCGATGACCAGCTCCGTGCGCATGTGGTCGGCGATCGACCAGCCCGCCAACCGGCGGGAGAACAGGTCGATCACCGTGGCAAGGTACAGGAACCGGCCGTCTCCGACGGGCAGGTAGGTGATGTCGCCCACGTAACGCCGGTTCGGCTCAGCGGCGGTGAAGTTCCGCTTGATCAGGTCCGGCACCTTCTGGTGCGACGGCTCTGGCACGGTGGTGCGGACCTTCTTGCGCAGGTGCAGCCCGACGATCCCGAAGCTGCGCATCACCCGCTCGATGCGCTTGTGGTTCACCTTCCGGCCCGCATCGCGCAGCTCGGCCGTGACCCGGGGCGATCCGTACGTCCCGTCCTGGCCGGCGTGGATCCGCCGGATCTCCTCGGCCAGCGCCCGGTCGGCGGCCAGCCGCCGCGCCCGGGCCTCCCGCGCCTCGCGCCACCGGTAGTAACCCGACCGGGACACCTGCAGGACATGACTAATGATGCGCTGTAGTGTGCTTGACACAGGGTGACGCTTAAACCACTCTGGGTGTGGATCTCCATGTCCAACCCCGGCCCAGCAGCATGTTGCTGGGCTTTGCGTGTGCGGCCTTCCCGGCAGCCGACGCCAGTGATCTCCCCTGGCGCCCTTCCGGTGGGTAGCTGAGGCCAGGGAACCCCCCGGGTAGACCCCAACGCACTCGACTCGCTCACCCGCCATGGGTGCATGCGACCGCGCGGGAGAAACCCAATGACCTCGTCCGCTTGGACCATCCTCAACCGCCATGCTCTGGCCGTCCTGTCGGAGCTGCCCGGCGAATCCATCGACTGCGTCATCACTGACCCGCCCTACAACTCCCGGGTGACCAGCCGCAGCCAGGAGAACACACCCAGGACGAGGAGATAAACGAACCGCAGGCACATGACCGCCCATCATGCATGACCTGAGACTGCTTCCGGCTTCGCCGGGCAGATCCGCATCGATGCAGGTCGCACACGATGGATGAGGTTGTCGGCACACCCACACGGTCGACAGTGCCGTGCGACGCTCGATCTCGACGCTGGTAGGTTATGTCCGATTTGTCCCCTGTGTCCGTGATGGTCTCAGGTTGGAGTGTGCCCATCGCGGAGAAGCGCCGCTCGTGAACGACCGCGCCGCCGGGCGCCGTCGATGAGACGGGCGTGCTCCGCAAGATCCCCGAGGAGCATCCTCATGCCATGGCCCTCGTCGCATGAATCGAAACACAAGACCAGGCGCAAACGCCTGCTCGCGGCAGTGGGCGTGCCGGTCATCGGCTCGGCCGTTCTAGTGACGCTCGCCACGACGTCCGCGGTCGCGAGCCAGCCCTCCCGCGCCGCCGGCATCAACTGGCAGGCCTGCCCGCGGTACTCCGATGCCGTGCTCAAGGGGCTCGGCATGCGGAACGGCCAGATCCCGCGCTTCCGGAGCCTGATGGCCCGCACGGAGTGCGGGACGCTGCGCGTTCCGCTGAGCTATGACCAGCCGAACGGACGGAAGATCAGAATCGCGGTGACCAGGCTGCCGGCCACCGACCCGGCACACCGGCTGGGCAGCCTGGCGGTCAACCCCGGCGGCCCCGGCGGTAGCGGCTACCTGATGCCCACCAGGCTCATCATGCAGAGCCCCACGAACGCGCGGTTGAACCAGCGGTACGACATGATCGGCTTCGATCCCCGGGGTGTCGGCTACAGCACCAAGGTCGACTGCCCGGAACTGGCGCGTGGGACCACACCGCCGCCCGGGCCACCCACTGAGAAGGCCGCCAGGCAGGCGTACGCCCGGCAGGTCGCGGCCAACCAGGCGTGCGCGAAACACGACCCGGCCTTCCTTTCCCAGCTGACCACCGCCAACGTGGCACGCGACCTCGATCAGATCCGCGCCGCGCTGCGGGAGGCCACGATCAGCTACCTCGGTACCTCTTGGGGAACCGCGCTCGGCGTAAACTACCGCAGCTTGTTTCCCCGCAGGGTCGCCCGGATGTGGCTGGACAGCGTGATGGGACCGGGCTTCCGGCTGGACGCCTACGCGGACATCACCGCGCAGGCCGCGGAACAGGACTTCTCCCGGCAGGCCGCGTGGATCGCGAAGCGGAACGCCACGTACCGGCTCGGCACGACCCCCGAGGTGGTCAGAACCGCCGTACTGCGTCTGGAACGCGCCTATGACGCCAATCCCAAGAAGTACGCCCATGCCGTCATCGACGGCAGGGCGATCTCCAGCCTGGCCTCCCAGGCCAGCGGGCACTGGGCACTGGCCGCGCAGGCGCTCAAGGAACTGACGGATGCGCCCGGCCCCGCTGTGCCGCCCGCGATAAAAATGATCTTCGGAATGTCGAGTTCCTCTCCGCCGCCCGGTACGTCGGAAAAGTATGACCGCACCATGAACCGGGCGACGATCTGCAACGAGGAAGCGGGGCGGCGCGACTTCGCCTCCGCGTGGACCGCCCACCGACAGCGTCTGGCCCGCTACCCGGTCACCAGCCGAAACGCCGAATTCGTACCGACATGCGCGGGATGGCCGCTTCCCGTGCGGCCGTGGCGGCTGAGGGCCGAGGGCGGCTCGCTCGAACTGTCCGCACACCGTTATGAGGTGACTACGCCGTATGTATGGACGAAGCAGATGCAGGCCGCGATCGGCGGGACGGTGCTGACCGTCAACGACGACGTGCACGCCTCGGCCGTCCATGTCCCCGAGTGCGCCGCTCACATCGTGGCCTACTTCGACACCGGCCGCCCCGACGCCGGACAATGCACCGGCGCTCCGGAGCCGCCGGCTGTGCGGTAGACGCCGACCGCCACCCGCGCACGGCCCGTCTCCCGGTTCGTCCTCAGCCGCCGGTGTGCCCGCGGGTGATCCAGTCGCGGGTGAGCTCGACCCGCTCGCCGTTGCCGTCGAAGCCCCAAACCCGGGTCGGGTCGTTGAACGGCGAGGTCACGGCGTGCTGGTTGAACCAGAGGCTGCGCTGTTCCCTACGGTCGTCTCTTCAGGAAAAGATGCACATATTTCGTACATGATGGTCGCCGAGCCGTGCGCTTACCAACTGTCGAAAGCGGGCACCAGTCAGAATGGCGGCCGGACCGGGCACCCGGTTCAAAAGCACCGTAAAACACTTTCATCGTCCGCGCTGGAGCACGGAGCAGGGCCGCGTCACATCGCCAATGTCCTGCTGCTCTGGAGTCGCGCGTGTTCAGGAATCTGTTCAAACGCCGGAAACTTCGGCTCACCCTGCTGATTTTCTCCGCATTCGCGCTGATCACCGACCTGGGCGGGAGCGCCAGTGCCGAAGGGCCCACCCCCATTCGACCTGGGCCAGGACATCCTGACCCGCGGCAGGCACATCTCGGGCGACGACCACCGCGACATCCTGTGCCGCACGCACGACCTCCCCATCGACCTTCGCGCGCTGGGGGAGGTACAGGCCGCCCGCTACCTGCACGAAGACACCCGCCGCTACGAACGCGTTGTGGGGGACGACCGACCCGACACCCTGCGGGGCGCCCACGGCCTCGCCATAGACCTGCGCGCCCTTCGCGCTGGTCGGTGAAGACCGGCACCGACGCCGACGTCGGCCTGATCGACTTGCAGTCCCCGACCCGGGCGACGATCGGTTCCCTGACCTCCTTGTCGGCTCCTGGGAGCCTGCCGACCAGCACCCGGATCCAGCCGACCGAGACCACGGTCTTCCAGGTGCGGGCCACGCTCACCCAGTACAGGCTGGAGGGCGACTCGGACTACCATCTGCTCCTGGCCGACGGCTCCGGCCATTCGATGATCACCGAGATTCCCGACCCGCGGTGCGTCGGATCGTCCAGCCCACTGCTGTCCCACATCCGGAAGGCCCGGTCGAAGTTCGACGCCAGGTACACACCCAACAGACACTTCCAGACCGCCAATGTGCCGGTGACCATCACCGGCATCGGGTTCTTCGACTTCCTGCACGGCCAGAGGGGGGTCGCCCCCAACGGCATCGAGTTGCATGCGGTCCTTGATGTCCACTTCGGCACCGGAAGACGGCGGAAGTGTCACGGTCACCGACCTCGGCTACCGAGACCAAAGGGAAGGGGAACCCCGCGCGCGCGGGGACTCCTCCTTCACGAAAGTGGCGGAGTAACGGTCGTCGGCCCAACGCTGAACTGCTCAAGACATCATTGACCAAAGGCCATGTAGTGTTGAGTGAAGACAGCACTCGCTTATGCCGGAGCCGGGTGCTGTCTCTTTGCCTAAAGCGAGTTTGCCGAGACCCCGAACGCACAGGAAGTTCCATGCCGCGCCGAGGATCGGTTGCGCCTCGCTGAGGCCCGTGTTCCCCCGGATGTCGCCTTCACCACCAAGCCTGCGGGTGCCGAATATTACGTCCGGGCAGTTCGGGAGGCATGCCGTGACTCGTCGATCATGCTGCTGAGTCGACCTTCCTACCGGGTCGTGTCAGCGGTGGTGGAGTGCGGAACCAGGTGCCAGGATGACCCACATGCAACCGCGATCATGCGCGCAGTGACAAGCGGGCTAAGACGTGCCGCCCGCTGATCTGAGCAGGTTCAGCCGATGAGCGCGGGCGGGCGGAAGCGTCCGTCGCGTGCTGTCAGAACGGATAGTCGGCCTGGGTCGAGCGCGCCGTGATCCAGCGCGTCTCGGTGAACGCCTCGATGTTGGCGCTGCCACCGAAGCGGGCGCCGGTACCGGAGGCGGCGAAGCCGCCGAAGGGGGCGACCGCCTCGTCGTTGACGGTCTGGTCGTTGATGTGGACCAGGCCGGTGGGGATGCGCTCGGCGAGGTCGAGGCCGCGCATGACGTCGCTGGTGAGGATGCCTAGCGACAGCCCGTACGGGCTTGCCGTGGCCAGCGCCACCGCCTCGTCGAGGTCGGTGAAGGCGCGGACGGGGGCGACCGGGCCGAAGACCTCCTCGGCGTACGCGGGTGACGCGTCGGTGACATCGGTCAGCACGGTCGGCCGGTAGAAGAGGTCCTCGTAGGTACCGCCGGCCACGAGCCGGGCACCGCCCTCGATGCTGGAGCGCACCAGGCCGTGGATCTTGTCCCGCTGGCCCGCGTCGATGATGGGGCCGAGCGCCACCTGCTCCTTTGCCGGGTTGCCGACCGGGAGCTGCTCGGCCTTGTGCGCGAGTCGTTCGACGTATTCGTCGACGATGGAGCGGTGGACCAGATGGCGTCCGGTGGTCATGCAGACCTGGCCCTGGTGGAAGAAGGAGCCCCAGGCGGCGGTGGAGGCGGCCCGCTCCAGGTCCGCGTCGGGCAGCACGATCAGCGCTGAGTTGCCGCCCAGTTCGAGGTGGGCGCGCTTGAGGTGCTCGGCTGCGGCGGCGCCGACCTTGCGGCCGGCCGCCGTGGAGCCGGTGAAGGAGATCACCCGCACATGCGGGTCGACCACGAGCGCGGCTCCGGTGTCGGCGCCGCCCGGGAGGAGATGTAGTACGCCCTCGGGGAGCCCGGCCTCCTCGAACACCCGCATGACCGCCACTCCGCCGGACACGGCGGTGCGCAGGTCAGGTTTGAGCAGGACGGCGTTGCCGAGTGCGAGGGCCGGGGCCACCGAGCGGATGGCCAGGACGAGGGGCACATTGAACGGGGCGATGACACCGACTACCCCGGCGGGCGTCCGGCGCGCCAGGCTCAGCCGGGGCTCCGCGGTGGGCAGCACCTCACCGAGGGGACGCGAGACGAGCGCCGCGGCCTCGTAGCACTCCTGGGCGGCGACGCTCGTCTCGAAGGCCGCCTTGCCGGGGATACTCCCGGCCTCGCGGATCAGCCACTGCTGGATCTCTTCGGCGTGCCGGGTGAACAGGTCGCCCGCCCGGCGCAGCACGGCGGCACGTTCGGTGTAGGGGGTTCGGGCCCAGGCGGTCTGGGCCTTGGCGGCGTGCTCGGCCGCGGCTGATACGTCGTCGGGAGTGGCGACGCCTATCAGTTCCAGGGCTTCACCGGTGGCGGGTTCGACCACGGGGGCGGTGCCGCCCGTCGTGGCCGTCCAGCCGCCGATGCAGGCCTTGCCGGACCAGACCGTGGGATCGAGCAAGGACATGGTGGACTCCTGGTGTGCGGGTGGGGGCAGGGTGAGCGGTTGTGAGCGTGTGCAGGTCAGGGCCGGAACTCGTCGTCGGTGGTGACCGCGACCTGCAGGAGGAGCGGTTCGGTGCGGTCGGCCAGGCCGGGGCAGAGCGCGTCGAGCGTCTCGCACAGGTCCGCATAGTCGTCGATCCGGCGGACGGGGCAGCCCAGGCCCTGGGCCAGGTCGGCCACGTCGACCTCCTCGAAGGCGGGCCACGGCGGCT
>JAOPYO010000477.1 GCA_025964575.1 Actinomycetes bacterium
TGTGGTGGGTCGATGCCGGTGCGGACGTTGACGAGGTGCTGCATCAGATGGCCGAGCACAAGATCCGCCGCTTGCCCGTGCTGGAGAACGAAGAGCTGGTCGGCATCATCAGCCAGGCCGATCTCGCGGCGAAGCTGCCAGAAGACAAGGTCGGCGAGTTGGTGGAGGCCATCTCCAGCACTTCCCACTAATGGACACGACATAGCCACCAGGCACCACCCGCTGAGGAGCCGGCCGGTGAATCGGAAACGCAGGGCGAGGGAACGGCAACGGACACGACGGGAGGTGAGTAGGTCCACCGGGTCAACGCCTCGACAGGGTCCTGTCAGTATGAGGCAGGATCCCGTCTCGCCTCGGGGCGTGGGGCGCCCTAACGGACGCCTTGCACGACAGGGGTCTCGATGCTGCCCCGGCGCAGGAGCGCCCACACCCGGGCGAGCAGTTCAGCAAGCCGGAACGGCTTGGTGACATAGTCGTCGGCGCCCCCATCGAGGCCGACACGGGACGTGGGAGAAGGCCCTGGATGGGCTGCGAGCAGTCTGTGACGAGGCCGAGGGCAAGGACTGGACGGTCATCGTGGATTCCACCGATGCCCGCGCTCACCAGCACTCCGCCGGAGCACGCCACGCCCCGGGCCGCCGATGACCCCACAGGGGGCAGAGGACGCGCGCACCGTCCCAGGCCACTCGTGGTTGATGGATGATCGTCCGACTCATGACGGTTCCCGGGTCCTCAGATGCGCTCCGTGGTGGATCCGGCACGCCATGATGACAACAGGTTCGCCGGATCTTCGTGCGAGGCGGCATGATCTGTGATCCTGCAGTTCGCGTCGACATGAACCGCAAGATCACGGGAGAGAGGGATTGCCATGCGGGGAGCACTGGTGGCAGCCGTCTGCTGCCTGGTTCCGGCGGGTGCCCAGCCTCCGCGGAAGCAGGTCTACCGCCACGGGGGTCTAGCGGCCAGCTGGTACAACCCCGGCGCAGGCCCGGGTGTCCGGAGGCATGCCGCGGAGGCAACCGAGGCGTCACCTGCCAGAGGGACGCTGTCGAATGGTCGTGTGAAGACGCACGACGTCTCATAGGAGGTGGGACAGTGCAGCTGTCCATCAAGCGTGGGTTCGGCCGTTACACGGCACTCTTCGTCGGCCTTGGCGCCGCCGGCCTGGCCATCGGCTGGATCGGCCCGAACATCACCGCGGCCCTGATCGCCAACCGTTCCCAGTAGCCGAGACCTTCTCGGCAAGCCCCTCCGGCCACAGCCTGCTTCCCTCCAGAGCGGTCAGGAGGACGGCGCTGGCCCCACACCACCAGCGAACCATCCCCGCGCCGGCGGTAACAGTGTCGGGCTGCGTGCGGAAGACAGGACAGGAGCTCTGTCCGTTAGGGGACGCCAACCGGGACGGTTGGCGTTCCGGCCAAGATTTCACCGGGACCCCTTGAAGATCTGGCGCCTGGCGGAGCCTTGAGCGGCGGATCCGATTGTCGCTTGCCAGGGGGATGGGCTCTGACCCACTCTCGGTGAAGCCGTGACTCACGGTGGTCGCCAACGCGGACGTGAGGCCCGCAGTTGCCCGGCGCACAGGTCGAGGCCCGGTCGAGCGGGCGCGTCTGCCAGGCCTTGACCTCGTCCATGGTCGGCGGTGGGCGGTGTCGGGGTCGCCGAAGAGGAGCGAAGCCGGGTGCTGCGAAGAGTGCGGCGCCCACTTCTTCGTCAGACCAGGAGGGGTGGAGTGGGCATTTGCGCCCACGCCCGATCGTAGGCGATCACGGGGAAGGCCCCGTACCGGCGCGGGGGGCGGGGTACGGGGCCTTGTCTGGAGGGCGGCTCAGAGGGACTTGGAGTCCCAGACGTTCCAGCCCTCGCCGCGGGGGTAGGAGAACCAGCCGTAGCGGACGTTAATTTCCTGACACTTGGCGTTGGTTTGGTAGGTCTTCACCCGGACTGAGCGATAGTAAACGCCGTAGTAACCATGTCCGTACCAGTGGGCGGGGACGGTGAAGTCGATCTCGTGGCCGCGCTTGACGGCTCGGCTCCACGAGACGTTGGCGTCGAAGTGCACCTTGATCTCGGAGAAGGCCCAGGCCTTGAACGAGGCGCTGACGCCGCCGGACATGCCCCAGGTGAATGTCTTGGTGACCTCGTTGGTGAGCTTGACCGTCGCCGCGTGGCTGGTGCCGTTATGGTCGGTGTAGAGGGTCCCGTCGCTGCGGAAGGAGACGGGGGCGACCTTGACGATCTTCTTGTAGCGGCTCTGATCGCCGCTGCAGGCGGCCCTGGGGCGGGCGCCCGCGCCCGAGTCTGCCAGTGCGGCCTGAGCCGGGGCCACCAGGCCGGTCGCCAGACTCACCGCAACCGTCGCGATCTTCGCTGATGTGTGCACGCGCACTTCCTGTCGTCATCGGGGGGATCAAGCCAGCCACATCATGACGGGTGAGTTCAAGGTCAACAAGCGCCCCAATCGGCAAGTTTCGCCGCGAATAGGCCGAACTGGACGAAATCCGGCTCGCCGTGCGGCGCGACTCATCAGATACCTGAACCCCGCCCGTTACCTTTTTCACGTCCCCGCCGGTTGGTGGGGAGCCAGGTCACCCGGCCCGGCATGACTCAAGCCCCCTGTCGCTCGCATGATCCGGGGGGTGTTGTCACCGGGCCTGGGTGGCGTCGGTGGACCGCTCATAGGGACAAGGCAACCTTCTGTGACGAAGTCATCGTCTCGCCGTAACGTGGCTGCCGGCAGCCGACGCCAGATCTGTGACCAGGCCGAATATGAGTCCCCGAGTGAGGTAGGGCGTGAGCTCCGAGTACGCGGTGTTCCTGGGTCTGGATGTCGGCAAGGGCGAACACCATGCCTGCGCTTTGGACCCGTCCGGCAAGAAACTGCACGACAAGCCGCTTCCCAACGACGAACAGCGCCTGCGTGCCCTGTTTACCCAACTCGGCCAGCGCGGTCGGGTGCTGGTGGTGGTCGACCAGCCCGCCTCGATCGGCGCGCTGCCGGTCGCGGTCGCCCGCGCCGAGGGCTGCCAGGTCGCTTACCTGCCCGGCCTGACCATGCGTCGTCTGGCCGATGTCCACCCCGGTAACGCCAAGACCGACGCCCGGGACGCGTTCGTCATCGCGGATGCCGCCCGCACCCTCCCGCACACGTTGCGGCGGGTCGATACGGGCGATGAGACTCTCGCTGAGCTGGAGGTCCTCGTCGGGTTCGACGATGACCTGGCGGGCGAGGCCAACCGGTTGGCCAACCGGATCCGCGGGCTGCTGGTCACCATCCACCCAGCCCTGGAGAAAGCGCTGGGACCGCGGCTGCACCACCCCGCCGCCCTGGAGCTGCTGATCACCTACGGCGGCCCAGACGGGCTACGCGCAGCCACCGCTGACCAGCTGCTGGCCACCGCCAAGCCGCTCGCCCCACGCATGGCCGGACGGCTGGTCGAGGCGGTGAAGACCGCGCTGGAGGCTCAGACCGTCATCGTCCCCGGCACCGCAGCGGCCGCCACCGTTCTACCACGCCTGGCCCAGTCTCTGCGATCGGTCCACGAGCAACGCAAACAGGTCGCCGCCCAGGTCGAGGAGATCCTTGATGCGCTCCCTCTCGCCAAGGTCCTGACCACGATGCCCGGGGTCGGAGTCAGGACCGCCGCACGGATCCTGCTGGAGATCGGCGACATCTCCGCGTTCGCCACCCCCGGGCATCTGGCCGCCTACGCCGGCCTGGCCCCCGTCACCCGACGCTCCGGATCCTCCATCAAGGGCGAGCACCCGCCGAAGGGCGGCAACAAGAACCTGAAACGAGCCATGTTCCTGTCCGCGTTCGCGTCCCTGTCTGACCCCGTGAGCAGGGCGTACTACGACAAGAAGCGGGCCGAGGGCAAGAAACACAACGCCGCCCTCATCTGCCTGGCCCGCCGCCGCAGCGACGTCATCTACGCCATGCTCCGCGACAAGCAGCCCTACCAACCCCACCGCAAACCCACCACCCACGCCGCATGAGCAACCCAGCACGAGCCCGCCCAATAACATCCACGTCGTGACGGCCCATCGCCGAGCGGCCCCGCAACCAGGACATCGGCCTGGAACTGCTGACCGGTCAATAAGCCAGGGCTCTATCGTGACTGACGACCCAACCCCCGCTGGGAGGAACACGACACCACCGTGACCGCATCCGACAAGGCCACCCGGCTGGTCCAGATCGCCGCCGAGGCCGCGGCCGAGAACATCAACGCCCACGCAGCGCAGCAGTACGCGCCGGGGAGGACCAGTGACGGCGGGAAGCGGATCGCGCACGATCGTCCTGATGCGGCACGGCCAGACGGCATGGAACGCCGAACGCCGCTTCCAAGGCACGACCGACATTCCGCTGGACGCCGTCGGCATCGAACAGGCCGCCCGCGCCGCCCGACTCCTCGCCGCCCTACGCCCCACCGCGATCGTCTCCTCCCCGCTGCAACGCGCCGCGGCCACCGCCCGAGCCCTCGCCGACACCACCGGACTCACCGTCACCCACGATCCCGACCTCATCGAACGCAGCGGCGGCGTCTGGGAAGGACTCACCAACCACGAGATCCGCACCCGCTACCCCGACGAACACGCCATCTCGCAACCCCCCGGCGGCGAAACCGGCGAACAGGTCGCGAAACGCTTCAGCGCCGCCCTCGAACGCGCCCTGGAACGCATCCCCGACGGAGGCCTCCTCGTC
>JAOPYO010000051.1 GCA_025964575.1 Actinomycetes bacterium
CTCCATGACTTTGTGCTCCTGTTCACAAGCGAACGGACAGGTTCACGCTAGATCCGCTTGGGCCGTTCTTTGAGGGCCGTTACGGGATCATTACGGCGGAGCGGTCATATCTGACGTCGTCTTGACGTCGTGGCCTGGTCTGCGTCCGTGACGTCGATCAGCCCAGGTCAGCCGTACGGCTGCCAGGGTTCCATCGCATGATCACGGCGATTCCGGGCTGAACTCGTGGCCGGACAGGTCTTGCCCGTCGCGTCCTGCGGGTGGTCAATGGAGGTATGTCCAAACGAACGCGGAAGCGGCACGCACGACGGAAGAGCAGGGCCAACCACGGCAGGCGGCCCAACGGGTAGGCCGGTAGCGCTCGGGCGTGGCCGTTACAGCGCGTCTCCCAGCGGGCCGAACTCGCCTTCCAGCGCCTCCGCCCAGTGTGCGGCCCAGTCCGGTTGGGCGCCGTCGATGTCGGTGAATCCGTATTCCGGGTAGAGCCCCGCGGTGGACAGCGCGCGTCCGGACTTGGCCATCACCTCGGGATCGGCGGCCAGGGCTACGACCGCCCGCCCCAGGTAGGCCGGGGTCTCCGAGTGCGCGAAATGGGGATCTTTCGCCTCGGCATCCCGCCAGTTGTCCTCGCCGACCCCGAAGTGGTCCAGAACGGCCTCGGAGCGCAGGAAACCCGGTGTGACGGCCACCGCGGCAACGCCGTGCGGCCTCAGCTCGGCGGCCTGCGCCACAGCGAGCCGGATCACCGAGGACTTGGCGAGGTCGTAGAAGAACGAGCCGCGGTAGCGGGCGGTGTTGCCGTCGGTGACCTCCACCACCAGACCGCGCCCGCGGGCCACCAGCAGCGGTAGTGCGTAACGACTGGTGATGACGTGGGTCTCCACCGCCCGGCGCAGCAGCCGGAGCCCGGTGTCGAGATCCTGCTCCCACAACGGGTGTTCCCAGTCGGTCAGGGAGTCGCCGCCCCACACGGAGTTGACCAGGAGGTCCAACCGCCCGCCCTGCTCCGAGGTGATCCGCTCGACGAGTGCCTGGACCTCGTCGGCCCGGCTGTGATCGACACACACGGGGATACCCAGCCCACCGGCGGCGGTGACCCGCTCTGCGGTCTCCTCGATGGTCTCAGGGCGGTCGAGATCGGACCGCCCGGCCTGACTGCTGCGCCCGGTGACATAGACGGTCGCGCCTTCGGCCCCGAGTTCGACCGCGATGCCCCGGCCACCGCCCCGGGTTCCGCCTGCGACCAGTGCCACCATGCCAGCCAGTTTCGTCATGAGTGCTCCTTCGGATGTTCGTCGCGAGCTGGATTCGTGTGGGGTGCCACCAGGACGTCGAGTTCGTCCTGCAGGCGCTGGGTGAGCGAGCCCTCGCGGTCGAGCGCCCACACCAGGCCCGCTCCGGCGGTCATCGCCCGCACCGAGCGGGCGAGCCGGGTGGTGTCCGTGTCCGCGCGGAGTTCGCCGGTGGCCACGGCGTCGTCCAGCAGCCCCCGCAGGCCATGCTGGTGCGCGTTGTGGACGGCGAGGGCGCGTAGGTGGAGTTCCGGGTCGGTGAGGTCCAAGCACAGGAAGGCGAGATGGTTGGCGAAGGACTTGGGACTGTCCATGGGCGCCATCGACTCCACGACGACCGCGCGCAAGGCCTTCAGCGGAGCGCGATGCCGCTCCCGTACGCGCTCGTAGAACGGGCCGGTGTCGATCGCGGATCGCTCGGCGAGTGCGAGCAGCAGGCCGCGTTTGGAACCGAATCGCTGCACTAGGGTCGCGGCCACCAGCCCGACCTCACCGGCGACGGCTGCAAGTGTGAGCCCGCTGGGACCCACCCGGCCGATCACCTCCACGGCGGCTCGCAAGATCACCGCGTCTTCGACCGATCTGGGCCGTCCCGCCACAGTGCCGCCTTCCGTGCAATTTATAAATGAAGGTTCATTTATAAAACCATACGGCCGTGCGGGTGGCAAACCGCCGACCGCTAGGTGATCGAGGCATAGGCCCAGCCGGACCACCGTGCGATGGTGATCGCGATGACCGGACCCTCTGGTGGGTTCTCGCGGTACTGCTCGTACCGCTCCGCGAGGAGGCGGATCGGCCCCAGCATCTCGGCGGGATCGTCGATGATGCGGGCCCGGCCGTCCACCCGAACCCACCACAGGCGCTCCCAGTCGTCCTCGTAGTGGTCGGCGAGCGCGGCCACCTGCGGGTTCGCCCGGATGTTGCGCAGCCGCCTGAGATCGCGGCTCTGCTTGGGCTTGTGGTCGACCGCGCTGTAGAGCCGGTCACCGTCGACGGCGAAGGTGGCCGTCACCAGATGCGGTCGGCCTCCCGCGTCGGCCGTTGCGAGCCGTACGACCAGAGCCGTCCCCAGCCTGGCCCGGGCCTCGCTTTCGGGGAGCGTGGGCACGGTGATCAGCCTCTTTCCCGACCTTGATGTTAGAGGTCCGTTAAGCCCGCCCGGGGACGCGCTAAGAAGCCGTCAAGACACCACGTAGGGCAACTAACCTGGCGTTTTACTCCTTAGGTGCCCCACTGTGGGGGGATTCACCCGAGGAGGGTGCGATGACTCGCCTTGAGTCTTCCGCCTGGACACTGGCCGGCGGCAGCCTCTGCGTCTTCGCGCTGGCGGTCGTGCTGAGCCACGCGCCCTGGCGCTACACGCTCGTGGTTATGGCCGCGGTCGTGGCGGCCTGGTCGCTGAGGGGGCCGCTTCTCGCAGGTGTCGCCCTCGGGGGGGTCGCTTGGGCATTCCTGACCGGATTCGACGTCAACTCGTACGGAGTTCTGACGATCACCGGGCTCGGGGACGCGGCCCGTGCGGGGCTGCTGATCGCGGCCGCGTCGGCCGGGACCATGACCGGCTGGCTCTGGGCGGCCGGCCACGCCTATACGTACTCCGCGGATGAAGACTCGCCCGCGCCAAAGCAGGCAGCCCTGGACGGGGTATACCGACCATCGAGGGTTTCGGACGACCGTTATGACCGTCCGGTGGAAGTCCCCCAGCAGCACCCGCGTGCGCGCGATACATACGGACCGGTCCGTGACGGGCGGACCGCCTCGGTCGTCGAAGATCCAGCAGAGGAGGCGAGACATGTCTGACCTGGTGTTCATCCTGCTGACAGTGGCGATCTTCGCTCTGCTCGGCTTGATCGTGAAGGCGGTCGAGCGGCTGTGAACGCCGACAACATCGTCGGTCTGGTGCTGACCGCCTTCCTGGCCGTTTTCCTCATCGCCGCCCTCCTCTTCCCGGAGAGGTTCTGAGCGTGAGTACAACGACTGCGGGGATCCTTTTCACCGGATCCCTGGTGCTCGCCCTGGCCGTGGCGCATCGGCCGCTGGGCGACTACATGTACCGGGTCTATTCCGGTACGAAGCACTCGCGGGTGGAGCGGGTCCTCTACCGGCTCATCGGCGCCAAGCCCGAGACCGAGCAGACCTGGAGTGCCTACGCCCGCAGCGTGCTGGCGTTCTCGCTCGTCAGCGTGCTATTCCTGTTCGGGTTTCAGCTGCTGCAGCGGTATCTGTTGCTGCACCTGGTCGACCCTGGCACGAAGATGACGCCGGACCTGTCATGGAACACGGCCATCAGCTTCACCACCAACACCAACTGGCAGGCGTACTCGGGTGAGTCGACCATGGGGCACCTGGTGCAGATGGCCGGCCTGGCGGTGCAGAACTTCGTGTCCGCCGCCGTCGGTATCGCCGTCGCGATAGCGCTGGTCCGGGGCTTCGCCCGTAAGCGCACCAATGACCTCGGCAACTTCTGGGTGGATCTGGTTCGTGGCACCCTCCGGATCCTGCTGCCCATCGCCTTCGTCGCCGCGATCGTGCTGATCGCGGGTGGTGCGATCCAGAACTTCCACCTGCACACCCAGGTCGCGGACACTCTCGCGGGTGCCAAGCAGGCGATCACCGGTGGGCCGGTGGCCAGCCAGGAGGCCATCAAGGAGCTGGGCACCAACGGTGGTGGTTTCTACAACGTCAACTCCGCGCATCCGTTCGAGAA
>JAOPYO010000068.1 GCA_025964575.1 Actinomycetes bacterium
TGTGTCCGAGGCACAGGTCCAAACCGAAGCGACGCAGGGCGCGCAGGCGAGCGGTCAGCCGGTGGATCTCCATGTCCCGGTCCATCGCCTCCTGGCCTATGCCGCCGGGCGCCTTGCGCTCGGCATCGAGGCGGTCGGACAGGTCGGCGATCGACTGCTCGAGGCTCTCCGCGATGGCCGCGAAGTGCTGCTCGTCGCCGGCGATCAGCGTCGGGTCGGCCTTGGGGGTGAGGTGGTCGGGAAGGTCAAACGCACTGGTAGTCAGGGGGTTCACGTCATCAGCTCCGATCTGAGGTTCGTAATTTTGGCGCTCACGAGCGCGGCTGGACTCTGCTGTAAATGAGAAAGAGGGAGTCGCTTGCAACCATTGCGCGCAGCAAGGCGTCTGGACCGGCGTGACGAACCTGGTGGCCATGACGAGCAACGCTCCGCCTGACCTGCTCACCGAGCTCTACGTGGCTCACTACACGGGGCTGGTGCGCCTCGCCGCCCCGCGCGACCCCATCGTCGACAACAACACACGCATTTCACGACTCCCATTTCCGTAGGTTCTGGTCTCGGCCGGCTATTCTGCGGCACGACCCGGGTCTTGCCGCAAGCCCCCCGGTGCGCTATATGTTGAGAGTGGAAAGGAGTGGGTACTCTCCTTTCCCTTTATCGTCGACACCCCGACCAGCGCTGCATGCGGACATGCGTGAAGTGCCGAGATGACCGGCGATGTCCAGGGACGTGTCGTCGGGGACCCTACTAGGCCAGGGACCGGCCACCGTCCGGCGCGGGACGTGCATCGTCGGACTGCTGCCGGAGGATGGCAGCTGCATTCCGCCGCCATGTACCCGCCGGGCGGGGCAGCGTCTTCTCGGGTTTCCGAGGTGTCGGGGGAGCTGGGAGCCGCGCTAGGCGGCCCAGAGTGGGGGACCGGTGGCGGGCGGGCCCTGGTCGTGGAGGACGCGCCCGTCGGGTGCGGCAGCGGTGACGGTGCCGTCCGGATTGAGCGTCACCGTCCAGCCCCAGGAGTGCACCGCTATCAGATGGTGGAACAGGCAGAGCACAAGCAGGTTGGACAGCGTGGTCGGCCCGCCCTCGGACCGGGGCAGGATGTGGTGGACCTGGGAAAGCTCGGCCGGGTGCTCACAGCCGGGCCAGCGACAGCGGCCGTCGCGGCGGCGCACGGTCCGCTCCAGCCCGGCCGGCACGGTCCGGGCGTCCTCTCCGGCGTCCAGCACGATGGACGGCCCGGACAGCGGGCGGTCGAGAATCCCGGTCCGCAGGTAGGAGGCGAGCCCACCGGGCCCGGACAGGACCTCGACGGCCCAGCGCAACATGGACTCCTGCAGACGCTGGTGGGTCTCGGGCGACATGGGGTGGTGGCAGTCACATCCGCAACCCGCACCGGCGGCACAGTCCCCCCGGCCCGCGAGCCCGTGCTCCCGCGCCCACCGGTCGGTCATCGCGGCCAGGGCGTCGCGGCCCACCGAGCCGACGACGGTGGGGGCGAGCAGTGAGTCGCAGCCCAGCGCTCCCGCCAGCACTTGGCTGACAGCGCCGACGCCTGCCAGGAGTGGCGCCCGTGTGCCGTCGGCGTGGGACTGGGCGCCCAGCAGTTCCTCGGCGGTCCGGCCGGCGAGTCGGCCCCGGGCCAGTTCGGCCGCCTTGGCACGGATCCAGTCGGCCTCGGCCTGCGGGCCGCCGGGCAGGGAGCGCAGGTCGGCCAGGTTCATCTCGACCTTGACCTGCGGCTTGGCCCCGCCGCGGGCGGGCAGTAGATCGGAGTCGACCAGCCGCTGGAAGGCCTCCATCAGTGCGTCGTGGCGGCGCTGGGGCTTCGTGCGGTTGTCCTCGGGGCCGCGTTTGACGGCGAGGGATTCGATGACGGTCTCGGTCAGCGCGGTCGCGTGTGCCGTGAGGTCGCCGTTCAATCGGCCCGCGCCGCCGAAGGTCTTGCCCAAGGTCACCCTGCGCTCGGCGTTGATCCGCTCCTCGTCGCGTTCTTGGCCGTTCGGGCAGAGCAGCCGGTACATCCGGACCACCAGCGCCAGCAGATCCTCGAGCAGCGCGCCGCCGATCGCGGCATCGACGAGGATCTTCTCGACCTCTTCACGGTCCTGAGGCTCGAACTTGGCGACCGAGTCGCAGATCCACCGGCCGTACGACTCCGAGATAGAGCCACCGGCCAGCGCCTTGGCCACCTGCGGGTGACGGCGCAGGCGCCGCGCCCCGGCCAGTATCCCGCGCGAGGCCGGAGCGGTGGAGCGGGTGAAGAACGCCAGCCAGGCCGACGTCGATGACTGGGCGTCCGCCGAGGCTCCATCGACGGCGTCGAAAGCCCCTACCAGGCACGCTTCGGCGGCGGCCCGCTTGGCGGTCAGCCGCGACCAGGTCTGCAACGACTCGGCCAATGTGATGACCGGTAAAGCGGGCAGATCCGCACCGTTCAGGAAGTCCAACCCGGCCTCGATCAACGCCAACGCTTCAGCGGCCCCCGAGGGAGCGGGCACAGCGGACGGATCGAACAGGCCGGACACAGGCGAACACCCCCACACGACAGTGAATGGAGGACGGCTCGCGGGGCGCGGACCCACAACCGAACCTATGCTTAATTTATAGCACGTATGTTCGAAGGCAAGCAAGGTTTCTTGGGCAGCGGTGTTGCCAAGGTGGGCGGCAATTCGTGATCAGTGTGCCGGGAAATGTTGATGAGCGTTGACAGCGTCTGGCCCGTGGAGGTCGTGGTCCGTCACCGGCGGAGCGAGGTAGAGCCCGCGCCATGGGTCTGGAGGCCCATCGAGGTAGAAGCGCATGATGTCCAGCAGACGGCTGGCGGGCTGAGCGTTCCAGGTGGCCTCGTCCGGGTTGGGAGGCTTCGCGATCCGGAACAGTGCCCAGCTGAGGTGGTGCCGGAGCACGCGCGCGGACCATGCCGTATGGGTGTCGGCGGTGGCGCCGTCGAGATAGCCCTGCAGCGCGTAGGTGACCGCCCGCAGGGGCAGCTTCGCGAAGTCCATCGCGGGATCGGCCCAGGCCGCGTCTCCCCAGTCGATGACTGCCCTGAGCTGAGTGGTCTCGGTGTCCGCCAGCAGATTGGTGGGGCTGGCATCTCCATGTAGTAGACGGAATTGCGGCTGGTCCGGGAGGTAGTGGGCGAGGTGGTCGAGCCATGCGGTGAGCCACGCCGCGGCGTCGGTGCTGATGTGGCCGCTGGAAGCCAGGTTGGCGATACCGACTCGGGGATCACCTCGTTCATCGACCGGGACGCGGGGCAGATCTGCCGGCGTGAGATTGGCGCTGTGCAGCCTGGCCAGGTCGGCGCCAAGGTCGCGGTAGACCCTTCCCCAGGGGGCGGTGACCGGGTGCTTCGGAATCGCAGGGGTTGCCCCTGTCACCCGCTGCAGGATCATGTAGGGGGTGTCGATCAGGCCGCAGCTGTCATCGAAGTCCACCAACGCGGGGGTGCGGACCCCAAGCTGTTCAACGACCGGGATCACGTCCGCTTCTTTCCGCAGGTCTGCGACGAAGTGCGGTTCGGGGCGCGCGATCCTCAGAACCAGGTGCTCGCCGAGGAAGTAGACGTGGTTGGCCACGCCCTGAGTTGGGGCCTTCACGAGGTCGGCGGCTGCTGCCAGGTGGTGGCGCTCCGCGATCAGCTTGAGAGCTGAGGGCGACGGTTCGATTGCGGGTGGCATGCGGGCAGGCTAACCACTTGCTGACCATTCCTCGATCGCTTTCCAGGACGGCTGTCACGGCCGACCGGCAGCAGCTTCTCTCAACTGCTGGCGGCCTCTCACTCGACTCTGCCCCAGGGCTGGGCCCGCCACCTTCGCCTAGCGCGCCGCCGCGGCGTCCAGGGCGGGGAGCGCAAGGGCAAGCTGCCGGTCGTCGGTGGGGGTACGCCACGCCCCGTGGCCAGGAGCAGTCACCGACGACGGTGCCGGCGGCCGGACGCCCGAGGATCACTCCGACCTGTTCGACGAGCATGGCCGGGGCGTCGGGCTGGTGCGCGCTGTGGCGGCCCGCTCGGGCTACTGGCAGGACGAGCAGGGACGTACGACCGTGTACTTCGAAATCGAGTTCTGAGCCGCTGAACTTCAGCCGGGGGGATGCTCCCGGCGGTCACAAAGCCCCCCGGCGCTCCCTTCGAACGGGAGGGCCGGGGGCTTCGTCGTGCGGCTGGGCTTCGATAGGAAGCGTTCAGGACGAGACAGGTTGGACGTTGCGGACGAGCCGGCCGACCTCACCGCGGAGCCGTACGAAGTCGGGGTGCTCCCGGGTGGTGATCTGGTCGCGCGGGGCGGGCAGTTCGATGGGCAGATCGGCGCGGATGTGGCTGGGTCCGCGGGTGAGCACGGCGACCCGGTCGCCGACGTAGACGCTCTCGTCGATGTCGTGGGTGACGAGCAGGATCGTCATCTTGTGGTCGGCCCGCACCCTCAGCACCAGGTCCTCCAGATCCTCGCGGGTCTGGGCGTCGACCGAGCCGAACGGCTCGTCCATGAGCAGCAGGGCCGGCCGGTAGGCGAGGGCCCGCGCGATGGCGACCCGCTGCTGCATGCCGCCGGACAGCTGCCAGGGGTGCTTGCTTTCGGCGCCCTCGAGCCCGACCTCTGCCAGAGCCGTCAAGGCGGCGGCGTGACGGGCGGCACGGTCCAGACCGCGGCGGCGCAGCGGGAGCGCGACGTTGTCGCGGACGGTGAGCCACGGCAGCAGCGAGCGGCTGTAGTCCTGGAAGACCACGGCCAGATTGTCGGGCACGCCGACGATGGGTGTGCCGTTGAGCACGACACGTCCGGTCGTCGGCTGAAGCAGGCCGGCGATGCAGCGCAGCAGGGTGGACTTGCCACAGCCGGAGGGCCCGACGATGCTGACCAGCTGTCCCTCAGCGACCTCCAGGCTGACCCCGTCGAGCACGGCATGATCGCCGTAGGAGTGTCCCAGTCCTGATATCTCAAGCATGACCGTCATCTCGCCCACAGCTCGTAGTGAATGTGTTCATGGATGGTTCTCCGGTGTCGTGGTGGACCGTGTGCTCCAGGACGGACGGGAATTCAGCCGCTCGACGTCGATCCCGGTCGTCTGCAGGTAGGAGCTGCTGATGGTCGCGAGCTCGTCCGCGGACAGGATGTCCTCGATCCGCTCGAATCCGTTCGGAGCGCGTTCGGCCACGGTGTGCAGAACCCGGTCCGCCGGCATGTCACGGCAGGCGAGCACGATCGCGTTCGTGGTCTCCCTGCGGGCCGCCTCATATCCGGCCAGGCCCTTGTTGAGGTCGTCCGCGGTGGCGAGCTCGTAGGCCAGGATCCGCGCGTCGATGATCGCTTGGGAACCGCCGTTGGACCCGATCGGATACATCGGGTGTGCGGCGTCGCCCAGCAGATTCACCCGGCCGCGGCCCCAGGAGGGGAGCGGATCGCGGTCGACCATCGGGTATTCCAGGATCTCGCTGGATTCCCTGATGAGCGTGGGTACGTCCAGCCAGTCGAACCGCCAGTCGGCGAAGTGGGGGAGGACGGCGTCTGTGTCGCTGCGCCGGTTCCAGTCTGCGGTCTCGGTCCGGGTGCCGTCCGGCAGGCGTACCTCGGCCACCCAGTTCAGCAGCGCGCGGCCCTGATCCTCGAGCCGTTTGGAGATCGGGTAGGCGACGAACTTGGCCAGGGTGTTGCTGCCCAGGACGGCCTGAGTCCGACCGTCGAGGAGCGGTTCGGTCTCGGCGACTCCCCGCCACATGAGGACGCCGTTCCACAGCGGAGCGCTCTCACCAGGGTGCAACCGGGCCCGTACCGTGGAGTCGATCCCGTCCGCCCCCACCAGGGCTCCGGCCGTCATGACGACCGTCTCCCCGCTTCCACGCCGCCGCAGCCGGACCTGAACATCGCCGGAGTCCTCGAGATCGGTGAAATCCTCGAAGGCCAGCCCGGTCAGTACGGCGTCGTCGCCGAGCCTGGCTCGCACGGTGTCGAGAAGGAGCATCTGGAGTTCGCCACGGTGCACCGAGTACTGCGGCCATCGGTAACCCAGGGCTCGCCCCCGGGGCTCGCCCCAGATCCGGTTGCCGAACCGGTCGAAGTGCACGAACTCCGCGGTGGGGATCCCGATGGCCGCGAGTTCCTCGCCGAGTCCCAGCTCGGTCAGTTCACGCACGGCATGCGGGAGGAGGTTGATGCCCACACCTATCGGGCGGAGCTCCGCGGCGGAGTCCACGACGAGTGCGCGCAGCCCCGCCTGGTGCAGGCTCAATGCGGCGGTCAGCCCGCCGATGCCGGCACCGGCGATCAGAACGGTGTCGTGCAAGGGCTCGGTCCCTTCCATCGGAACGTCAGGTCTCGATCCTGCGAGCGGCGGCGTGCCAGGCCAGGAGGCGGCGCTCCACGAGCAGGAAGGCCTCGTTGAGCAGGTAGCCCAGGATGCCGAGCAGGACGATTCCCGCCCACATCTTCGGTGTTTCGAAGCTGCGCTGGGCGCTGAGGAGCTCGGCGCCGATGCCGGTCGTGCTCCCCATCAGCTCGGAGACGACCATGAGGATGACCCCGAACGACAGACTGATCCGTAGCCCGGCGAAGATCTTGGGCGCCGCGGCCGGAAGAATCACCTTCCGGAGCCGTTGCCACCCCGTGATGCCGAAGACCTGCGCAGTGTCCAGTTGCAGGGCGTCGACCGCCCGGGCGCCGTCGATCGTGTTCAGTAGCACCGGCCAGATGACCCCGAACACGATCGTGGCCACCTGCTCGGTGGCACCCAGCTGGAACACGATGATGAAGAACGGGATCAGGGTGGGTGGCGGCATGGCACGCCCGAGCTGCAGCAGCGGATCCACGTAGTCGGACGCGGTACGTGATCGTCCCAGGGCCACCCCGAGCACCACCCCGATGACCGCCGCGAGGATCCAGCCCGTGAACAGGTGGCTGAGGCTGGGGACGAAGTCGTCGAGCGCCTTCGAACTCAAGAAGAGGTGGGCGGCCGGGCCAGAGAACCACAGATCCCCCATCGCCGACATGATGGTCGTCGGTGGCGGGAAATAGGCGTCCGACGCCGCACGCGCCGCGACCTCCCAGAGGACGAGGAGAAGCACGGCCAGCCAACCGCGAGCCAGGATCCGGCTGATGGTGCGCCACATCGGCTTCAGGTTCATTTCTGGGACTCCATACGCGCGGCATGCCATCGGAACGCCCGGCGTTCGGCCCAGACGAGGATCGCGTTGACGGCGAGGCCCAGCAGTCCGGCCCAGACCGCTCCGGCCAGCAGCAGGTCGGTGCGACCACCGCCAGACTGGGTGTTCAGGAGATAGGTCCCCAGACCGCCCTCACCACCGGCGGTGAGCTCGGCACTGACCACGACGATCAGTCCGACCGAGGTCGCGACCCGGACGCCGGTGACGACGAACGGGGCGGCACTCGGCAGCGTCACCCGCCACAGCACCGACAGCGGGCCGAACCCGAAGCTGCGCAGTGCCTCCTTGGCGACCGGATCCACGTCGCGCAGCGCGTACAGCGTGTTGACCAGGATCGGCCAGATGGCCGCGTAGGTGACCAGGGCGATCTTCGCGTCCGTGGTCGAGGCGAACATGATGAGAGCGAGCGGGATCAGCGCGACCGAAGGGATGGGGCGAAGGAACTCGACCACCGCCCGGCCCGCGTCGCCGAGCCAGGGGACCGAGCCCAGGCCGAGCCCTACGGGCACCGCCACCGCGATCGCCAGCGCCAGGCCGCCCGCCCACGCCATGAGGGTGGTGCCGACATCGCCGAGGAAGCCGGTGTCGGCGGCGAGCCCGACGGTGCGCATCAGCACGGTCGATGCAGCGGGGAGGGCGGTCGCGCCCGGGAGCTTGGCCCGGGAGGCCAGCTCGGCGATCGCGACCGCCCCGATGATCCCTATCGCGCCGCGTACGGCACGGGTGGATCTCATCCAGCGCTCACCATGGACTTCACGTCGACTGACTTGGTGATGTAGCCGTACTGCAGCGCGATGTCAGCTACCCGCTGGAGCCGGGTCACGCTCAGGGACGTCGGGTAGGTGCCGTAGTGCAGGGTCGTCGCCGTGTTGGCGTCGATCTTCGTGTATGTCGGGAGGGTCTGCTCCAGGACCTTGCGGTCGGTGAGCAGCGTCTGGGCGGCGGCGAGGGCCCGCTGGAAGGCGGCGACCGTCTTCGGGTTCTTCTTGGCGAACACCGTCGTCGTGGCGTAGCCGGCGATCGGGAAGTTGGCGGTCGGACCCGCGCTGAGATCGGTGATCAGGCGGGCCCCGATCGACTTCTGCAGCTGGGTGTTGAACGGTTCCACGGCCTGCACCGCGTCGACGGCGTGGGTCTTCAGCGCGGTCTCCATCTGCGGGAACGGCACCGCGACGAAGTTCTTTTCGTCGTCGAGCTTGACCCCACTGGGCTGAAGGGTGGCCTGCACCATCAGGGAGCTGAGGTTCTTCTTGACGTTGACGGCGACTTTCTTGCCGACCAGGTCCTTGATGGAGTGGATGTTGGAATCCTTCGCCACCAGGATGACATGCGTCCCTGGAGCGGACTGGAACGCGTCAGCCACGATGCGGAGGTCGATGACTCCCTTGGACTGCGCCATGAAGAAGGGCACGTAGGAGCCGAACGACAGGTCGAGGTTCCCGCTCTTGAGCTTCGGGATCGCATCCGCCCCACCGGCCAGGATCTGGGTCTTCACGGTCAGGCCCTGGGCCTTGAAGAGCCCTCGGTCGATGGCGATCCTGAGCTGGGCGGCGTCGGCGACGGGCAGCATGCCGACGTTGAGTTCGGTCTTCTCGAGACCTGAGGCCGACTTCTTGGAACTGCCGCTGCCACCGCAACCGGTTGCGGTCAGGGCGACGGCGGTAAGGGTCGCGAGGCCGAGAATCGACACTCGATGGAGGCGGGGAAACCTCATGGACACTCCTTGGAAATAGGGGGAAGAGAAGTCCTGAGTGGCTGCGAAGTGGTGAGCGTAGCGTAATCAGGTCAATTGAAAAATTAGGACAAAACAGTCAAAATGCCCTAAAAGTGGATGTATTGGCCAATGTCCCTGTTTGGGTTGGCTCAATGGTGCGGTGTGTGCTCAAATACCGACGCCTGAGACAAGGGGTATATGAGCACGTTGAAGCGATTTGGTCACTGTCTGTGGTCATTGGTGGAGGGGTAACGGAGGGCAGTGAGAACAGCCATGGAGAGTGACCTGCAGCCCGTCCAATCATCGCCAACTCTCACTTCCGACGACGTTCCGAGCGGTCCGCGGCGGCGGAGATTCGGCCTGCGCAATTGGCGGGTGGCGGCCCGTCTGGTCGCCCTTATCGCCGTTCCCACGTTGGTCGCTGCGTCGCTGGCGGCATTGCGAGTGTCTTCGGCGGTAGGTGACGCCACCGTCTACCAGCGAGTTGAACGGCTGGCTGACCTGGCGGGAAAAACGAACTCCCTCGTGCACGAGCTCGAGGCGGAGCGGGACCGGACCGCCGCTTATGCGGCGACCAACCCCGATCCGACGAGACGCTCCTCAAGTGGAGAAGCACAGCTGCGTCAACGGCAGGGCACCGTGGACACCGCCGTCGCGGTGGTCAGAACCGCGGCGGCCGGCATCGACACTACGTATTCGTCCACGGTGCAGGTCAGGGTGCGTGACCTCCTGAACTGGCTGGACGCACTGAAGGCCCTCCGTTCGATCACGACCCAGACCTGGCTGTCGCCGCAGGCCGGAGTCGAGAAGTACTCCGATCTCATCCAGGCACTGCTGGACCTCAACAACGATGTCGCCGACGGCATCGTCGACCAGGCCCTGTCGGCGACGGCACGCGCCGAGGCCGCCCTGGCCTTGGCCAAGGACCGGGTGTCCAGGGAAGGCGCGCTCCTTCACGCGGCGTTGATCACGGGTCGTTTCGAGCCCACCGAGCTGCAGGCGGTGCAGGCGGCCCGGGCCCAGCGTGACACCGAGATCCTCGCGTTCCAGACGGCGGCCACCGCGAGTCAGCGCCAGTTCTTCGAGGACACGGTGAGCGGTTCCGACGTCGACCTCGGGGAGACGCTGCGGCAGCAGGTCGTTGCTCGCGCGACCGACTCCAAAACCTTGTCCGTCGCTTCCCTGCCCGCTGACGACGCGACGAAGTGGGCCTCGTACACCAGCGCGACCGTCGACAAGATGCGCGCGGCCGAAAAGCAGCTGGTCACCGATGTCATCACCCGGAGCGGGGTGCTGAAGTCGGACGCCCGCCAGTCCGCGTTGATCGGTGGCGTGCTCCTCTTCCTGGTCATCTTCCTCGTTCTCCTGGTGACCCTGGTCGTGGCCCGTTCGCTGGTCCGGCCCCTGCGCCGACTGCGGGCAGGCGCCCTCGACGTGGCGAGCAACCGGCTGCCCGGCCTGGTCGACCGGCTCCGCGACCCCGATGTGGCGTCCGACGGAATCGAGATCGATCCCATCGAGGTCGACTCCACCGACGAGATCGGTGAAGTGGCCCGGGCCTTCGACGAGGTGCACCGCGAAGCCGTACGGCTCGCGGCCAACGAGGCGGTACTGCGCGGCAACATCAACGCGATGTTCGTCAACCTCTCCCGCCGTAGCCAATCGCTGATCGAACGTCAGCTTCGCCTGATCGACGAGCTCGAACAGGGCGAGCGCGATGACGAGCGGCTGGCCAGCCTGTTCCGGCTCGACCACCTCGCGACCCGCATGCGCCGCAACTGTGAGAACCTGCTGGTTCTCGGCGGGCAGGACCAGGTGCGCCGGTGGAACCAGCCGGTGCCGCTGATCGACGTGGTGCGCGCCTCGCTGTCCGAGGTCGAGCAGTACGAGCGGGTCGGGCTGCGCATCCAGGGTGAGGTGGCGGTCGGCGGCCCGGTGGTCAACGACCTTGTCCATCTCGTCGCCGAGCTGGTCGAGAACGCCACGGTCTTCTCCCCGGAGCACACCAAGGTAACGATCTCCGGCCATCTGCTGAGCGGCGGTGGCGCCATGCTCCAGATCACCGACAACGGAGTGGGCATGTCCGCGGACGAGCTCCAGTCGGCCAACTGGAGACTGGCCAACCCGCCCGTCCTCGACGTCTCGGCGGCCCGCCGCATGGGACTGTTCGTGGTCGGTCGGCTGGCGGCCCGGCACGGTATCCGGGTCGAGCTGCGCGCCGCCCTCTCGGGCGGGCTCACCGCGTTCGCCCTGCTGCCCGCCCAGGCCATCGCGGTGGGTGACTCGCCGCAGTCGATCGCTCCGCGCAGGTTCGACGAGATCGCGCCCGTGACGCCGGCACGACCCGTGCCGGCCGTACGACCGGTGGCGGCGGCGGCGCCGTTCATCCAGCCCATATCGCAATCGACGGGGCCCGCTCATCTGGCGCGGCCGATGCGAGCGGTGCCGTCCAGAGAGATGGCCGACCCCGCGCCACACCACCCTGGACGCCAGGTATTCGCCCAGGAGAGCCCGCCGCCCCGGGGGCCCTTCGTGCCTCCCGCGCCTCGTCCCGCACCCTCCATGGAGCAGCCCATCGTGGCGGCCGAACCGAAGACACCACCCCCGAACCGCCCGGCTCCGCAGCCGACCTCAAACGGGACACCCCCGCGGGAAGGGCCTCCGGCCTCGCCCGGAGTCGGCTGGGGGCCACCCGATCCCATGACCTCGGCCAGGCGTGCAGAACGGTCGCCTATTTTCGAGGCGATGGAGTCGGAGTGGTTCCAGCGGCGCAAGCCCGAAGAGATCAAGGAAGCCCCGGCTTCGGGGTCATGGATGTCCGCGGGCGATGAGGGCAAGCAGGCCGCGGAGGCGGTCCGGCAGCCGGTCGCCGGCGGTCACACCTCCTCCGGCCTGCCGAAGCGGGTGCCGGGCCAGAACCGCGTGCCCGGATCCATCCCACTGAGCCCTCCCCCGCAAGCCGCCCCGCCGGCCTCCGCCGATAACGTACGGGCAAGGTTCTCCGGTCTGCAGCGAGGCGTGAACCGGGGACGAGCTCAGACCCAGGCAGATGGCGGCCAGCCACGAGAAGAGACAGGAGACACGGTGTGAGCGAGCCGAGCCGGCAGGATCTCAATTGGCTGGTGACCAACTTCGTCGAACGGGTCATCAACGTCGCGCACGCGGTCGTTGTGTCGTCCGACGGACTGCCACTGGCGTTCTCCCACGGCTTCCCGCCCGACCGTGCCGACCAGTTGTCGGCCATCGCCTCGGGGCTGACCAGCCTGACACATGGGGCCGCACAGATCTTCGATGCGGGTGGCGTGAGCCAGACGGTCGTCGAGATGGAACGCGGACTGCTGCTGGTGATGGCGGTCCGAGGCGGTTCGGTGTTCGCCGTGCTGGCGTCGCCGGACTGCGACCTCGGACTGGTGGCCTATGAGATGACGCTCATGGTGGAGCGCGTGGGCAGAGTGCTCACCCCCGCCCTGCGTACCGAACTTGGGGCCGGCCCGCCGCGCTGAGCGGCGGTCGGATTGTAAACGGAGGCATCGCTGGTGGAGCACGATGGCACACCGCGCCGCGATCCGTCTTCGGGTCAGGCCTTGCCGGAGACCGGAGAGCGGAACTTTCTGGTACGTCCTTACACGATGACCGGAGGGCGGACTCGGCCCCGGAACGAGATCGCGATCGAGGCGATGTGCACGGCGGTCCCGTATCCGCCGCGCGACGTCTCGACGCTCACCCCCGAATACAAGGCGATCATCGGTCTGAGCCGGGAGTGGCGTTCGGTGGCGGAGATTTCTTCGCTGTTGCGATTGCCGCTCGGTGTCACCCGTGTGCTCATCGCCGACATGGCGCACGAGGGGCTGTTGCGCCTGCATCAGACCAACCCGGTGGACGGGCAGCCCGACCTCGGGCTGCTGGAAAGGGTTCTCAGTGGACTTCGCAAGCTCTGAGTTTGCTTCGTCGGGGGGCCCGCCCCCGACCTCTCCGGGGCCGACGCTTACTTCCGTCAAGATCGTTGTGGGAGGGGGGTTCGGCGTCGGCAAGACAACCTTCGTCGGGTCGGTCTCCGAGATCATGCCTCTCACGACCGAAGCGGTCATGACGGCGGCCAGCGTCGGCATCGATGACCTGTCGAAGGTGCCGGACAAGACGACGACCACGGTCGCGATGGACTTCGGTCGGCTCACGCTCGACAGTGATCTGATCCTCTATCTGTTCGGCACACCGGGGCAGCATCGCTTCTGGTTCATGTGGGACGACCTGATCCGTGGCGCGATCGGCGCGGTCGTGCTGGTCGACACCCGGCGGCTTGAGGACTCCTTCGCAGCCGTGGACTACTTCGAAGAGACCGGGATCCCCTTCGTCGTCGGCATCAACGGTTTTCACGGAGAGTTCCGGTACGCGGCGGAGGAGATCAGGGAGGCACTGGCCATCCGCTCGCAGGTGCCGGTCATCAACTGCGACGCGCGTACCCGGGAGTCCACCAAAGCGACGCTCATCACACTCGTCGAGTACGCGATGCGCGCCCACCTGGAGGCATCGCGCTGATCCCGGCGGTGCCATCAAGGGCGACGCTCATCACACTCGTCAAGGACGCGATGTGCGCCTACCTGGGCACATCGCACTTGATCCCGACCTTCTCGGCATGTCGGGGCAACACCCTACGGTCGCGTAAGGAAACGTGCAGAATGCATGATTGTGGAACGTGGCTGAACACGAGTCCGTTTCTGGGGTTGCAGTGGATGAGATCAATACGTATGTGGCGCTCGGGGACAGCTTCTCTGAGGGCATGGACGACCCGTACACCGACGGTGACCCTCGCGGTGAGTACCGCGGCTGGGCCGACCGGGTGGCCGAGCACATCGCGGCCAGTCGGCCGGGACTGAGGTACGCCAACCTCGCGGTACGCGGCAAGCTGCTGCATCAGATCGTGGCCGACCAGGTGCCGCGGGCGGTCGAGCTCCGGCCCGATCTGATCACCATCTGCGGCGGCGGCAACGACATGATCCGTCCGGGTGCGGACCCGGACGCACTGGCGGTGCTGTTCGACGACGCGGTGCGCCGGCTGCGGGCCGTCGGGTCCGAGGTGGTGGTCTTCACCGGCTTCGACCCACGAGGCTTGGGCAGGGGAAAGCGGTTCCGTGGCCAGGCCGCGACCTTCAACATGCATCTGCGGGCCATCGCGGACCGGCGTGACTGCCGGGTCGTCGATCTATGGCCCAAGGGTGCGCTGCACGACTCCCGGGCCTGGAGCGAGGATCGCCTGCATCTGTCGCCCGAAGGGCACCGGCGGATGGCGCTGCGGGTCTGCCAGGTGCTGAGCGTCCCCGTGACCGATGACTGGCGCGAGCCCTGGCCGCCCGCCCAGGAGATCGACTGGCTGACGCTGCGCCGGGACGACCTGCACTGGGCCAAGAACTATCTGCTGCCCTGGGTCCAGCGCCGGGTGCAGGGCCGCTCCTCCGGCGACGGCCGTGACCCCAAGAGGCCGGACCTTCTGCCGCTCTCCTGACAGAGCACGACTCCGGCCGTCCCGGGTGTTCGCCGCGCCTGGCGGAGAACGCCCCGGACGGCCGGAGCCGCGTGGGGGGTAAGACGATCAAGCTGTGCCGGCAGGTTGTCCAGACGCTTCTTCGACGGTATTGAAGATCGCGAAGCGCCGGTCCAGGCCGGTGATCTGCAGGGTGCGGAGGACGATCGGTCGGGGGGCGACGAGGGCGAGACTGCCGCCCGCCGCCGAGACGGCCTTGTGGCAGCCGATGATGACGGACAGGCCTTGGGAGTCCATGAACTCCAGGTCGGTGAGATCGAGGATCAGGTGGTCCCCATGCGCCTGGCGGGCCGAGCGCAGCTGCCCGCGTAGATCGTCCACGCTGGCGATATCAAGGTCGCCGCGCAGGCCGACGACCGTGTGGCCGTGGTGCGGGCGGGCGGATATGTGAAGGTAGTGCACCGGGGATTCCTCCTCCGGGTCGGTGAAGAGCCATCTGGGTGAGTGACTCAGTCTGTTCAAGGATCAACTATCCGGCAGGAAGCCCTGTCTGCCAACCGTGGGACGACCACAATCTGAATGCACTGTGCCCGAAATCATCCGAAGTGCGACGTGGAGTGGAGACGACGCCCCACGGCCGCTCGAGGAGTGATGTGTCCTACCACCCGCCGCCCCTAGAGTTGCCGGACAATTGAAATTCCCCGCAGGAGACCCCCAACACGAAGGGCTGTCAGGTGAGCGCGCCGCGGCTGCCGGAACATCTCGAGATGCTCCTGACCGAAGAACCCGTGCTGGACGTCTACTCCCATGGCCCGTGGCGGGTTCCGGACGGGCTGTACGAGTCGATGCGGGAGCGGGCGCTGGCCTTCGACGGTGACCCGCGGGCGGCCTCGCTCACCCGGGCGGCCAATCCCTTCTACGCCGACTCCACCTCGGTGGTCGGTGCGGAGCTGTGGTCCCTGCTGACCTTGCTGCTGGGCGCGGGGTCCATCCGCGCGGGCTCCCGGGGGGACGTGGACTACGAGCTGCTCGCCGACCTCCTGGCCAAGCCTGAGCCGGCCGTACGGGACCCGCTGGCGTTCTTCACCCAGAGCGGCCGGCTGCGCCCGCCGGGGATGTGGTTGCCCGAGTCGGCGGGCGAGGATCGTGAACGCCGGGCCGTCATGCTGGAGCTGGCGCGCGAGTGCCTGGACGTGTTCGAGGGCCTGGAGCCGCTCGACGAGCGGCGGCGGGCCCTGATCAGACTGCACGAGACGCGGGCCGCCGACGCGGTGCTGCACGAGCAGGACCTGACCGTGCCTGTGGGGGAGCTGGAGACGCTCTGGGCGGCGGGTGCGGACGAGGAGACCCTGGCCGTGCTGCCCGAGCTGAGCGGCGCTCTCGGCTATCTCGAGTGGGCGTGCGCGGGGTTCGTCGCCGCGCACGAGCGCCTGCTCGCGGTCACCGGCGACGGTGATGTGCTCGACCTCGCGCTGGCCAGGCTGATGCTGCAGGCCGAGCTCACCGTGCTCCCGGCCGAGCTCGCCATGGCCCTCGGACTGGGACGCTTCGAGGTGGTTCAGGAGAGGATGCGCGCGCTCCGCGGGACCTACGCGGTCGAGGTCTGGCAGAACGACGTCCGCGGATGGCTGGCGCGCGGTCTGGTGGCCGGGGAGGCGGACGCCTGCCGCGCCTGGCTGGACATGGCGCTGCGCGTCACCGGAGCGGTGCAGGGTCTCCCCGAGATCCTGAGCACGCCGAAGAACCGGGTGCCGATCCGGGCGTTCCAGCTGGACCTGCGCAGGCTGTTCCAGAACCGTACGGTCGTCAACCCCTTGGTGGCCCGGTTCGCAGGGCCTGCCACCGAGCCCCCGGCCGAGGCAGGGGCGGAGGCAGGAGCCGAGGCGGGGGCCGGCGCCGCGGCGCCGGAGAAAAAGGCGGCGGTGAAACCGGGACCGGTGGACGCCCTCGTCGGGCAGCCCGAGCTGGCCGCGGCGCTCCGCGTGGCCCTGGGCACCGAGAACCGGTCCGTACGGCTGCTCATCTCCGGCCCGGAGGGCACCGGCAAGGGCACCGCGGTGGCGCTGCTCGAACGGGCGCTCATGGACCGGGGCGCCGTCCGCGACGTGCTGTGGATCTCCGATCAGGTCTTCTCCAACCTGCACGTCAGCGATGCCGTCCTCTGGTTCCAGGCCCGGGTCCGCGAGTGCGTCGACGGGAAACTGCTCCTGGTCGTCGATGACCTCGACAAGCTCCTCGGCACCGACCGCTGCGGGCCCGCCCTGACCGAGGAGCTGCGCCGGCTGATGGCCCGGTATCCGCGGCTGCATGTGGTCGCGCTCTGCCGGCCGGGCGGGGCGGAGCGGCTCTTCGACGCCAACCCGGCGCTGGTGCAGGGCTTCCAGGTCACCCGAACCCGTGAGTTCGGCGAGGACGACTACGCCGAACTGTTCCACCGCATGATCATGGCCCGTGGCGGTGTGGTCGCCAGGGACGTCGCCCGGACCGCCGGGGTGCTGCTGACCCGGACGCCGCCGCTGCTCAACCTGCGCAACGCCCGGCTGGCCGACTTCCTGGCCGGCCAGTGCCTGACGGCGGCACGCTCCCGTACCGACATCTCGGACGTGCCCGAGGTGACCGCCGCGGACCTGCCGCAACGGCTCATCCCGGGCGGTGCCGGAGGTGCGGACCCGCTCGCCGAGCTGGCGGCGTGCGCGGGCATCGAAGGGGTCAAGCGGGAGGTCGAGCTGCTCATCGCCGAGGCCAAGGCGGCCCGGCTGCGCCGTGAGGCGGGCATGGCCGTGGCCGCCCGCCCGCGCCACCTGGTCTTCACCGGCAAGCGCGGGACCGGCAAGACGAAGGTCGCCGGCCTCCTCGGCCGCATCTACGCCGATCTGGCCGTGCTGTCCTCAGGGCATCTCGTGGAGGTGGATCGGGCCGACCTCGTCGGCGAATACGCCAGCGAGAGCGGACCCAAAGTGCGCAGGGCGGTCGAGCGAGCGCTGGGCGGGGTGCTGGTGATCGAGGACGCGCACACCCTCAAGGCGGCCGACTCGCCCCGCGACCGGGAGGCGATCGACGTCCTGCTCGCCTCCCTCCAGCAGCATCCCGAGGACCTCGTGGTGGTGCTGACCGGGCCGGACGCCGAGATCAACGGACTGCTCAAGGGCGAGTCGGAGCTGGCCACGTTCTTCCCCAAAGTCGTGCGGTTCCCTGACCTCGGTGAGGAGGACCTGGTGACCATCTTCGCGGGCAAGGCCGCCGACGGCGGGTTCGCGCTGGCCGACGGCGTGCTCGACAAGGTCCGCACGCTGGTGCACTCCGTCCCGCGCGGCACCGCCTTCACCAACGCGAGGCTCATGATCAACCTGCTGGACCGGGCCATTGCGATGCAGGCCCGCCGAGTGCTTGAGGACGGCATCGTCGACGAGGACGAGTCGCTCTCCGAGCTGCTGGTGGCCGACATCCCCGACGCGCTCACCGCCCACGGCCCGATCGATCTGCCCGGTGACCCGCTGGCCGAGATCGACCGGCTGATCGGGCTGGACGCCGTCAAGCACGAGGTGAGGCTGCTGGTCGACGAGGTCAAGGCCGAGCAGCTGCGCCGCGACGCCGGGATCCCGATCACCGCCCCCACCCGGCACATGGTCTTCACCGGCAACCCCGGCACGGCCAAGACCACCATGGCCCGGCTGATCGCCGCGGTCTACGCCCAGCTGGGACTGCTGTCGTCGGGACATCTGGTCGAGGTGGGCCGGGCCGACCTGGTCGGGGAATACGTCGGCCAGACCGCGCCCAAGGTACGGGCGGCGGTGGACCGGGCGCTCGGGGGAGTGCTGTTCATCGACGAGGCCTACGCGCTCACTCCCCCCGACTCGGCCCGCGACTACGGGCACGAGGCGGTGGCCGAGCTGCTCAAGCTGATGGAGGAGCAACGGGCCGACCTGGTCGTCATCGTCGCCGGATACGAGCGTGAGATGCAGCGATTCAGGGAGTTCAATCCCGGGCTGGCCTCCCGGTTCCCGCATGTCCTGCGCTTCCCCGACTACACCGACGACGAGCTCGCCACCATCTTCGAGATCATGGCCGCCGAAGCCGGGTTCATCCTCGCCGACGGAGTGCTGGACTCCCTTCGGGCGTTGTTGCGGACCAGCCCGCGCGGGCCGTCGTTCGGCAACGCACGGCTCATGCGCAACATCCTGGACCGGGCCGTCTCCTTGCAGGCGCAGCGCATCATGTCGGCCGAGACCCTGGCCACCGGCGATGAGATCCGCCTCCTGCGCCCGGCCGACCTCCCCAACGGCGATGCCTCCCAACGAGACCCCGACGCGCCCATCGGCCAGTACTTGTAGGCCGGACGTGCCGGTGGGCCCGCTCCCTCAGCTCAGGTAGTCGAGGTAGAACGGGCGGAGCGCCTCGGCCACCTTTCCGTCACCGGCCAGCGCGAAGTCGCTGAGCAGGGAGGAGATGTGCAGAAGGTCGGAGGTGCTGCGTTCGAGATCGCCGGTGGCCGCCTGGGCGGCCGGGATCTCGCTCATCAGCTTCCATAGGAACTTGACGTCCCCCCGGTGCACGGCGAGCCTGATCGCGCGGTCATGTAGTTCCTTGGCGGACAGGGCGTCCAGATCCTCGACATCGGCCATAAAGCAGACCCTACTCAACCCCGCCGGTCGCTCAGTCGGAGACGTGGGCGTAGGCGGAGGCCTGCAGCGTGTAGAGCTCGGCGTAGAGACCGTCCAGCTCCATCAGGGCATCGTGATCGCCCTGTTCGATGACCTGGCCGTGGTCGAGGACGTAGATTCGGTCGGCGTGCCGGACGCTGGCCAGCCGGTGGGTGATGAGCAGGACCGTACGGCCGTCGGAGTGGGCCCGGATGCGTTCGAAGAGGGAATGCTCGGCGCGCGCGTCCAGCGCGGCGGTGGGCTCGTCGCAGATGAGCAGGGGAGCGTCACGGTAGAAACCACGGGCCACGGCGAGGCGCTGCCACTGCCCGCCGGAGAGTTCGGCGCCACCGTCGAAGCGGCGGTCGAGCAGGGTCTCATAGCCATGGGCCAGTTCGTCGATGACCTGGTCGGCACCGGAGGCGACGGCGGCCGCCTCGATGGCGTAGTCGCTGCCGGCCCGGCCCATCGCGATGTTCTGCCGCGCGGTCATCGGCCAGTGCGTGTGGTCCTGGGCGATGACCGCGATGCGTTGCCGGAGCTGCTCGGGGTCGACCCGCCACAGTGACGTCTCGTCCCAGCGGACCTCGCCGCCGTCGGGGTCGTAGAGGCCTGCGAGGATCTTGGCCAGGGTGGTCTTACCGGAGCCGTTCTCGCCGACCAGCGCGATGACCTCACCTCGCAGCACCTCCACGGAGACCCCGCGCAGCGACGGGGTCTCGGCGCCCGGATAGGTGAAGGTGACGTTGTCGGCGGTGATCCGCTCGAAGTCCCACGGGGCGTGCTCGTCAGGCGCTTGCTCCTTGCGCGGTTCGGGTACGGCCGGCGGCTCGGCGTCGCGCTCTGGTACGGGTCCGGTTGTGGGCTCGGCGTCATCGGTGTGCTCCCGCACGGCAACGGAGCCGTCGCCTCGGGGGAGACGGCGCTCGGCTTCGGCGCAGAAGCCGAGATAGTCGCCGAAGTAGAGGCCCTCCTCGTAACAGCGGTTGATGGCGTAGACGAGATTGGCCAGAGAGCTCTGGCCGGTCCTGATGGCGAGCACCGCGGTGCCCGCCACGGCCAGTGGAACGTTGCCGTGCCACAGCAGCAGGCCGAGCGTGAGATAGACCGCCGCTGTCGCCACCCCTTTCAGGATGTCCCCGAAGAGCCGCGCGCCCGTCTGCCTGCGGGCCAGGTTGAGCTCGACGTCCCGCACGTGCACGGCGAGGTCGCCATACTGCTTGAGCAGGAAATCGCGCACCGTGAAGGACCGAATCTCGGCCGCGTGGCGGCGTTGTGTCATGAGATCGGTGAGGATCCACTTGCGGCGGCGGACCGCGACCAGCGTGATCTGGGTGAAGTACCGGAGCCGGGCGGCCCGTACCGACGCCCAGCCCTCCGGCACGGCGGTGGCCAGCAGCAGCGGCAGCAGCAGGGGGTGCAGCACGCCCAGGGTGCCCGCGGCGGCCACCATGCCGACGGCGCCGGTGACCACGTCGATCGTGTTCGCCACCACGCTCGGCGCCGCGGCCACTCCCGGGCCCTGGGCTCGCTGCATGTCATCGAGGAAGTCGGCGTCGTCCAGCGCGGCAAGCTCCACCGCGGTGGAGAGCTCGAACATGCGGACTTCGACGATCCGGTCGACCTGCGGCTCGAGGCGGGCCTGGGCCCATCCTGCGGCCGCCTGCAGGCCGGCGCGCAGCGCGGTCGCCACTCCGACGAGCACCAGCGACGGCAGGGCGGCGACGACCCGGTCCGGGGTGGGTCCGGCGGCGAACAGCGCGTTCAGGACGCCGGTGGTCGCGAGCAGGCCGAACGCGGTGAAGATCCCGGCTGCGAGGTTGAGGGAGATCGCGGCGGTGGTGTCGAAACGGTTCGCCTGCCAGGCCAGCCGGAGTGCCTGGCCGCTGAGGGCGGGCAGTCTGCGGGCCACGGTGACCATGCCCGTCTCGGCGAGCTCACTGGCGCGTGCCGTCCATTTGTGCTCGGTCAGCTTGGGACCGTCGATCTCCTCGGGTAGGTGGCGCCGGTTACGGCGAAATCGGATGAAACGACCCCCGCGCATGCCCATGCAGACCCTCCGGCTCGTACGGTTCCTCCAGCAGTGTGCACCGCGAGGGGGACGAGCTTTGGGGCAAATCTCACACACTGTGGCTACGGGGTGAGACTTGACATCACGCGCGGGAGCGACGCGCTGACTTGGGTCGGTTGTCTATGTTTGCAGCATGGACGACGGCCGACCGGAGAACTGGATCAGAGAAGGACGGGTGGAGCACGTGGCAGCGGGGGGGCCGGCGATGGCACCGCAGTACGGGGGCGGTCAGTTCGGTCCTACGGGAACCCCGGTCAAGCGCGGGCGGCGCCGCTGGCCGAAGGTGCTGCTCGGCCTGGTGGTGGTGCTGGCGATCGTGATCGTGGGCGGCTACTTCTACCTGGACTCACGGCTCAAGCGCGAGAACGCGCTGGCGGACTACTCGGGACGGCCCGCCGACACCCCGGGGACGAACTGGCTGATCGTGGGCTCCGACAGCCGTGAGGGGCTGTCCAAACAACAGCGCAAGGCCTACGCGACCGGCACCGCCGCGGGCCGCCGCACCGACTCGATGATGCTGATGCACACCGGCTCCGGCGGGACGACCCTGGTCAGCCTGCCGCGCGACTCCTACGTCCCGATCGCGGGGCACGGGTCCAACAAGCTCAACGCCGCATTCGCCTTCGGCGGCCCGCAGTTGCTCGTCCGCACGGTCGAGCAGGCGACCGGCGTGCACATCGACCACTACGCGGAGGTCGGTTTCGGCGGGTTCGTCGGTGTCGTCGACGCGGTCGGTGGCGTGCGGCTGTGCATCAAGGAGCCGATGAAGGACCACAAGGCCGGCCTGAACCTGAAGAAGGGCTGCCAGACCCTCAACGGCGGGCAGGCCCTCGGCTACGTCCGCACCCGGGCCTCCGCGCGGGCCGACCTGGACCGGGTCGCCCGGCAACGGCAGTTCTTCAGCGCACTGATCAGCAAGGCGACCAGTCCCGGGGTGCTGCTCAACCCGTTCCGCAGTGTTCCCATGGCGCTGCACGCGACGGACAATTTCTCCGTCGACCAGCGGGACGGCCTCACGGACCTGGTCGGGCTGATGTGGTCGATGAAAGGCGTCGGTTCCGGTGATGGCGTCACCACTACGGTGCCGGTGGGCGGCTTCGGTTCGTCCCCGGCCGCGGGGTCCTATCTGATCTGGGACCGGACGAAGGCCACCGAACTGTTCAATGCACTCAAGACCGACACCAAGGTGCCTAAAGACGCGATCTCTCACTGAGTTGGCGCGGTCTTTACGGAGTTACGCCACCGAAGGGAACCGAACGAGGGAATAGCTCTCTGTAGTCATCTGTCTACGGAGAGTGAGGCAACCCGATGAAGAAGTACGCCAAGTGGGGGTCCATCGCCTTCGTGCTGTGGTACATGGTCACTCGTCCCAGCGAGGCGGCCGGCGTGGTCCACGGCACGCTGGGTGGGCTCGGCGGCGCGGCGAACCACTTGGGCACGTTCGTGAGCTCGATCCCGTAAGCCCGTGTGACGGCGGTCGCTTCGTCACCGTCGGTCAGCCCCGTGCCGGACCTCGGCGCGGGGCTTTCTGTGGTCGCTCTCACATGCTGGAACGATGGTCACATGAAACTCTCTTTAAGGGCAGAATCAGATGGGCACAACTGAATAGGGTCAGTGTGTCACTGCGTAACAAGGGGACGGCGACTGATGAAGAAGAACCTCCGCTACGTGGCCATCGCATTCGTGATTTTCTACCTGCTCAGCCAACCGACCAACGCTGCCGGCGTGGTCAACAATGCCTTCAGTGCTCTGGCCAGCGCAGGGACGTCGCTGGCTCAGTTCGTGAACCACCTCGGGGCATAGATGCGCACCCAATCCTGAGTTCGGGACATCCGATACACACAGAGGTAGCGGATCGAGGCCAAGTCGTTAAGATCGAGCTCATGTCTATCTACGACGTGGAGATCGAGAGTCTGCAGGGTGGTTCCGCGGACCTCGCACAGTATCGGGGCAAGGCCGTGCTGGTCGTGAACGTGGCGTCCAAGTGCGGCCTCACCCCGCAGTACACCGGCCTGGAGCGACTGCAGGAGAGCTACTCCGCGCGCGGTTTCACCGTTCTCGGCGTTCCCTGCAACCAGTTCATGGGCCAGGAGCCGGGTACCGCCGAGGAGATCGCTCAGTTCTGCTCGGCGACCTATGGAGTGACCTTCCCGCTGACCGAGAAGATCGAAGTGAACGGTCCCGACCGGCACGCTCTGTACCTAGAACTGGTCGATACCCCGGACGTCTCGGGCCACACCGGTGACATCCGCTGGAACTTCGAGAAGTTCCTGATCGCTCCGGACGGCACCGTCGCGGCACGCTTCGATCCCCGCACCGAGCCCGACACCGACGAGCTGGTCGAGGCCATCGACAAGACCCTGCCGGCCTGATCCTCGCCAACCTGACTCAACCGGCGTGCCACACGGCCGTACGGAATTACCGGTTTGACGGTCTCGGGGACTGAACACGAGAGGCGGATCCCATGGGCTGGACCGCGGACGACATCCCCACTCTGACCGGTAGGCGCGCGATCGTCACCGGCGCCAACAGCGGCATCGGCTATCACACGGCGCTGGAACTGGCCCGGCGGGGCGCCACCGTGGTGCTGGCCTGCCGCAGCGCCGAACGCGGCAGGGCCGCCCTGGACCGGATCCGCGCCGAACTGCCCGAGGCGTCCGTCGCTCTGGGCTCGCTGGACCTGTCCAGCCTGGAGTCGGTACGAGCGTTCGCCGCGGACCAGGGTGGTCCACTGGACATCCTGGTCAACAACGCCGGCGTGATGGCGCTGCCCTGGCAGACCACCGCCGACGGGTTCGAGATGCAGTTCGGCACGAACCATCTCGGTCATTTCGCGCTCACCGGGCTGCTGCTCCCCGCCCTGCTGCAGGGTCTGTCGGAGGGAAGGGATCCGCGGGTCGTCACGGTGACCAGCATGGCCGCGTGGGGCGGGCACATCCGCTTCGACGATCTGCAGGGGGAGCGGAGCTATCACCGCTGGCCGGCGTACTGCCAGGCCAAACTGGCCAACCTGCTGTTCGCCAAGGAACTGGACCGGCGCGTCGGCGGGCTGACCAGCGTCGCCGCCCACCCCGGTTACGCGTCGACCAACCTGCAGCAGGCCGCACCCCGCGAGCTGGGATCGAAGCTCCGGGACAAGGGGTACGGCGTGGCCAACGCGTTGTTCGGCCAGTCGGCCGCGGCGGGCGCGCTGCCCACGCTGTACGGCGCGACCGCCCCGCAGGTGCGGGGTGGGGAGTGCTACGGGCCGCGTGGTCCCTTCCAGCAGCGGGGCCTGCCCACGAAGGTCCGGACCACCTCACAGGCCGGCAAGCCCGAGCTCGCCCGCAAGCTGTGGGAGGTTTCCGAAGACCTCACCGGGGTCACTTACGACGTGAAGGCACCCTGACACCTCTGGGGGGATCCGGCGAGGCGGGTCATCCATCTCAATGATGAGAGCCTCAAGCCTGAGGACTAGCTGAAGGTCACCAGCTAGCCCGATGGCAAGGGTGGATCGCAGTGAAATGGTTTAAACATGATCACTGCCCCTCCGCAACGCGCCCCCCGGGTGATCATGCGCCGGAGCCTGCCGCGCCCCGTGACCCGGAGCTTCGCCCCCACGGTCGTCGAGGAGTGGCATCGGCTCACGGCCGTACCGCGGCTCAGCCTGCGCGAAGGTCCGCGCGCGTTTCCGCTGACGCTCTGCTCGACCGCGCTGATCATGGTGATGTGGCTGGCGCAGATGACCCAGGTGGGCGAGGCGGCGGTTCGCCTCCTCGGCGGGGTCTCCGCGAAGCTGCCGCTCGGGGTCGCGCTGCTACGGCTGCCGGGCTCGATGCTGGCACCGGCGGAGAACCTGCCCGCCTGGGGTTCGCTGGCTCAGGTCCTGGTGGTCTTCGGGCTGGCGGAGGCCTGGTTCGGGGCGCGGCGGACACTCGGGATCGCGCTGGCGGCGACCGCCCTGAGCACGCTCGGCGGCAGGGGCATGTACGTGCTCGGCCCGCACCATCCGCTGGGCCTGTCGCTCGCCGAGGCTGGGTGCCTCGACACGGGCCCCTCCGCGGCCGTCGTGGCGTTGATGGTCTACGTGTGCTGCCGTCGCCAGGCTTGGCTGACGCTGTCCGCCCTCGTCGCCACCATGGTGGGAGAGCTGATCATGCTGCCCAACCTCGCGGGCCGTGAGCACATCATCGCCATCGTGGTCGGCCTTGCGGCCGCCTCACCGCTCGTCGTCCGCCGCACTCAGGCGAAGCAGCTCGCCCGAGCGGGATCGGCGGGCAGGGCAGTCGCTTCCCCGAGGTGACGCTGCGACCTACGGGGTGACCGGGCCCTCGCCGGGGTCCCAGTCGAGGGTGGGCGGCAGGGCGCCCTCAAGGGTGAGCAGCCAGCGCTTGATCTCTATGCCGGAGCCGCCGCTGTAGCCGCCGAGGCTGTTACTGGCGACGACCCGGTGGCAGGGAACGATCACCGGGACGGGATTGGAACCCATGATCTGGCCGATGGCCCGCGCCGGCACGCCGGAGCCGCTGCGCTCACCGAGCTCCCCATAGGTCACCACCCGCCCGAACGGCACCGTCTCGTACAGAGTGGCGAGCACCTGGCCCTGAACCCGTGAGGTCAACCGCCAGTCGACCGGCAGGGCGAACTCCTCGAGCCGTCCCGTGAAGTAGTCCGCCAGCCGGCTGAGCGCCGGCTCCGTACGGCTCGGATCATCGGCGACCGGCAGTCCGAGCGCGTCGAGCAACCGGGCGCGCTCCGCGGGCGAGTCACGGAAGTGGACCGAGGCGATCCCGATCTCGGTGACGCCGACCAGCAGTCGCCCGACCGGGGTATCGAGGGCGCCGAGCGCCACGGTCTCATTCATCTGGAATCCCTGGCGAGAAAGAGGATGACCATCATGGGCATCACGAAGGCGGCGATCAAGCCGGCGAGGACGGCGTAGGAGAACATCATCACGATCAATCCCGCGAGGACGCCACCGAGAGCACCGCCTCCGTTCATCATCAGGTCCGACAGTCCCTGTACGGACGTCCGTCCCTCCACCGGAACGGACTCGGTGAGCAGCGCGGACCCGGCGACCAGCCCGCACGACCAGCCGGTGCCGAGCAGGATCAGTCCGGCGGACAGCCGTCCCAGATCATGGGCGGAGGAGGTTCCGGCCAGCGCGGTAGCGGCGATCAGTTGCGCCATGCCGAGCAGCAACACGGGAACGTGCCCCAGCTGGTCCGCCAGCCAGCCGACCAGCGGCGAGAGGGCGTACATCCCGGCGATGTGCAGACTGATGACGACGCCGACCACGGTCACGGTGGCACCTCCATGATGGAGATGCACCGGGGTCATGGACATCAGCGCGACCATCGACGAGTGGCTGACCACGATGGCTGCCACCGCCACCCGGCCACTGCGGGAGGTGCGGAGAGTGCTCCAGGCCGCGCCGAGTGAACGGTCGGGTGCGAGTGTGCCGGCGGGCTTCTGCTCCTGGACGAGCTGCAGTGGGTCCGGGCGAAGGCCGGCAAAGATACCGAACGCGGCCAGTCCGAAGGCGAGGGCCGCCAGCGCGTACGGCCCGGCCTGCCCGGGCAGCCCGAACCGTTCGCCCAGCCGGCCGGCGGGCGCGGCCAGATTGGGCCCGGCCACCGACCCGATGGTGGTGGCCCAGACGACCATCGGATGTCAATACCCTCTGCGCTATGGTGTGCCCCATGAAGCGCGAAGGACTGGCCGAGGCCGCCACCAAAGCCGGGATAACGCTGGTCGCGTGCCTGTACGGGCGTGTCAGCAACGACTCGGCCGGAGACAGGCAGTCCGTCGGCGAGCAGGACATCGCCAACAAACGCGCATGTGTGGACAAGAAGTGGAAGGTCGGCGGGAACTACGCCGACAACGACAAGTCCGCTTCCCGCTTCGCCCGCACCGGCCGGCCTGGCTGGGATCAGCTCATCGAAGACCTCGCCGAGGGCCGGTATCACATCCTGATCTTGTGGGAGGCGTCCCGCGGTGACCGCCGCCTCGACGGGTGGGTGCGGCTGCTGAACCTGTGCCGGGAGATGGGCATCTGGATCCACATCACCAGCCACGGCCACACCTACGACGTGCGGAAACGACGCGAGTACAAGACGCTCGCAGAGGAAGGCCTCGACTCCTCCGATGAGTCCGAGAAGGTATCCGGGCGGGTTCAGCGCTCGGCGGCGCGCGCGTATGCGGCCGTCGGCGGGCACACCCCCGTCGTCTCGA
>JAOPYO010000077.1 GCA_025964575.1 Actinomycetes bacterium
ATGATTCTTTGACAGGCCATCCTGATGTCGAGTTCAGCGCTTTGGGACCGCCTCCGAATACCGGCGAATATCCCTGTATCTGCACACATCTTCGGTCGGATCTGCGCTCAGAAACAAGCCATGTTGCCATCCCAGAAATGACCTGTTCGAGTACGGCCATGGGCCACTTTCCAGTCCGCCCACCAGAGTCTTCTCATCGGCCGGGCCTGACGAATCGGCGGTCATGGTCCGACAGGGCGTCGAACGGGACGGATGCGCGGAGGACCACATCGAGGGCTCGTTGGGGGTCGGCGGCATAGCAGCCGCTTCCCCAGGCACCGTTGGCCTCGATCACCGCCCAGCGCTCGCCGTCCACAGGCCTGTGGACAGGGCCGACATCGACGACGATCGCGCTCGGCAGTGTGTGCGCCGTCTCGGCCAGCACGTCCGCAGCGAACCCCAGGACAGCGTCACGCCGGGGATGTCCCTCAAGGGGAACCAGCGACTGCTCACCATCGGCGGCGTACTGGCCGGCCGCGTGGACGGCTCCATCGAGCACATGGAGCCGAAACTCCGCGGTGAACCGTACGGGGTCCGCGACCAGCACGAGTGTCTCCGGGTCGACGGCGTCCGGCCCGGGAAGCCTGCTGCCATCGGCGTACACCGTCGCAGGCATCTCCTTGCTGTTCGGGAACTTGGCGAACACCGGACCGCGCAGCCCGTACGCGTCCCGGATCGGAATCAGCGCCACATCCCGCCCGATCAGCTCGGGCGGGAGCGCGGCCAGCCAGCCGGGCGGCGCCTCCAGTAGCGCGATCCCCAGCTCCGCGGCGCGGAGACCGGCGAGACGCAGCCCGGAGTACAAGTGGGCGCCGCTGCCGCGGAGCTCCTCGGGGACCGGAGCGCCGTCGAGTTCGACGACCCGCAACCCGCGCTCCGACGCTGCATGAACCAGCACCTGGCTGGAACGGCTCGGCCGATGCCCGAACACCAACGTCCGTACGTCCATATCACGATGATCCCGGCCACGCCGAAATGCATTGACACCGGCCCTGTGCTACCCGTGCCGAGTGGTAGGCGTTTTATCGACGTGAGTCCGTCATAGCCCCTGGGACCCAAGCCGGGCCCACCTGAAGATGGGTCCTGGGTCCCTGTTGGGCCTAATCGCCTGCTGGAAATAATGAAAGAGAGATTTTCGAGGGACCCCACAGTGTAAGACCCGCACTCATTGTAGCTCTGTGAAGAGTCAACGAATCGCTCTATCCGTACAACTCGGGAAAGGCAAGAGATGCGTCGTCCCATTCTTGTGGCTTCGGCACTCGCAGCAGCCGGTGTCATCGCGATTCCGTCGGCCGCGGTCGCGTCGCCAACGCAGTCATCCACCAAAACCGGCACCAGCGGTGCACTCGCCACTACCGTGGTCAAGCGGGAACCCGGCGCCACGTGGAAGAAGATGAGTATCCGTGGACAGCACCAGCAGAAGAGTAACTGGTGTGGTCCGGCCGCGGCCGCGACCGTGCTGACGGAGTGGGACGTCCCTCTTCGCAAGGACCAGCAGAAGTATTTCGCGAGCAAGATGGGAACCGACAGGCTCGGGTTCACTTCGCCGATCGCGATGTCACGGGAGCTCACCAGGTACATCAACGCGAAGCTTCATGTAGTGGGCACCAAGTACAGCACATACCGCACTATCAAGAACGACAATCTCTGGGATGCGGTGCGTGGCTTCTACAACTACGGTAGCGGGCCGCCCATCCTTCTGGTGTCCGCGAAAAAGAGCTGGTACCCGCACGCCGCTAGCGGTGTCGCGCATTACGTGGTGGTCTACGGTTACTACGACACGATCGTGAGGAAGGAACGCCAATACCTTGTGTGGGACCCGGACTACGGCACGCACGGCGGCACGCGCAAGCTGAACGCGAACAACTGGGAGAAGATCGCCTACGTCGGGCGGATCGTCGTGGCACCCAAGCAGTGGGTCTGATATTCCGATCTAACCTTGCTTGATCCACGGGAGGCGGGCTGAGGTCCGCCTCCCGTGCTGTTCGATTCCGCTGGTGGACCGGCAGATGACCCGCAACCCACGCTCCGCCGCAGCATGGACGAGCACCTGGCTGGAACGGCTCTGCTGATGCCCGAACACCAACGTCCGTACGTCTTCCTGGTCGCTTCGTACATCCCGTCTTTCACTATCTCGGCCCCGCGTTCGCCGTGCTGCTGTTCGCCCGGGTCCAGCCACTCGGAGTGGCCGGCCTGCGGATCTGGAGCGCCGCCCTCGTGTTCGCGCTCTGGCGCCGCCCGTGGCGTACCTTCGCCCATCTCGACGCGGCGGGCCGCCGTACGGTCGTCACCTGGGGCGCGGTACTCGCGGTCACGAACGCCTGTTTCTACCTGGCGGTCGCGCTCCACCACGAAACCACCGGTGGAGCCGAAATACTGGAGGCAGCATGAAATACATCCGATTGGGCTCGTCCGGTCTGCAGGTGTCGCGGATCTGCCTGGGCATGATGAGCTACGGCGATCCCGCGTCCCGGGCGTGGCATCTGGACGAGGATGCGGCCGAGCCGATCGTGCGACGGGCGGTCGAGGCCGGCGTGACATTCTTCGACACCGCCGACATGTATTCGGGCGGGGTGAGCGAGGAGATCACCGGACGGCTGCTGTCCAAGCTCTTCCCGCGCCGCGACGACTACGTGCTCGCCACGAAGGTCTACTTCCCGATGGGGTCGGCTGCCACCGACCGCGGCCTGTCCCGCAAGCACATCCTGGCCGGTATCGACGCCTCGCTGAACCGGCTGGGCACCGACTACGTCGACCTCTACCAGATCCACCGCTGGGACTACGAGACGCCGGTCGAGGAGACCATGGAGGCGCTGCACGACGTCGTGCGGGCGGGCAAGGCCCGCTACATCGGGGCGTCCAGCATGTACGCCTGGCAGTTCGCGAAAGCGCAGCACACCGCGCAGACCGCCGGCTGGACCAGGTTCGTGTCGATGCAGAACCACTACAACCTGGTGTACCGGGAGGAGGAACGGGAGATGATCCCGCTCTGCCTCGACCAGGGGGTAGGAGCCATTCCCTGGAGCCCGCTGGCGCGCGGACTGCTCGCCGGCACCCGCGACCGGGACGGCCAACGGCACACGGTCCGGGCCGGCACCGATCCGCTGGCCGACGACCTGTACTCCGAGGGCGACTTCGACGTCATCGACGCGGTACGCGCGGTCGCCGAGGAGCGTGGCCTGCCACCGGCTCAGATCGCGCTGGCCTGGCTGCTCGGCAAACCCGTGGTGAGCGCACCGATCATTGGCGCGACCAAGCTGCGCCACCTGGACGACGCCATCGCGGCGGTGGACGTGACATTGGCCGAAGAGGAGGTGGCCCGGCTGGAGGCGCCCTACCAACCGCACCCGATCCTCGGCCACTCCTGACGACTCCACCGTGGCCAGGGCTCAGAGGCCACGACGCGACCCGGCGCGTGCCAGAGGTCACGGAGCAGAGAGGCGGTAGCGAGGCGCGGGACGACGCTGATCTTGCTAGGGCACGCTAGGGGATTGTTGGACGTTTAGGCGGGTAGAGATGGAGCCTCGAACTGACGTCGCCTGTGGGGAGGTGGCCATGATGATGGCAGCGAATACCCGCCCGGCTGGGAGGCTGGACGTGGTGATCACCGAATCGACGCCATGGGTGGTGGTGACCGTGTCAGGCGAATTGGACCTCTCCACCGCGCCTGGGCTGGAATCCCATCTTGATCGCGTATTAGTACGTGATGGGCCGCAACGGGTGGCTCTGGAGCTGTCAGGCCTGCTGTTCTGTGACTCCACCGGGCTCGGGCTGCTGGTTCATACCTGGAAGCGGCTTCAGCCGATCGGCGGAGAGCTAGTCCTGCTACATCTGCCCAAGCATATGGTCCAGTTGCTGAAGCGAACAGGTCTGGACAAGTTGTTCTCCCAGCGGGACACGCTGCCCCCTGAGTCGTTGGCCCGCACCTCGCCCGCCAAGCGCTGAGGCCGTCCCCGTCGCCCGGCTGAGCAACGATTCCACCGCCGGGCTCCGTCAGGACGGCTCCGCGACCGAGGCCGCGGAGCCGTCAATCAACATCAGGAACCGGTGGGCGCCCAGTAGTCGCCCGCCATGACGATGTAGACCAGCATCTTGATGGTCTCGCCGTAGTAGGTGTCGCCATAGGGGTTGGTGGCGAGGAAGTTCCAGAGCTTGTCGGTCCAAGCCTGGTCGCCGGCCGCCATGGCCGCGACGCCGACAGGGTCGTTGGCGCACTCACACTGATCGCCGGTCTGCGTCGGGGTGCCGTCGAGCTTGACGTGGGGGTAGATCTTGTCGGGGTTCGAGCCCGCGTGGCTCTTGTAGCTGGCCGACTCCTTCTTGGCGACGCCGATGCTGACCGATCCGCCGTACAGCAGCGCGTCGGTGCCGATGTGCCATGGGACGCGTACGGAGTTGTAGCCGACGATGTTGTCCGGCTGGCTCTCCTGGTAGTCCGCGGGGGCGGGCTTCGGGCTGGTGGTGTTCGCGCTCACGACGAAGTCCGAGAGCAGGTTCGCCGTGGCCGAGTACTTCGTGGTGAACTCGGTGATCACCTGCTCGGTCCTGGTGACGACCTTGTTCCAGTCATGGGCGGTGTCGAACGCGGCGAACGCCCGCAGGTGGTCGATCATGAAGTCGGACGGACGGGTGTCGGTGTTCGGCCCGTCGTCCTCGACCTTGAGATGGCCGTCGGGAGCCACATCGGCGGCATACAGCTTGGCCAACCAGTCCTTGGCAGCGGCGGTGTAGCCGCCCCACTGCTTGTCGGCGAGGATCAGGCCATAGCCGACGTCGAGGTCACCATCGGTCGCCGCGTCGGGCGTGCCCGTATCGGCGTACTTGCACGACTTACCGTCGATCTTCCACTGCATCATGCCCTGGCTGTCCCGGTGGGTCTGGACGACATGCCAGAGCCCGTCGAACTCGGCCTGGGCGTTGGCGTCGTATCCGGCCATGAGGGGCACGATGTTCATGCCATACCCCTGGGCCTCGGAAACGGTGCCCTTGTTGGGCGCGTCACCCGTGGCGTACACCAGGTAGCCGCCGCATGCGGCCCGCAGATAGTTGCTCTTCCAGGAGTCGTACTGCTTCTTGACGGCCGCGTCCCTGGTGGACTGGCTCGCCGACGGGGTGACACCGGTCTTGTACGTCACGTGCGTGGGGAACGGGTGGGCTGGGGCGGCGGCCGCCTTCGCGATCCGCTGTTGAGCGGCGCCGGGGACGGCAGCGGAGGCGTTGGTGCAGACGGTGGCCAGCATGGACAGGGAGACAGCGGCAACCGCGGTCGAGACGGTGGTCGATCGTGCCCTTCTGTTCAACATGGGGCTCCTCGGAGGGGGAGTGACTCCGGAACCGGGCCGGGCGAGTCGCAAGGCTCGGCAAGGTGATTGTTAGGAACATTTCCTAACTTCCAGAAGGATGTAACGCTCGAGAACGCACGTCAAGAGCTTCTCCGACTCGCATGCCCCATCCGAGCCACAGAAGGACGGCACCGTCTAGGTAGGGCTGCTGGTCACGGTGGGGATGACACCGGGTCTCCGGGTCAAGAAAAAAACGGCCCCTATTCCGAGAGGGCCAGCTTGATGCCGAATCCGATGAGGACGGTTCCGGTGATCCGGTCCATGGCACGCTGAACGGCCGCCTTGCTCAGCCATCCTCGGACCAGCTGGGTACCAAAGATCAGCAGGGTGAACCAGACCATGCCTTCGAGGTCGTGCACGAAGGCCAGCAGCAGACCCATGGGCAGGTGGGGAACACCCTGGGGGATGAACTGCGGCAACATGGCGGCGTAGAAGACCCCGATCTTGGGGTTCAGCAGATTGGTCATGACCCCGCGGGTCCATGCCCACGCCGGCCCTCCCGCCGATGCGGACACCGTTTCCGGCACGGCGAGGGGTGTCGCACCGTCGCGGCGGCTCTTCCACGTCCGCAGCAGCATCGTGCCGCCGAACCAGAGCAGGTACGCGGCGCCCGCCAGCCGCAGGGCCACATAGGCCAGGTGGGACGTGGTCAACAGGGCCGAGATGCCGACCGCAGCCGCCGCACCCCAGATCAAGGCGCCGGTGCTGATGCCCAGTGCGGTGGCGAAGGCATACCTTTTGCTCTGGGTGATGGCGGCGCGCAACACCAAGGCCGTGTCCAACCCAGGGAGGATGGTCAGGAAGCCCGCGATGACAGCGAACGACAAGACCGCTGAGGTCACACCCATTCCAGCATCACCTGACCGTTGAGCGTTAGGGGCGCGACAGCCCATATTGACCAGAACGTACCAGTTGGTCAATTCACTGAGAGATGGTGAGGTACTGCGGGACGGGGCTCACCTCGCCGTCGTACCCTGCCGTGCTCCACTCAGGAGACGCGACCGGCCGGCGCCGCTAACACAAAGGGGCCGGATGACATGCCGGAAAACTCCGGCAGGAGGTGGCTGAGGCGCGCTGGCGCTAATCCTTCTCGTCGTCCTCGGCGTCGCCCACGAAGGGAGGGCAGGAGTTCGGGCCCTGGTGCACTGTGTATTTTCCGTTGACGATCAACGCCTCGAAGCAGTTATCGTCGCCGCCCTGCCCAGGGACGTCACCTAAGACGGTGGATTTGGCGACGCGAAGGCTGGGCTGAGAAGCGGCTTTGGCGAGCAGCCCTGTGGCCAGCGCGATAACTGCCACGGCTGCGGGCACGGCGGCTCGGATGAAGTGGCGTGGTCGAGTCGACATGATGAGGACCTCCTGAGCCTGAAGAGTGCATGGCGTTCTGTAACCTAATGATGACTTAGAGTAGCAGACGCAGGGTTTGGCGGTCGTCTGTCCGTGAGTGACCGCCTGATCCCATCCCTCGTGTCCACCGCGGTCCTTCCGCATGGACCACGACACGCACCACCCGCCCCACCCGAACATCGACACCGAAAGCTTTGCCTCACTTGGGGACGTTATGTCCAGACATCGCGGTTCATTGACTCATAGGAGGTGAGCACCACGCCTTCGGGGGGTTCAGATGTCGACCTGGAACCGATCATCGATTCGGGCTCGTAGGACATTGGCCACCGGCGCTGTCGGGGCACTCGTGTTCATCGGGTTCAGTGTGCTCTTCCTCGTCCTCGTGGGCAGCCACGAGAGCGATGATGCCCAGGCTCAGGCCACCGCAGGCTGGGAGCAGGTGGAGCCCATCATCAAACTGGGGCACCTCCCGGCAGTGCTGCCGCAGGGCAAGGACGGGGCGATCCAGGTCCTGGACGCGCGCAACCGGGTGGTCTCGGCGACCCGGCAACTCGTCGGCAAGCCGCCGATCGCCACCCTCCGTTCGACCGACACCGGCGTGCGCACCCAACGGACGCTGTGCCATCCGGCCGGCCTGAAGGGCTGCGTGACCGTCGTCTTATCCAAGGTCTATCAGCCGGATGGGATCTGGCTGATAGACGTGGCGGTTCCGTGGATCCCCTGGTACGGGAACGCCACAGCATTGTTCCTGGCAATCGGCGCGTCGGTGCTGTTGACCGCGATGGTGACCGCAGGGACCTTCCGTGATCTCACCAAGGTCCTAGGTCCGGTGGACGCCATCCGCACGGAACTGGCGGAGATCACCGCCACCGGCCTGGACCGCCGGGTCCCGGTGCCGAGGAAATATGAAGAGATCAAGCTTTTAGCCGAAACCGCGAACGCCACCCTGGACCGGCTCGAAGGTGCCTACG
>JAOPYO010000122.1 GCA_025964575.1 Actinomycetes bacterium
GGACCTCGACCACGACATCGGCGGGGTTCTGGGGCGAACGACTCTGGATCACAGCAGAAAACCTCCAGGAAAGGGGTCCTCGGGATCGAGGAAGTACTGCGCGGTGCCGGTCACCCAGGCTCGTCCGATGATCGTCGGTATGATCGCGGGCCGGCCGGCGACGGTCGTCTCCGCTACCGCGCGGCCGATGAAACGGGTGCCGATGAAGGATGAAGTGCCGGCGGCGCTCGGCCATCGTGGTCCCCGGGATGACCCCGATCCCGCCAGTGATCACGCGGGTCGACATCCCCTCGGTGTGAGAGTCGACCGCGTGGAAGACGTGCTTGAGCGCATCCTGTCATAGCCGGCGACACAGCCCTTGGCTCCGGCCAAGGCGAGTTCCAGCAGTACGTCGTCGGAGCCGATGAGCAGGTCGAGCCCTGGGGCGAGTTCGGCGATCTCATACGCGCGGCGCACGTCGCCGGTGAACTCCTTCACCCCCACAATGTGCCCCTCGCCGTGCAATCGAGCCAGCAGCGCGGGCGTGAGGTCGACCTTGGTGTCATAGGGGTTGTTGTAGGCGACCACCGGGATCCCTGTCTTGGCGACCTCGGCGTAGTGGTCGGCGACGATGCGATCGTCGGCCCGGTAGGCGTTCGGCGGGAGCAGCATGACCGCCCTGCAACCGGCCTCGACAGACAGCGGTTCGGTCACCAGGTTGACTTCCTCCCGCTAAAGACTAAAGGAGGGGAGTCCCGGTGTCGCCACCGGGTTTTCCTGCCTCACCGCCGACCGCCCCGTCCGGGAGGACTCCCGTGAGGTCTTACATCGGCTCCACATGCGTTACTGTCCGCCAGCCCGGCGGCCAGGATGTTCTTAGCGGCGTTGATGTCGCGGTCGTGGGCCACACCGCAATGGGTGCAGGTCCAGTCGCGGACGAAGAGCGGCATCTCGTCGGCCCGGTGTCCGCACGCCGAGCACAGTTCGGACGACGGATACCACCGGTCGATCACCACGAGTTCCCGCCCGTACCAGGCGGCCTTGTACTCCGGCATGCCACGCATGTCCGCCATGCCGCGTCGGAGATGGCGCGGGCGAGCGAATGGTTGTTCACCATGTTGCCGTGATCACGCAATGGATTGCATGATCACCGATTGCGGGCCGTACGCTTCCGGGCATGGCCATGGAGAGCTCACCCGAGTCGCCCGTCCCGGTCCGTACCGTGCTGCAGGCGGTCGGCGGCTGGATCGGCAAGCTCGGCCGGATCTGGGTCGAAGGGCAGATCACCGACCTGAACCGGCGCGGTGGCACCGCCTATCTCACGCTGCGCGACCCGGTGGCCAACATGTCCGTACGGGTCGTTGGCCCACGTGCGGTCTTTGACAACCCGGCGGTGGTGGACGGCGCTCGGGTGGTCATCCATGCCAAGCCCGACTTCTGGGTCAACCGGGGATCATTCTCATTGTCCGCCCTCGAGGTGAGACCCGTCGGCGTAGGCGAGTTGCTGGCCCGGCTGGAGCGCCTCAAACAACTCCTCCACGCCGAGGGCCTGTTCCGGCCCGAGCGCAAGCGGCCGCTGCCATTCCTGCCGCACCGGATCGGGCTGATCTGCGGACGCGACTCGGCCGCCGAACGCGATGTGCTGGAGAACGCCCGCCGCCGGTGGCCCGCCGTGGCCTTCCAGGTGGAGAACACCGCCGTCCAGGGCTCCTACGCCGTCGGCGAGGTCGTGGAGGCGCTGCGCAAGCTCGACACCGACCCCGAGGTCGACGTGATCATCATTACCCGGGGCGGTGGCTCGCTGGAGGATCTGCTTCCGTTCTCCGACGAGGCACTGGTCCGGTCCGTCGCGGCGGCCCGCACCCCGGTGGTGTCGGCGATCGGCCACGAGCAGGACTCCCCCATCCTCGATCTGGTGGCGGATCTGCGCGCCTCGACCCCCACGGACGCGGCCAAGAAGGTCGTGCCGGACGTACGCGAGCAACTCCAACTGGTCCGGCAGCTGCGCGACCGCGGCCGCCGATGCGTCACCGGACGGGTGGAGCGTGAGCAGGCTTGGCTGGCCGGGGTGCGCTCCCGACCGGCGCTGGCCAACCCAGTACATGAGGTGGAGCGCAAGGACGAGCAGATCCTCGCCCTGCGGGACCGTGCCCGCCGCTGCCTGTCGGGCGCCCTGGATCGCGCCGCCGACGAGCTCTCGCATACCCGCGCCCGGCTGATCGCACTGTCCCCCGCGGCGACCCTGCAGCGCGGTTACGCGATCGTGCAGCGCCCCGACGAGTCGGTCGTACGGTCGGCGGCGGAGGTCGGCAAGGGCGACGAGCTACTGATCCGGCTGGCCGACGGCAGGCTGACCGCCGTCGTTGACGATGGTGAGTCATAACGGGCCTTGCGCGAACGCCCGGCTCACCGATAATACGGTGAACGACAAAATATGTGCGTCGGCATCAGCAATTCATCTATGCCGGAATTGCTTACCATAAACATCATGTCGAAAAGATGAACACCTCATTGACTCGACATAAACTTTACATGACAAATTGGTCGAGCAATGACATATCTGGGCCCCCTTTAGGGCCTAAGGCCCATCGCGGTGAATGAACACGCGATTATTTTTAACCAACGTGAATACGCTCTTTCGCGAATCCGCGGAACGTGACCGTGGCGACATGACCATACAGAACCTGGCGGTCATCGTCCTCATCGCGGCCATTACCGCCTCGATATTCGCGACGGGCATACCCGGCCGGGTCGCCGGAGGCATCGAGGAGGCCATCTGCCGCATCCTGCACCTCGGCGGTCTCGTCGCGGATTGTCACCCGGCGGTCCTGCCGCCCATCGCAGGCCCGAGTGCGACCCCGCGGCCGACCACGTCCGAGCCCTCGCCGGGCCTCACGACACTCCCGACCGCACAGCCCACCGGCCAGCCGACACAGCCAGGACCACTGCCGCAGCCGACTCCCGGGCCGAGCCCGACCGGGCCCCCGTCGAATGGCGCGCCCCCTCCGCGAAGCCCTCAGGCCACGCCGCACAGCGAAGTCCCGACGAGCGGATGCATACGAGGCATGGATCGCCGCTACCTGGAGAACATTTTCGGGTTGTCCCGGAAGATCTTTGGGGTGCGGACCAGCAGCCGGGGCTACATGATGATCCGACAGGTCGTCGGACCGGACGGCAAAGCGACGTGGGAGGTCTCCGACTACACCTGGGGTGAGGGCGCCCTCTTGGCGGGGGGGAACTTGGGCAATCCGGACGACCCGGCCAGCACCGAAACCCAGGGCTGGCTAGGAGGAATGGTTACCAATGGGCACAGTTATAGCTTCGGCGACGAGAAGTCCGCCCGCGACTTCTACGAGAATCTGGCCAAGCAGCGCATCGGCGGGCTCGGGGTTAAGTTCACCCTCCGCACCAATCCACTCACCGGCGGCCCGGTCTGGGCGATCGGCAAGATCCCCGTCGTCGGGGGTTGGTTCTCCAAATTCATGGGCAGCAAGGAGCCGGATCAGCCATCGTCCTCGCACTGGACCGAGACCGGTGTGACCGGCGGAATGCAAGTTGACATCAAAGTCAACGCTGGTGCCAGCCTCTCGGTCCCGATGAAAGGCCGGGGCTGGGTCGTCGACGGGACCCGGACCACCGACAGCGGCCCCAATCAGGGCGACGTTACGCACTACCACCGCGACAGGGGCGAGGTGGAGGCATCGCTCCAGATCGGCGCCGGTGACCTGATGAGATACGCGCCGGGCGGCAAGTGGACCAGCGCCGCGGCCCTGGCCGCGATCGAGGCCATCACGCTTCGCCTGCAGACCCATTACCATCAGCACATCGTGATCCCGCCGGCCCTGGCCGCCTTGATCATTAAAAGCCCCGATGTCGCCATCAACATCAAGCGCAAGGTGGGGACCACCGACTCGCTGACCGTGGACAAGAACGGCTACGGCAAGAGCTACTCGCGCACTGAGGATTCCCAGTGGAACTTCTACGTCCGCGTCGGCAAGTCGCTGGGCGGGAGCAAAGGAAAACTGAGCGGCAACGTGCAAGAGACCCTGTACTCCACCCGCACCATCACCAACAAGACCCTCGATCTGCAAAATCCGAACGACTACAACTTCTTCCGGAACTGGTTGAGTTCCTGGGATGACGGCGCATTCGACTCATATCTCCAGCAGGGTGGCGGCAATGAGTCGCAACTGAACTTCGACGCCGGAGTACATTCAGGAAAGATCGGTATAAATAAGGTTCCCGCACTGAAAGGGCTGCTGCAGTTCGAGCTCAACACCGAATACGAGACCGACAAACTCGTTAACGCTCGCTATTACAAACCAGGAACGGGGTGGGTTACATGGCAGCAATGTCTGACCGGATGAGGCTGCGTGCGGCGGGTGGTGCCGCTGGCCGAGGTCTGCTGATCACGCTGGCGGGATGGGCCGGCGCACTGGTGCTCGTGGTGATCGTGGGCTCCACGGCCCCCGGGTTCGCCGCATCGGCGACTTTCTTCTGGCTCTCCGCCGCCGTGGGGGCGACGCTGCTCGCCGCGGCGGGCCTGTTGAGCGGCCGGTCCGCGGCGCGGCGGTTGCCGGGCGCCGGGCTGGACGGGCTATTCGCCCTTGGTTCTACCGCCGCTGTGGGACCGGTCCTGTTCGCCCTGCTCGGCACCGTGCCGATGGCGGTCAATGGCTATGTCGTCGGGCTGCCGATCGCGGTCGGCGCGGCTCTCGCAGGCACCGCTGTCGGCACCGTTCTGGGCCGGAGATGAGCGACGTGCACCCCACATGAGCCTCCCCTCCGGTCCCAGGCGCGGTGCCTTTGGGCCCCCTTGTATCGCGATCCTGCGGGAGACGATCACCCCTCCGGTTGGCGGCCTGACGTTCGAGACCTACCAGGTCATCGCGCATGTGCAGCGAGGCGACACCGTCGAGCGCAGTACGGTGTCCATCGCGCCCAACGGGTCCCTCGTCGAGCAGTGCCGGATCCTCGCGACCGGTCTGCCCATTCCCTACCTGGTCTGAGCCCCCCGTGACCTTTGCGCCGTGCCGGAAGCATGCCCGGAAGCTCTGCGTGTCGGCCCGGAACTGCAAGATCGCGGGGGGCTGAGGGTTATTTGACGGAGCCGGCGAGGACTCCTTGGACGAAGTAGCGCTGGAAGGCGAAGAAGACGATGAGGGGGACGATCAGGGACAGGAATGATCCGGGGGCGATGACGTCGAGGTTGGTGCCGAACTGGCG
>JAOPYO010000156.1 GCA_025964575.1 Actinomycetes bacterium
GCCATGCGGTACTGCCCGTCCACGCCGATGTTGAACAGCGACATCCGGAAGCCCAACGCCACCTCGATCGACGACAGGTAGAAACAGGTGGCCCTGTACAGGATGGCGACCACCGAGGACGAGGTGGTGCCGTAGTCGATCATGCTGCTGATCGCGTTGAACGGATCGGCACCGGTCAGCCGGAGCACGATCATCGTGATGATCAGCGCGATGCCGACCGCCAGGATGGGCGCCCCGATCTGCAGTGCCACCTTGCGCGGTCCCAGGCCTCGCAGGATCGCCTGCCAGGCCGGCACGTGATCCGGGTCGGCCGCCGGTGTGGAGACCTTGGGATCCTCAGGGGTGTTCTCGGAGGGGGTCTCGCGCGGCGAGGTCATGAGGTGGCCTCCGCGCCGGTCATGGCCGAGCCGAGCTCTTCCGGCGTGACACCGGAGGGGTCCACCTGGGCGACCAGCCGCCCGCGCAGGACGACGTGCAGTGTGTCGGACATGCCGATGAGTTCCTCGAGATCAGCGCTGATCAGCAGGACCGCCAGTCCGGCGGCTCGGGCCTGGCGCAGGTACTCCCAGATCGCCGCCTGCGCGCCCACGTCGATGCCCCGGGTGGGGTGCGCGGCGATGAGCAGCTTGGGTTCGCCGGACATCTCCCGGCCGACGATCAGCTTCTGCTGGTTGCCGCCGGACAGCGCCGCGGCCGGCACGTTGATGCCGGGCGTCCGCACGTCGTACTCCCGCACGATCCGGGTCGTGTCGCGTTTGGCGCCCCGGCGGTCGATCCAGGGACCGCGCGCGTTGGGCCGCTGCGTCTGGTGGCCGAGCATCCGGTTCTCCCAGAGCGCACCTTCCAGGACCAGCCCGTGCCGGTGCCGGTCCTCCGGGATATAGGCGATGCCGGCCTCGCGGCGGCGGCGCGTCGACCAGTGGGTGATGTCGGTTCCGGCGTACGAGATCCGGCCGGCGGCCGCCCGCTGCAGGCCCATGATCGCTTCGATGAGCTCGCTCTGGCCATTGCCCTCGACCCCGGCGATGCCGACGATCTCCCCGGCGTGGATGGTCAGCGAGACATCGTCGAGCACCATGCGGCCCACCACGGTGGAACCCACCTCGTCGACGCCGGCACTCGCGGAATCGCTGTCGGGGACCGGCCGGGCATCCGCCGCCAGCAAGGTCAGGCCGGAGATGTCGAGCACCACCCGGTCGGTCACAGTGGAGTCGCGCAGCTCGGGAATGGGCAGCTCGGAACCGACCATCAGCTCGGCGAGCTGCCGGGAGGTGACCGATCGCGGGTCCACCGTGCCCACCGTCTCGCCCCGGCGGATCACCGTGATGGAGTCGGCGACCTTGCGGACCTCGTCAAGCTTGTGGGAGATGAAGACGACCGTCAGTCCTTCCGACTTGAGCTCATGAAGGTTGGCGAACAGCTCGTCCACCTCCTGCGGCACGAGCACTGCGGTCGGCTCGTCCAGGATGAGGATCCTGGCGCCTCGGTAGAGCACCTTGATGATCTCGACGCGCTGCCGGTCGCCCACACCGAGCTTCTCGACCAGAGCGTCCGGATCGACCGACAGCCCGTACTGCCCGGCGATCTCAACGATCCGTGCCCGCGCCCGGGCTCCGATGCCGTGCAGGCGCTCGGCGCCCAGCACGATGTTCTCCACGACGGTGAGGTTGTCCGCCAGCTTGAAGTGCTGGTGGACCATGCCGATCCCACGTGCGATGGCGTCCGCGGGTGAGCGGAGGGTCATCGGCTCGCCATCGATCTCGATGGAGCCCTCGTCCGGCCGCTGCATGCCGTACAGGATCTTCATCAGGGTGGACTTGCCCGCACCGTTCTCTCCACACAGTGCGTGCACCTCGCCCCTGGCGATCGAGAGATTGATGTCGCGGTTGGCCACCACGCCGGGAAAGCGCTTGGTGATCGACGTCAGCCGTACGGCCGGTACTCCGTCAGGCACCCATACCCCCTACTGGACCTTTGCCGTGCTTCCTGCCAGGCATGGTCGCCTGGCAGGAAGCACGGCAAAGGGGTTGATCGAACCGATCAGCTCGTCGGCACCTTGATCTTGCCGCTGACGATGTCAGCCTTGAGCGCGTCCAACTTGCTCTTGATGTCGTCGATCTTGCCGCCGGAGGTGGAGTAGCCGACACCGTCGTTGGACAGGTCGTACTGCTTGGTCCCCGCCGCGGCGGTGCCGTCGGAGACGGCCTTCACGAAGTCGAACACCGCGACGTCCACGCCCTTGACCATCGAGGTGAGGATGTAGTCCTTGACGTCGGCCACCGCGGGCTGGTTGTACTGGTCGGAGTCGACGCCGATGGCCAGCTTCTTGGCCGCACCGACCGTCTTGATGACGCCGATCCCGGCGCCACCCGCAGCCTGATAGATCACGTCGGCGCCCGCGTCGAGCTGGCCCTTCGCGGCCTCGGTGCCCAACGCCGGGTTCTTGAAGCCGTCGAAGTTCGGCGGCTGGGTGAGGTACTTCGCCGGCAGGATCTTGATGCCCGGCTTGGCGGCCTTGGCGCCCGCGGCGTAACCGGCCTCGAACTTGTGGATCAGCGGCACGTTGACACCGCCGATGAACCCGATCTTCCCGGTCGTGGACTTCAGCGCGGCTGCCGCGCCCACCAGGAAGGAGCCCTGCTCCTCGGAGAAGCAGGCACCGGTGACGTTGGCGCCCGCGACCTTGCACTGATCGGCATCGACGACCAGGAACTTCGTGTTCGGAAAGTCCTTGGAGATCTTCAGCACGGCGGCGGTGTAGGAGAAGCCCACTCCGATGACCGGGTTGTAGCCGCTCGAGGCGAGAAGCTTGAGCCTGGCCTCCTTGTCGGTGTCGGGCTCACCCGTCTTGGCCGAGAGTTCCTCGGTCTTGATGTTCAGGTCCGTCTTGACCTTGTCGAGGCCCTTGGCTGCGGCGTCGTTGAACGACTGGTCACCACGGCCACCGATGTCATAGGCCATGCCGACCTTCAGGCTCTTCTTGGCATCGCCACCCGTGTTGCTGGTGGTCGTCTTCTTGCCACCACAGCCAGCGGCGCTCAGCGTGAGCGCAACGCCGGCCAGCGCGACGGCTGCCATCCTCAATTCACGACGCAAGAGATCACCCTCCGTTCCCACCCCAGCGGAAAATACGCATTTGCACACGAAATCGATCGGAGGCTACCCGTTGTGGTCAGCAGTCCGTACCGGTCGTACAGTGTCGCAACGGATCCGTTACCGACACGCAAGCGCATCGTCACAGGTCACGGCGCCATTCCAGGCCAGATCGCCGCCGTGACAGGGGTGGTGATCAGGAGAGTGTGGCACCCTCTACGGTTTCGGCACCTGTCGGGCGCCGTCCCTCCCAGAGTGCGGTCAGCGCGGTGGCGGCCATCACCCGGACACCGATGGCGATGCACCGCTCGTCCACGTCGAAGTCGCCACGGTGCAGGTCGTAGTCGGTACCACCGGGGGAACGAACCCCAAGCCGGGCGAGCGCTCCGGGAATGGACTCGAGATACCACCCGAAGTCCTCGCCACCGAGGCTCTGCGGCGTGGGCACGACCGCCTCCTCGCCCAGCATCTGGCCGGCGGCGTCTCTGATCATCTGCACGCTGGTCGCCTCGTTGACCGCGGGCGGCACGATCCGGGTGTACTCCAGCTCCGCCTTCACGTCGTACGCGCCCGCGACAGAGTCCAGCAAGGACCTCATCATCTCCGGCGCCTTGTGCCAGGCCTCGTCGTCCAGGCAGCGCACGGTGCCCTCGGCCAGCCCCTCGTCGGGGATGGCGTTGGCCACGGAGCCGGCCACCACGCGACCCCAGACCAGGCTGAGGCTCGAACGCGGGTCGACCCTGCGGGACAGCGCCGCCGGCAGCTCTGTGACGATCTTGGCTAGGGCGTAGACAAGGTCGCCGGTGAGATGAGGGCGGGCCGTGTGCCCACCGGAGCCGGTGACCTTCACGCTGACCCGGTCGCAAGCAGCGGTGATCGGGCCGACTCGAACACCGATCTGGCCGACCTCGAAACGGGGGTCGCAGTGCAGCGCGAAGATCCGGTCGACGTCGGCGATGCCGCCCGCGGCCATGACCGACAGGGCTCCCCCGGCGACCTCCTCGGCCGGCTGGAAGAGCAGCCGCACCCGGCCCGGCAGCAGGCCCTCGGCGGCCTGGCGGGCGAGGAACAGGGCCGCACCCAGCAGGACGGTCGTGTGCACGTCGTGCCCGCAGGCGTGGCATACCTGGGCCGCCGTGGAGGCGTACGACACGCCCTTCTCGTCCTGCAACGGCAGCGCGTCGATGTCGGCGCGCAGGGCCACCGTGGGACCGTCACTCGGGCCGATGTCACAGATGAGCCCGGTGCCCTTGGGCAGCACGGTCGGCTGCAGACCCGCCGCGGTGAGCTCCTCGATGATGCGCTCGGTCGTCCGGTGCTCCTCGAAGCTCAGCTCGGGGTGCATGTGCAGGTCTCGACGGAAACCGATCAGCCGTTCCTCGTGATCGGCGAGGAAGGCGTCAAGCTGGATCTGCAGTGCCGCCCCGTCGCTCGCCCGCGGCACATCGGCAGCCGGCACGCAAGACTCAGCAAGCTCAGTAGCATCAAGCTCGGGCATCACCCCTTGCCCTGGTTGCCCCATATGTGCTCCCTCCGGTTGGGCGCCGTTCGGCGCCTCCTCGTCCGTGTGCGGCTCATGTCCCGCCATGAGCCACCTCCCGCGGGCTGACGAATCTGTCCTCGCGAAATTCCATGATCGACGCTGTGACGATGTTCTCCAGCGTGCCGCCCTCGGCGCGGATCGCGCGCTGGCGTTCGTACGGAGCGCCCTGCTCCAGAACGTCGCTCGCCACCTTGAGCTCTTCCGCACAGCCGAGACGGTCGGCGATGGGTTCGAGCTCACGGATCAGTTCATAAAGCTCGTCGCGCAACGGAGCGGTGTTTCCAGTGTCGTCCGTAATGACGATTGCGTCGAGACCATACCTGGTCGCGCGCCATTTGTTGTCCCGTACGACCCAAGCGGCAGGTCTCGGCAGCGTGTAACCGCGGTCAAGCTGTTGATCGAAGAGCGTGACCAGGCTCTGACACAGCGCAGCCGCCATCCCGACCTCGCGCAGTGTCGGGATGCCGTCGAACATGCGGATCTCGATGGTGCCGAAGTCGGGGTGCGGACGGATGTCCCACCAGACCTCCTTGATGCTGCGAATGGTGCCGGCCCGCAGCAACGTGTCCATGTACTCCTCGAACTCCGCCCAGTCCGCGAGGAGATGCGGTGGCCCCGCCGTGGGCAGCGAGCCGAAGACGACCGCCCGGCTCGAGGCCAGCCCGGTGTCCGTGCCGCTCCAGTACGGGCTCGACGCGGTCAGCGCGAGAAAATGCGGCAGATGCGCGGCCAGGGCGTTGACGATGGGGATGACCTTCTCCACGTTGCGCACGCCGACGTGGACGTGGACGCCGAAGGTCTGGATGCGGCGGGCCAGCCACTGCATCTGCTCGACCAACTCGGCATAGCGCTGTATCGGGGCCATCACGGCGTCCCGCCAGTTACTGATCGGATGGGTTCCCGTGCACGCCAGCACGGTGCCACGGGCCTCCACGACCGGCCGCATCCGAGCGACGGTCTGGGCCAGATCGGCCTTGGCCTCACCGACCGTGTGACAGATCCCGGTGACGACCTCCACCTGCGATTCCATGAGCTCGTGGCGGATCTTGTTGATCTCGCCATCCTCGCTGAGCCCGGGCAGCGCGGCCAGCACCTCCCGGGCGTCCTGCCTCAGGTGCATGGTCTCTGCGTCGATGAGTTGTAGCTCCCATTCGACGCCCAACGTCGCCCCGCGCGACGCATTGAAGCCAATGGCCACGGAAACCTCCGCTCTCAATCCTCGCAGGTAGATGTACGGCACGTGGCGCGATTGAGCCAGCGCGCGCTTACTGGACAGACCCAGGAGCCGGACAGTCCCCGCCTGCGTGGACCGATTCCATCATGCCGATACATACCCGCTATCTCGCCCCAGTCTTTGCCCTAAGGCCCGGACTTGACTCTTACGGGGGGCTACTGAACACAGCCCGTGATCCGATTCGGCCAGTGCGCGGTCTGCACGGATCCCCCAAACGTACTAGTCCTCAATACAAGTTTGGGACGTTCTAAACCCACACCCAACCCGCGGCCGGTGTGTCGCCTCCCGGGTTCGGGCACGAACTTCGGAGTCTTGCCGATCATCTAACGTCGTAGTGCCCGCGCCTGCTGTGCTTGTCCGGACACCTCCTCTAGTGTTGCTGGAGCCATGGGAACCGTTCGCCAGATCTCCGTATCCCTGACCGTGCCGCTCGTCGCGAGTTGCCTGCTGGCGCCCGCCACCTGCGTGAGCACCGCTCAGGCCGCCTCCCGCCAGGACCCCGTCGGGGGCACACAGCTCGCGGGCTCCGGCGTCATCGTCAACGGGGCCGCCGGCGTACCCGCGCCTCCCAAGATCGATGCCGCGTCGTACATGATCTCCGACGCGGACACCGGTGAGGTGCTGGCGGCGAAGGACCCGCACGGCCACTATCTACCGGCCAGCGCACTCAAGACGCTCACCTCGGTCACCCTGATCCCCAAGCTGGACCGCAAAGCGCTGATCCAGCCCACGCAGAAAACCTGCGACGTCGAGGGCACCAAGGTCGGGATGACCCCGAAGATGAAATATCCGGTCGAGGACCTCTTCCACGCCCTGCTCCTGATGTCGGCCAACGACGCGGCCCTCGCCCTCGCCCAGGCAGGTGGCGGCCTCAAGAACACGCTAGCCGCGATGAACGCCGAGGCCAAACGGCTCCAGGCCAACGACACCCTGGCCGGCTCACCCAACGGCCTCGATGTAGATCTCGGACTGAACATCAAGACCCAGCACACCTCTGCCTACGATCTGACGCTCTTCATGAAGCGGGGGCTCACGCTCCCCGACTTCCGCGAGTACGTCGGGACCGTCAACGCCAAGTTCCCCGCCGAGCCGCCCAAGCTCTCCAAGAAGGACCAGAAAGCGGGCAAGAAGCCAAAGAAGACCGCTTACATGCCGATCTACTCCCACGACCGGCTCCTGCCCAGCGAGCCCTACGCCTACCAGGGCATGATCGGCGGCAAGAACGGCTA
>JAOPYO010000157.1 GCA_025964575.1 Actinomycetes bacterium
CCGTCGGCGATCTCCTTGCCGAAGTTGAGCACCACGATCCGTTCGGCGGCCTCCATAACCAGGCCCATATCGTGCTCGATGAGAGCGATCGCGATGCCCTGCAGTTGGATCCGCCGGATGAGATCGAGCAGTTCGTCCTTCTCGGCATGGTTGAGGCCGGCGGCCGGCTCGTCGAGCAACAGCAGCTTGGGCCTGCGGGCCAGGGCGCGTGCGATCTCGACCCGCCGCTGCTCCCCGTACGGCAGGTTCCGCGCCAGCCCGCGGCGGTCGCCGCGCAGCCCGACGAAGTCCAGCCAGTGGTGTGCCTCGTCGGTGCTCTCGCGTTCGCTCCGCCGGTAGCGCGGAGTGTGCAGCAGCGCGTCGAGGAAGCTCTGCCGCAGCCACAGGTGGGTACCCGCCCGGACGTTGTCGAGCACGGACAGCTCGCCGAACAACCGCAGATTCTGGAACGTGCGGGAGACGCCCTGGGCGGCGATCGCCGACGGGCGCTGTCGCGTCACGTCCGCACCCGCCACTCGGACCGCGCCGCTGGTCGGTTTGTAGAAGCCGGTCACGCAGTTGAAACCGGATGTCTTACCGGCTCCGTTGGGGCCGATGACCGCGACGACCTCGCCCTCGTGCACGTGGAACGTGAGCCCGTCGACGGCCTTGACCCCGCCGAAGGCCAGCCGCAGGTCCTCGACCTCGAGCAGAGGTGTTCTCATTTGATCCCTCCGGTCGTACGTGCCGCCGTCCGGTCCGTCTCCTGGGACCGGTGCGGCCACAGGCCTTGCGGGCGCACCAGCATCACGGCGATCAGGAGTACGCCGAATACGAAGAACCGGTAGTCCGCGAGACCTCGCAAGAGCTCGGGAGCGAGGCTGATGAAGATCGCTCCCAGCACCACGCCCGGCGTCGAGCCCATGCCGCCGAGCACCACCGCCATCAGCACCAGGGCCGATTGCAGGAAGGTGAAGCTGGCCGGGGACACGGCCGACAGCTGGGCGGCGAACAGCACCCCGGCCAGCCCGCCCCACACCGCACCCGCGATGTAGGCGGCCAGCTTGATCCGGTAGGTGTGCACGCCCATGGCCTCGGCGGCGTCCTCGTCCTCCCGAATGAACCGCCACGCGCGGCCGATCCGGGACCTGCCCAGCCGGGACGCGAACAGCACCGCCAGCGCGACGATCAGCACCGTCAGGTAGTAAAAGACCACCGGGTCGGACAGATCGGTGCCGAACAGCGACAGGCCGGGGATGCCGTAGATCCCGGACGGGCCGCCGGTCAGGTCGAGGTTGTTCGCGATGATACGGATGATCTCGCCGAAACCCAGTGTGACGATCGCCAGATAGTCGCTGCGCAGCCGGAGCGTGGGCGCCCCGATCACAACGCCGGCCACGACAGTGACCGCTATCACCACTGGCACCGTCGCCAGGAGCGGCAGGTGCAGCCGGGTGGCGAGGATGCCGCTGGTGTACGCGCCGACCGCGAAGAACGCGGCGAAGCCCAGGTCGAGCAGTCCGCAGTAGCCGACCACGATGTTGAGGCCCACCGCGAGCATCACGAAGATCGCCGCGCCGGTCATGACGTTGAGCGCGTACGGGGTGGCGATAAGGAAGGGGGCCAGCAGGCCCACGGCGAGTCCCGCCCAGCCCAGCCACCTGCTCTCCAGCAAGGCGGTGATGAAGGTCGGTCCCTTGCCTGCCACGGGTTTGACCGGCGGATCCTGAAGGACGGTCATCTCACGCGTTCGCCGAGCAGCCTCCTTGGAGTCGGCCGACGCACGGTCAGGACGGCCACTCATACTCGCTCCGTAACACGTTCACCGAGCAGCCCGGTCGGGCGCACGGTCAGGAAGAGGATCAGGAAGCCGAAGGCGAAGACGTCGCGCCACTGACCGCCGAGCCAGTGGGTCCCGAAGGATTCCAGCAGGCCCAGCACCAAGCCGCCGAGCATCGTGCCCTGCAGGTTGCCGATACCGCCGATGACGGCCGCGGTGAACGCCTTGAGCCCGATGACGAAGCCCATCAGAAAGTCGATCTTCCCGTAGTAGCCGCCGGCCATCACCCCCGCGGCGCCGGCCAGCGCCGACCCGATGAAGAAGGTCTGCGAGATGACCCTGTCGACGTTGATGCCCATGAGCAGGGCCGCCTTGGGGTCGAGGGCGATGGCCCGCATCGCCCGTCCCTGCCGGCTGCGCATCACCAGGGCGTTGAGCGCGACCATCAGGGCGATGGAGACACCCATCAGCACCAGCTGCTGAGGTGAGACGCGCGCGCCGAGCACCGAGAAGGTGTCACCGTCCAGCCGGACTTGATAGACCTTGGGATCGGGCCCGGCCACGATGCGGGTGCCGTACTCCAGTGCGAACGAGGCGCCGACCGCAGTGATCAGCAGGGACAGTCTTGGGGCCGAGCGGAGCGGGCGGTAGGCCACCCGCTCCAACGCGACACCGGTCAGCCCGGTCACTGTCATGGTCAGCACCAGCACGGCCAGCAGCACCAGCAGCGACTGTGACTTGACCATGCCGCCGACCGCGCCGAGCATCGCGAACCCGGCGAAGCCACCGAGCATGTAGAGGTCGCCGTGGGCGAAGTTGAGCAACTTGATGATCCCGTAGACCATGCTGTAGCCCAGCGCGACCAGGGCATAGAACGAGCCGACGAACAGCCCGTTCCAGATGAGTTGTGACATGGGGGGCTCCTGACCGCCGAGCGGACCTACTTGAGCGCGTCCTGCAGGGCGAATGCGCCGTTCTTGACGGTGAGGATCACGAAGCCACCGTTGGAGAGCCGGTGGTCGGGGGTGAACTTCAGCGGACCGGAGAAGAGTTTGAATCCGTCGATGCCCTCGAGCGCCGTGGTGACCTTGTCACCGTCGGTGCTCCCGGCCTTCCCCAGCGCCTCGCTGACCACGCGGACCGCGTCGTAGGCCTGCGGTGAGTACGGGCCGGGGTCGGTGCCGAACTTCTGCTTGTAGGAGGCGGTCCATCCCTCGGCGCCCTGAAGGGTGTCGGGCATCTGGGTCATGGTGGCGTAGATGCCCTCCGCCGCCTGACCACCGGCGATCTTGATGATCTTGGGGTCGACCGCGCCGTCCGCGATCATGATCTTGCCCTTGTATCCGGCCTGCCGGAGCTGGCGGATGAGCAAGCCGCCCTCCTGGTAGTAGCCCGTCCAGTAGATGAAGTCGGGGTTGCCCTTGAGCACGCTCGCGACGTTCGCGCTGTAGTCGCTCTCGCCCGGGTTGACCGCCTCGACAGCGGCCTTGTCCGGACCGCCTGGCTTGTCGAGTTCGGCGGCCGTGCGGACCGCGATGTCCTTGGCGTAGCTGGTGTTGTCGTGCATCACGGCGACTCTCTTGGCACCGCTCTTGGTCACCCAGACCATCGCGGCCGCGGTCTGCTGATCGCCGGTGCCGTTGATGAGGAAGACGTGCTTGAGCTTCTGCTTGACCAGGTCCGTGGAGTTGGCCGCCGGGATCACCATCGGGATCTTGGCCCGGTCGAACACCGGCAGAGTGGGCAGGGTGGCGCCCGAACAGTAACCGCCGACCGAGGCCGCCACATGTGCCGCGACCAGCTTGGCCGCGGCGGCGGTCGCGGTCTTGGGGTCGCAGGCGTCGTCCTCGACCTTGAGCTCCAGCTTCCGGCCGAGCACGCCGCCCTTGGCGTTGATCTCGTCGATCGCCAACTGGGCTCCGTTCTTCATGTACGGGCCGATCTCCGCACTGGAGCCCGACAGCGGCACCGCCATGCCCAGCGCGATCGGGCCTTTCTGGTCGGCCTTGCCAGCGCCTCCGAGCACGCCCTGCCCGCAGGCCGATGTGGCCATGGCGGTCACCGCGAGGGCTGCGCCGAGGAGCACCGGGGTCTTCTTCATGGGGATCTCGCTTTCTCTCGAGCCCGGAGGCCGTGGGGCCGGCGTTCCGGGCATGGAGGACTGGAGACGCCGCGGGAGCGGCATCTCTGGAGGGGTGAGGAGACGAGGTCAGGCGCTGGGCGCCACCGTGATGGTGTGGGTGGAGGTGTAGAAGTCCTGGGCCGCCTTGCCCTGCTCGCGTGGGCCGTAGCTGGACGCCTTCTCCCCGCCGAAGGGCAGATAGAAGTCCACGCCGGTGGTCGGGCTGTTGACCTTGACCAAGCCGGTGTCGAGGCGCGCGCTCACGTCGAGTGCGGCGTTCAGATCGCGTGTGTAGACGGCGGAGACCAGCCCGAAGCGGACCCCGTTGGCGAAAGCCACCGCGGCGTCGACGTCGTCCACCCGCTGCACCGCGCAGATCGGGCCGAAGACCTCGTCACAGACCAGCTCATGGTCGTCCGGGAGGTTCTCGACCACGGTCGGCGGAACGTACCAGCCGTCCCCGTCCCCGGCCCGGCCGCCGGTGAGCACCCGCCCGCCGGCCCGCTCGGCACTGTCCGCCGCCGCGAGGACCCGGTCCCGGGCGGCCAGGGAGATCACCGGTCCGACCGCGGTGCGGGGGTCTGCCGGATCGCCGAAGGTCAGTTCCTCGACCGCGGCGACCAGTGCGTCCCGCACGTCGTCGGCGGCCGCCCCGACCACGATGACCCGCTTGGTGGCGGTGCACTTCTGCCCGGCGTAGCCCATCGCCGCGGCGGCGATCTGCGCGGCGGCATGGTCCAGGTCGGCGTCGGGCAGCACGATCGCGGCATTCTGCCCGCCCATCTCGGCCTGTACGGGAACCCCCCGCGCGACGGCCTTCGCCGCGACGGACCGGCCGACCACGACTGAGCCGGTGAACGACACGACATCGGCGGCACCGATGAGCGCCTCGCCCTCCGTGGCATCACCGGGAACCACCGAGAACAACCCGTACGGCAGCAGATCGGCGAACAGCTCGTGCAGTCGCAGCGCACAGGCGGTGGCCTCGGGCGCGGGCTTGAGCACGACCGCGTTGCCGAAGGCCAGCGCCGGGGCGGCCTTCCACAGCGGGATGGCGAACGGGAAGTTCCACGGGGTGATCAGCCCGGCTACCCCGAGCGGCCGCCGCCGGGTGAACAGCAGCCCCGCGCCCGACGGCTCATGCACGCTGCCCACCGGGTCGAAGACCTGCTGGGCGTAGTAGCGCAGAATCGCCACACCGCGGGCGACCTCTCCCCTCGCCTCGGTGTGTGGCTTGCCGACCTCCCGCACCACCAGACCCGCGAGTTCGTCCGCCGCCGCGGCCACCCGCTCGGCGGCGGCGGTCAGCGCGGCGGAACGGGCCGCGGCGTTCACGGCCCACTCGCGCTGCGCGATACGGGCCGCCTCGACCGTGCGGGCGACCTCGGATGCGCCGGCCGCCGGGACCTCGACCACGACATCGGCGGGGTTCTGGGGCGAACGACTCTGGATCACAGCAGAAAACCTCCAGGAAAGGGGTCCTCGGGATCGAGGAAGTACTGCGCGGTGCCGGTCACCCAGGCTCGTCCG
>JAOPYO010000161.1 GCA_025964575.1 Actinomycetes bacterium
GCGAGGCGCCGCCTGGGCGCCGCGCAGCAGGACATAGATCCACGGGACAGGGCTTAGGCGTCGATGACGACGGTGCCGGTCACCCGGTCCGACACGGCGCGCCGGTCGCGGTCCCACATCGGTGAGAAGGTGTCGGCCGCATAGAGCACGGTGCCGAGCGCGGGAATGATCGCCGGTACGACCCGTACGGCCGCCAGCTTGCCCGCGGCCGCCCAGCTGATCGTTCCGCCCTTGATCACGCTGCTGGCCCCGTCCGAGGCGACCACGGTGACCCCGGCGGCGCGCTCGCCGAGCGTGCGGCCCCAGCAGGCGCGGCTCACGAGTTCGTATCCGAAGACGATCGCGGCGGCACCGATCCGGGTGCCCAGGGCGGGGGCGGGCGGCAGCATGCCCTGGTTCGCCCTACGGTGCCTGCTGATCGCACTCACGGTGACCGGACTGGTGAGCGCGATCGCGACCACACTGTCGATCAGCTCCGCGGCCATACGCCGCCCAACGCTCGCTGTCTGAACCATGTACCTCATTATGTTGCGTGATCACCTGTGGATGGGGAATGGTCGGGTGTCATGCGACCTGAAACCCCCCACAGCTCGCGTACGAGTTCACGTCGATCCGCCGCCGGCGCAGGCTGGGACTGCGCCGAGCCCGGTACGTTCGTGGAACTCCTGCCGGCCAAGACCCCTCATATTTCGTGGCTACGGCCCTCGGTGCTCTGGGAGTCCCGTAACGACATCATCGCCCGGTGGTTCGGTGATCCCACCGACGACATACGGCGCCGCTTGATCGCCGGGCAGCTCTCGCGCGGCGCCGATACCTCCTTCACCATGCATCGGCCGGACGAAGGCTTCTCGTTCCTGGTGCTGGGCGACACGGGTGAGGGCGACAAGTCGCAGTACGCCGTGATCCCCGGCGCGCTCAAGGTCGGCGAGGGCACCGACTTCATGATCATCGCGAGCGATGTCATCTACCCGGTCGGCTGTGTCAACGACTATCCGGAAAGGTTCTTCAGCGCCTACCAGGGCTATCCCGGTCCGATCTTCGCCGTACCCGGCAACCACGACTGGTACGACGGTCTCGGCGGGTTCATGCGGATCTTCTGCGGCGGGCCCACCGAGCCGCAGCTGCCGGGGCCATGGAAGGGCTCCTTCGCCTGGCTGGCCAGGTGGCTCTGGAGACCGCCGGAGAAGGCCGACGAGGCCGCGCTGGCGGCCGGTGCCCTGCTACGCGACGAGCCCTCCCAGCGCGCCACACAGCCGGGACCGTACTGGGCGATCGACACCCCCTCGTTGCGAATCGTCGGCATCGACACCGGCGTCACCGGCGATATCGACCGCGACCAGGGGGAGTGGCTGCGGCGGGTCTCGGCCGGGCCCAAGCCCAAGCTGCTCATCACCGGCAAGCCGCTGTACGTCGACGACGAGCACCATCCCGGCCCGATCGAGGGCGGCGGGTTCGTGGACGACATCGTCGCCGACCCCGCGTGCAACTACGTGGCCGCGATCGGCGGGGACATCCACAACTACCAGCACTACCCGGTGAAGGTCGGGGACCGGACCATCGAGTACGTCGTGTCCGGCGGTGGCGGGGCCTTCATGCACGCCACCCACACGATCCCCCGGACGAGCCTGGTCGATGAGGACGCCTTCAAGTGCTACCCACTACGCGGTGACTCGCTGACCTTCTACAGCAGGCTGTACGGGCGGCGCCTGCGCATGCGCTGGTTCTTCGAGCTGACCCCCGAGCAGGCGGCCGCCGTGATCGGCCGTCGGCTCAAGCTGGAGCCCACCCGTTCCGGCAACAAGGGCGTACGGCCGTCGTTGCGGGCTCGTCTCGTGGCGTCGCTCCTGGGCGTGCCGGGCGGCGGTCCTGGGTGGTTCCGGCTACCCGTCCGCAAGGCCTATCACCGGCTCTTCTCGTCGTCGTCCGACTCCGACGTCCCGCCGTTCTTCAAGAACTTCCTGCGCCTCGACGTGAGCCCGACCGAACTGCGGATCCGCTGCTACGCCGCCACCGGCTGCCACGAGCACGAGCTCGCCCCCCCACTGGAAGACGAGATCATCATCCCGTTCACCTCCCTCTCGGAGTAGGAGTCAGTCCGGTCCGTTTCCCGTCCCATAGCGCTTCGAGAGGACAGGGTCGGTCTCCCACCACGGCCGCATCATCTCGGGTTCCTCGGCACGGCCGTCCACCGCGGGGGCGGCCGCGCGTTCCCTGGCCGCCTGGGCGTCCAGTTCCCGGTCGATGGCCTTGGCGTCTTTCTGGTCCTGCCGGAACATGCGGGCGAAGAGCGCGCCGAGGAAGGGCAGCCCGGCCAGATCCCCGACCATCCAGAGGACCCCCCCGCCGATGACGTGATCCATCCGGACGCTCGGGCCCCACGGGCGATGTAGCGACGCGTAGTACGAGGCGGCGATCGGATGGGTCATGAAGATCAGGGCCAGCCCGAGCGCGCCGTCGAAGATCGCCTCGGCGAAGGTGATGCCGACCGACACCAGGTGCGGGTACTCGTGGGGCATCGGATCGGCCTGGAGCCGAGCCCAGAAGTACAGGAAGCCGATCGCCAGAATGGCGACCTTGGCCGCGGCGTCGGCGGCACCGTTGCGCAGGACCAGCTCATATAGCGGCGTGAAATACAGCACCCACGGAGTCAGGATGAGCAGCACGGTGCCGACCGGCGGGAAGGTGAGCAGCCGGGCGAACCGGCCGCGCAATGCTCGCTCCGCCCGTGCCCGGCGGTCTTCGGGCAGCGCGGCAAGGAGCAGGGTGAACGGGGCGCCGCCGGCCAGGAACATCGGGGTGATCGCGAGCAGCGTGATGATCTGCAGCGCCCGGACCCAGAACAGGACGCCATCGTAGACGCCCACGAAGGACATGGTCGCCAGCACCGCGCTGCCCAGACCGAGGCCCAGGAAGTTGACGGCCCGGGAGACCGCCCATTCCCCACCGGCGGCCCGGACCCGGCGCATCGCCAGCACGTACCAGGCTCCGAGCAGAATCAGGAGCAGGGCGATCACGGGGTCGAACGTCCACTCGGTGAACACCCTCACCAGGGTGAGCTCGGGAGGCCCCTGATAGGCGGCGGTGGCGTTCACCGGCTCATCACTCCTCGGGTGTCGGAGACCAGTAGGTGCGTGCGCCGCCGCCGGTATCGCGGCTGGTCCAGCCCTGTGTCACGTTACCGCCGCCCGGCGGCGCCCACCCACCGACCCACCCGGCAAGGCGCTCCCCGTATCCGCGTGATCTTGGAGAAGCCGCTGGAATACCTGACGGGTTCTGTCAGTGGTGGGGCGGACAATGGTGTTCGTGCGGATGGCGGTGGCGGTGGGAGTGGATGGTGGGGGGACGCTGGTCCCGCTCGCCGACGACGGCGTGCCCACCGGTCCGTCCCAGCCGTGTGACGACCTGGTCACCGCCATGGCCGCCCACGAACGGGCGCGGGCGCCGCGCTGGGTATGGTCGGCGACCGGCAAGATCTATCCCAGGCTGCTGGCGGCCGGGGTGCGGGTGGCCCGCTGCCATGATCTGGAGCTGGTCGAGACACTGTTGCTCGGCTATGACGGGCGGTACGGCGAGCCCCGTTCTCTGCGAGCCGCTTCGGCCCGGCTGCGCGGGGAGCCGGTGCCCGCTGACGCTCTGCCCGACGCGGAGGTCTCCGCCCAGGCCTCGCTGTTCGACGCGTCGCCCGACGAGGACGAAAACCCCGGTGAGGACGTTGACGCGATCGTCGCCGTACACGCGGGTCAGCTGGCCCGGATGGCGGCGACCGGCTACGCCGACCGGCTGCCGGTGCTGGCCGCCGCCGAGTCGGCGGGCGGTCTGATCGCCGCCGAGTTGAGCCATGACGGGTTGCCGTGGCGGGCCGACGTGCATGACGCGCTCTTCACCGAGCTGCTCGGCCCCCGGCCCACGCACGGCCGATCAGGAGCCGCGCCTGGCAGCGCCATGCGGCCGCGCAAGCTGCAGGCGCTGGCCGACCGGATCGCCGAGGCGTTCGGGCGGCCGGTCAACCCGGACTCCCCTGGACAGATCGTCAAGGCCCTCGCCGGCGAGGGTTTCACCGTGCCGTCGACCCGGGCGCACGTCCTGCGTGAGATCGGCCATCCGGCCGTGCCTGTGCTGCTGGAGTACAAAGAGCTGGCGCGGCTCTACACCGCGCACGGCTGGTCCTGGCTGGACACCTGGGTCTCAGGCGGCCGCTTCCGCCCCGAGTACGTCGTCGGCGGGGTCGTCTCCGGCCGCTGGGCCACCAACGGCGGAGGGGCCCTGCAGATCCCCAAAGTGCTGCGCAGGGCCGCCGTCGCCGATCCCGGCTGGAAGCTCGTCGTCGCCGACGCCGCCCAGCTCGAGCCACGGGTGCTGGCCGCCCTCGCCGGTGACCGGGCCTTCGCCACCGCGGCCGCCCACGGTGACCTCTACGCCGCGCTGGCGGAGGCTTTCGACAGCCCTGCCAAGAGTTCTGCCAAGCCCCCGGCGGCCGCCGGCGGGGCTCCTGAGGCGGCTGTCCCGAGCCCGCGGGACAAGGCGAAGATCGCGCTTCTCTCCGCGATGTACGGCGGTGGCGGTGGCGAGGCGCTCCAGCTTCTCGGAGTTCTGCGCCAGCGGTTCCCCGCCGCCTACGGCTACGTCGAGAACGCGGCCCGCGAGGGCGAGGCCGGGCGGCTCGTCCG
>JAOPYO010000242.1 GCA_025964575.1 Actinomycetes bacterium
AGCCACTTGTTCTTGGCATAGATCGGCACCTCGTAGTTGCTGATCGACGCCACGTCGTAGTTCCCGGACTGGCTGGAGAACTCCTGGCTGATCTTGTCCCGTACGTCGTTCTCGGGGAGGACGGTGAAGTTGACCTTGATGCCGGTCTGCTTGGTGAAGTTGGCCGCGGTCAGTTTCTGCAGGTCGAGCATCTGGGGGTTGTTCACCATCAGCACGTTCACCGACTTGCCGTCGCTCCCGCTGCCGCCGCCCGCGCCGGCGCAACCTGACGCCAGGACGACGACGGCCACTGCGCCCACTCCGAGAACGCGTCTTGGCAATGCCATTCGAGACACTCTCCCTCTTCTCTGGTATCGGAAGGTCGCGTCGGAAGCCCCGCGGCACCGGCGGACGCCAAGGCCGAGATCGATGGCCCGGCGCGAACCGGTCTCCCAGCACACCTGGAAAATGGTGTTTCCTTCTTGTTAAGTGCTGTTTTTAGTTGCGTTTACATGGGATGTCAAGGGGTTGTGCGCGTTGACATCCCATGTAAACGCAACTAAAAACAAACAGAAGCAAGTTGATTACAGGTGCTGCTGGGAGGACGTGGTCATGCCAGACGCTCTGTTGGTGGGCGTGGACGTCGGCACCACCTCGTGCAAGGTCACCGTGTGCACGGCAGACGGCCGTGAGGTGGCCAACGGGAAGGCCCCGCTGGAATGGCAGGTCACGCGCGATGGGATCGAGGTCGAGCCGGCAACGATCCTGACGGCGGTCGGCCTGGCGATCGCGGCAGCGTTGGCGCAGGCCCCGGCAGGCCCCGTGGCCGCCGTCGGAGTGGCGAGCATGGGCGAGTCGGGAGTGCTACTCGATGGCCGGGGTGAGCCGGTCGCGCCGGTGATCGCCTGGCACGACGACCGCGACCGCGCGCTGGTGGAGCGGCTTGCCGACGACCTCGGCGCCGACACGTTCGCCGGTGTCACGGGGCTTCCGATCCTGCCCCAGTGGTCCCTGACCAAGCATCGCTGGCTGATCGACCACAGGGCAGAGACAGAACGTGCGGTGCGCCGGCTGGGCATCGCAGAGTGGGTCGTGCGCGCACTGGGCGGTGAGGAGGCGAGCGAACTCTCCCTCGCCTCGCGCACGGGGTGGCTCCAGGTGGACAGCGGGCGCTGGTGGCCATCGGCCCTGGAATGGTCAGGGGTACGGGAGACGCTGTTGCCCCCGCTGGTCCAGGCGGGGACGCCGCTGGGCCGGGTGACCGCCGACTGGGCGGGGGAGCGGCTGGCCGGAGCGGTGCTCACGGTGGCGGGCCACGACCACCTCGCGGCCGCGCTCGGAGCGGGAGCCGCCGGCGACGGCGATCAGCTCGACTCATGTGGAACCGCTGAGGCCCTGGTGCGCACGGTCCCCGCCCCCATCTCCTCCGACGCGGTCCTTCGACTGGTCGCCGCCGGGGTGACTGTGGGCCGCCATGTCCTCCCGGGCCGTCTGGCCCTCCTGGGCGACACCCGGGGTGGGTTGCTGCTGCAGAACGTCCAGCGGATGCTCGGCTTCGGTCCATCGGAGCTCGCGGCCATCGATACCGAGGCGCTGCGGCACGGTGCCGGCACCGTGAGCGCCGAGCTGACGTCGGACGGGAGCGTTGTGCTGGCCGGGATCGGCCGTGATGCCACGCCGGGCAGGGCCTGGTACGCGGCGCTGGAGTCCGCCGCCTCCAAGGTCGTGCGGATGGACGCGAACATGACCGCTGTGCTCGGGCCGCACCGGCGGGTGATCATGACCGGCGGTTGGGCGCGCAGCGCAGCCGTACGGGAACTGCGTCGCAACGCCTGGGGTGAGGTCGGCGTCGCGGCGGTGGGTGAGGCAGGAGGCCGCGGGGCCGCGCTGCTCGGCGGCCGTGCCGCCGGACTCGTCGTGAGTTTCGGCCAGGTTCAGGGCTCGAGGGAAGCCGATCAGATCCTGCTGGACGGCGGGGCGGACCAGAGTCAGACTCGGCGAGAACGGGCCTCCCACCCGACCCATCGCTAGCCGCACAGTCGTGGCGCACGACTGGCGAACGGCCGGGGCACCACGCGCGAGCGCACGGCCCCGGCCGCGGAAAGGACGAAGGCAACACTGATGACGACCGATTCGGCCGACCGGCCGGAACCCTCGACAGCTACGGCACGCACCCACTATGCCGCGGAGCGCCACCAGGTGATCGTGCAGACAGTGCGCAGCCGGGGCAGGCTGGACGCCGGCACGATGGCAGAGCAGCTGAAGGTGTCCACCGAGACGATCCGCAAGGACCTCCTGCAACTCGAGCGCAGCGGACTGTTGCGCCGGGTTCACGGAGGTGCCATCGCCATCGAGGACCTGTCCTTCGAGCCCGCGGTGTCCGCCCGGACCGGCAACCTGGAGGAGAAGCGGCGCATCGCCCAGGCGGCCCTCGCCCATGTGCCGCGGGAGGGCGCGGTCATCCTGGACTCCGGGTCCACCACCACGTTACTGGCCGAGATGTTCCCCGCCGACCGGGATCTGAACGTTTTCACCAACACCCTCACCATCGCCCTTGCCCTGGTCAGCAGGCCCCGCCTGAACGTTCACACACTGGGCGGCCGGGTCCGCGCCCGCACCTTCGCCGAGGTCGACAACTGGGCCATCAGTGCTCTGTCGGAGATCCGAGTCGACGTTGCCTTCCTGGGCACCAACTCCCTGTCCAGCGAGCACGGACTGAGCACCCCGGACGAGTCCGAGGCCACGGTCAAGCGCCTCATGCTCTCCGCCGCCCGCCGGCGCGTCCTGCTCGCCGACAACAGCAAGCACGACCGCACCAGCTTGTACAAGTACGCCGACCTCACCGACATCGACGTGCTCATCACCGACGACGGTCTGTCCGAACACGACGCGCGCCGCCTGGAGGCCGCGGGTCTGCGGAAGGTGATCCGGACGTGATCGTCACCGTGACCCCCAATCCGAGCGTCGACCGCACCCTGGCCGTCGACCGGCTGGCCCGGGGCGAGGTGCACCGCTGCGATTCCAGTTGGAGCGAGCCCAGCGGCAAGGGCGTGAACGTGGCTCTCGCGCTGCGAACCCACGGCTTCTCGGCCCGCGCGGTGCTCCCGATCGGCGGCCCCGACGGCACCCGGCTCGCGGCGATGCTGGAGGAAGTCGGCATCGACCACGTGTGCGTCCCCATCGCGGGCAACGTGCGCAGCAACGTGAGCATCCTCGAGCCTGACGGCACCGTCACCAAGATCAATGAACCTGGTCCGGTGCTGTCGGCCGACGAGGTGGAGGCACTGCTCGACGCAGTGATCAAGACTTCGGCGCAGGCGTCCTGGCTGGTCGGCTCGGGCAGCCTGCCGCACGATGCCCCCCAAGACCTGTACGCCCGAATGGTCCGGCAGGCGGGCACGGTCGGCGTACGGGTGGCCATCGACAGCTCGGGACCACCGCTCCTCGCCGCGCTGCCCGCCGGCCCCGATCTGATCAAGCCGAACGCGCATGAGCTGGGAGAAGCGGCAGGGATGTCGGTGACGACGCTCGGCGAGGCCCTGGACGCCGCGCGTCGTCTGCAGGATCTGGGCGCGCGTACGGTTCTGGCCAGCCTCGGACCGGATGGCGTGCTGCTCGTCGAGGGCAGCACGGTCCTGCACGCCGAGGTGATCGTCGACAGCCCTCGAAGCGCCGTCGGTGCGGGCGACGCCCTGCTGTCCGGATTTCTCGCGGGCGGCGCCTCCGGCGAGCCGGCCCTGCGGGTCGCTCTCCGGTGGGCGGCCACCGCGCTCCAGCAGCGCGGCACGCTGCTCGGCCCCGACATCGATGAGGACAGCTTCCGGCTGATCTTCCACGACCGCCCCGAACGGCCCCGGCGGTTGCGGGCCGGATGAACGGCCCGCAAGCCGCGATCCCTCACCTATCGAAGGACAGCCATGCCTCTCATCGGCACCGGACGCACTGTGACGACCGCCGCGGCGGCCGGCCACGGAGCGCTCGCGTTCAATGTCATACAACTCGAGCACCTGGAAGCGATCATCGCCGGCGCCGAGGCGGCCCGAGCACCGGTCATCGTGCAGATCAGTGAGAACGCCGTGCGCTACCACGGGGCCCTGGCGCCATTGGCGCGCGCCGTGCTGTCAGCGGCAGAGAACGCGCGCTCCCCCGTCTCCGTCCACCTCGACCATGCCACCAGCGTGCAACTGGTGCGTGAGGCGGTCACGCTCGGTTTCTCCTCCGTGATGTTCGACGCCTCCACTCTCGACTACGCCGACAACGTCAAGGCCACCGCCGAGATCGTGGAGTTCTGCCACCGCTCCGGCGTGTGGGTCGAAGCCGAGCTCGGCGAGGTGGGCGGCAAAGACGGAGTGCATGCCCCGGGAGCCCGGACCGATCCCGGGGAGGCCGCCGCGTACGCCGAGGCGACCGGCGTGGACGCCCTGGCCGTGGCCGTCGGCTCCTCCCATGCGATGCTCACCCGCGACGCCGAGCTGGACTTCGCGCTCATCGGCACCCTGCATGGCGCGGTCCCCGTACCCCTCGTACTGCACGGGTCCTCCGGGGTGTCCGACGCGGGCCTGGCGGAGGCGGTGGCGCGCGGTATGACCAAGATCAACATAGCGACACACCTCAACAAGGCGTTCACCGCGGCCGTACGTGACCATCTCGCCGCCCACCCGGCGGTCGTCGACACCCGCGCTTACCTGGGCGCCGGCCGGGACGCCGTCACCGCCGAGGTCACGCGCCTGCTCGGCATCCTGCATGCAGAGCAGAACGGATGATCCCTTTGGCGCTTATCGGAGCTCGCGGGGGCGGACGGTGACGTCGGTGACGACGGCGTCGTGGGGGGTCTCGAGCGCGTGGACGATGACCTTGGCCACCGTGAGCGGCTGAATGAACACCTCGGGGTCGTACGCCGCGCCCTCCTGGGCCCGTACCTTCCGCTGCATCTCCGAGGCCGTGCGCCCCGGGAAGACGGATGTCACCGCCAGCGAGGGCTCCTCGGCGCGCAGCGCGTCGGCCAGCGCACGCAGTCCGTGCTTGCCGGCCGCGTAGGCGGACCAGCCGGGCTGGGTGCGCAGCCCGGCGCCGGAGTTGACGAAGACGACGTGGCCCTCGGCCGTTCGCAGGGCCGGCAGCAGCAGCCGGGTCAGCTCGGCCGCGCCGACCAGGTTGACCATGAGCTGGTCGATCCAGTCGTCGGCCTCCAGATCGGCGACCCGGCCCAGTTGCACGACCCCCGCACTGTGCACGACCCCGTCCAGCCGGTCCGGGAGTTCGGCCACGGCCAGCGCCGCCTCCATCCGCCGGGGCTCGGTCAGGTCGAGCACCAGGGTCTGAATGTTCGAAGCCACGGAAGGAGAGCCGGTCAGCCGCTCGCGAGAGATGGCCTGGGTCTGGCCGAGGACCGGGGAACCGAGGTGCTCGACCAGCGTGGCCAGCCGATCCGGCGATCGGCCGACCAGGATCAGGTCGTGCCGATCCTCTTGCAGCAGCTCGGCGACCGCCGTGCCGATAACGCCCGTCGCCCCGGTGATCAGATAGGTCCCCACGTCATACCTTCCGTCGTCAGATGAACAGGCCGGTCAAATGAACAGTGTGTCGTGACCTTGCCTCAGTTGGGCCGCAAAACCCGGGTGACACCCGCGATCAGGGCGGTGGCCAGCATCCAGCCGGTCACGATCAGGGAGTACGCCAGCCACTGGGTCCATCCGGTCGGGTCCCAGGCGTCTCGCTGCCCGAACATGGTGACCGGCATCAGCAGATCCAGGGTGTAGGCGAACGCGTTGTAGTGCGGCTGCTCGCCCGGCTGCTTGATGGAATGCGGAGGGACGAGGCTGAACACCGTGGTCCCGACCGTCAGCAGCAGGGCGAACCACACGGCGGCCCGCCACGGCTGGTAGCCGTACCCGACCGTCCAATCCAGCAGGAGCCCGGGGATACGGCCGGCCGGCTTGAGCACTCCGCGCCGTGCTCGCATCTTGGCCAGCTGTGCCTTGCGGGCCAGATCGTCGTGGCCGTTGCGGCGATACCAGTCGGCGAGCTGCTCGTAGGGCTGGAGATAGAACCGCTTGTCCCGGTCGACCCAGCCGAGTCGCTCCTTGGGCGCCGCGCCGCGCAGCGAGTCGTAGATCGCCCCATTGAGCCACAGTTCGGTGGGCCAGCTTTGTGCGCTGTCCAGGATGACGCCGATCCGGGAGTGCGACAGCGCGACCGTCCCTTCGATCCGACCTTCAGTCCAGAGGATCAGCTCGTCGACGTTCATGTTGCTGCCTTGCAGGGCCAACCTGCCTGCGCCGCGCAGCACCCCGCGCGAGAAGGAGAGCGTGCCGTTGATCCGCGCGCTGCGTAGATTGACCGTGCCCTCGGTGGTGAAGCCGTGGCTGCATTCCATCGCATCCGCGACGATGATGTTCTCCGCGTCCAGCGCGATCCCGCCGGGGTTGCGCAGGACCGTGCCCTCCATGAAGAGCCCGCTGTTCATCCGGGCCCCGACCAGCCGCATGCCACCGGTGATCTCGGCATGGCGGATGAAGGCCCCGGCCTCCACGATCAGCCCTCCGGTGAACACCGCCCAGTCGTCCGGATCCGGGTTGGAGATCTTCGTGTGGTTCAGCCGGAATCCGCCCAGCAGCTGGGCGCGGTTCAGCTTGAGCAGCCCGGTGATGGTCGAACCGGACATGCTCAGATAACCGTCACAGCGCAGTCCGCCGCCGTCGAAGCCGGGCAGCTCACAGTCGGCGAAACGCACCTGCCGGGTCTGTGCGTTGGCGAACTTCGGTGCCTCCGTCAACACGCACTTCTCCAGCCGGAGCTCGCATTCGACCCGCCCCCCGGAGATGTCCAGCCCTCCGGTGATGCGGGCGCCGCGCAGCCGTACGGCCGGTACGAACCCGGCTCGTACCTCGCAGCCGCCGAGCAGCAGCTGGGCCAGCACACTCGCCCGTACGGTCCGGTTCGTACGGCTGGTCAGATCGACCAGAGCCCCGGTCGGGTAGGCCGCCCAGAGCTCCTGCTCCACCGGGGACAGCCGGGCCGGCGGCCGGTTCTGGACGGGCAGCCGGCCGTTGGCCAGCCAGGACATGAGGCGACCCGGAGGGTCAGAGCGTTCCGCCACTATGCCCGATCTCTCCCTGGCTTTCCGTCCTGATGAATCGCTGCAAGAAGACGTTACGTTCCCGCGCTTCCGCCCCACATGTCAGTTGAGTCACGGTTTCCAGCCTCTTGGGATGGCTCGGGGTGAGGCAGACCACTCTTCTATCGGGGTGGCCGCAGACATTACTGACGGGTAGCATGTAGTTGAGTTACTGACCAGTATGTAAGCAGGGCGCGAACCGCCCGCCGGACTGACGGGGCGTCACCATGGGGCACTACAAGAGCAACCTCCGCGACCTGGAGTTCAACCTCTTCGAGGTGTTCAACCGCCAGGACCTTCTCGGCAGCGGGCCGTACGCGGACCTGGACGAGGACACCGTTCGCAGCATCCTCGACGAAGTGAACCGCCTCGCCACGGGCGTCATCGCCGAGTCCTTCGAGGACTCCGACCGCAACCCGCCGAAGTTCGACCCGGCCACCAACACGGTGACGATGCCGGAGGGCTTCAAGAAGTCCTTCAAGGCGTACATGGACGCGGAGTGGTTCCGCATCGACCTCGACTCCGGGTTCGGTGGCACCGGTGCGCCGCGCAGCCTCACCTGGGCCGTCGCCGAGCAGATCCTGGGCGCCAACCCGGCCGTCTACATGTTCTCCTCCGGCCCCGGCTTCGCCCAGATCCTCCACAACATCGGCACGCCTGAGCAGAAGAAGTTCGCGCAACTGGCGCTCGAGCGTCAGTGGGGCGCCACCATGGTGCTGACCGAGCCCGACGCGGGCTCCGACGTCGGCGCCGGCCGGGCCAAAGCCATCCAGCAGGCCGACGGAACGTGGCACATCGAGGGTGTCAAGCGCTTCATCACCAGCGCCGAGCACGACATGGACGAGAACATCTTCCACCTGGTGCTCGCTCGCCCCGAGGGCGCCGGGCCCGGCACCAAGGGCCTGTCGCTCTTCCTCGTGCCGAAGTATCTCGTCGATGTCGAGACCGGTCAACTGGGCGAGCGCAACGGCGCCTACGTCACCAACGTAGAGAAGAAGATGGGCATCAAGGTCTCCACGACCTGCGAGCTCACCTTCGGCGAGAAGCACCCGGCCATCGGCTACCTGGTCGGTGACGTTCACGAGGGCATCAAGCAGATGTTCCTCGTCATCGAGTCCGCGCGGATGATGGTCGGCACCAAGGCCATCGCCACCCTCTCCACCGGCTATCTCAACGCCCTCGAGTACGCCAAGGAGCGGGTGCAGAGCGCCGACCTCACCCAGATGACCGACAAGACGGCGCCGAGGGTGACCATCACCCACCACCCGGACGTGCGCCGCAGCCTCATGACCCAGAAGGCGTACGCCGAGGGCATGCGGGCGCTGGTGCTCCTCACCGCCTCCTACCAGGACTCCGTGCAGATCGCCGAGCACGAGGGTCGCAGGGACGCGCTGGCCGAGAAGATCAACGATCTGCTGCTGCCGATCGTCAAGGGCTTCGGCTCGGAGCGGGCGTACGCGCTGCTCGGTTCGGAGTCGTTGCAGACCCTGGGCGGCTCGGGCTTCCTGCAGGAATACCCGATCGAGCAGTACATCCGGGACTCCAAGATCGACACCCTTTATGAGGGCACCACCGCGATCCAGGGCCTGGACCTGTTCTTCCGCAAGATCCTTCGGGACCAGGGTGAGGCGCTCAAGGTCCTGACCGGCGAGATCAAGGCCTTCGCGCAGAGCGACGCGGGCAACGGCCGGCTCAAGACCGAGCGCGCTCTGCTGGGTGCCGCGATCGAGGACCTCGAGGGAATCATCAACCCGATGGTCGGGTGGGCGCTGGGTTCCCTGGAGAACCCGAAGGAGATCTACAAGGTCGGCCTCAACAGCACCCGCCTCCTGCTGGCCCTGGGTGACGTCATCGTCGCCTGGCTGCTCTGCCGTCAGGCCGAGGTCGCGCTGGCCAAGCTGGGCGGCGAGGGCGTCTCCGCCTCCGACCAGTCGTTCTACACCGGCAAGGTGGCCTCGGCGCAGTTCTTCTGCACCACCGTGCTGCCGCGGCTGGCCTCGGACCGTGTGATCACCGAGACCACCACGCTCGACCTGATGGAGTTGCCCGAAGAAGCGTTCTGATCGCGCTGTGCAGCGGTCCCCGTCACCCCGAGAGTGACGGGGACCGCTGCGTTGGGTATCAACCGGATGAAAGTCTCGGCTCCCAGCCCCCGAAGGAGCCGAACCGCCACCGTTGTGTGATCAACGGGCTAGTGTGGCGGAGCCTTTCAGCGGAATACTTAGAGCAGCGGCATTGGAATCTTCCCCCCGGAGGTCATGGCCATGGGTGTCGGCGTCAGTATCTTCACGATCACCCTTGGGGCGATTCTCAAGTTCGCGATCAGCCCTACCGCCATGACGAGCCCCGTCGACGTGCATGTCATCGGGGTCATCCTCATGATCGTCGGTGGAGTGTCGTTCCTGTTGCAGTTTCTCCTCACGAGCCGCTCCACCAGGACGGCCCGAGGCGTCGATCGCGAGAATCTCTACAACGGCGACAACCCGCCTCCGGCGATCTGATCGAGCCATCAGCAGCAGCCGACCTTGGGGTTGTGGTCGCGGGCGTCGATGTGCCGGCGCCAGAACTCCCGCTCGTCCAGCACCGGCTCGCCAGGGTGGTGCCGCTGCTGATGCTCGAGGTAGATCTCGTACGCCCGCTCGCCCGAGAACTCGCGGACCAGCCGCCACGCGGTGCGCAGCCGATCGCGGGGACTCATGTCCCCGCCTCTACGGACTCGCGCGTCCGGGACCGCATGATCTCGCGCTCCTCGGCGGTCGCGATGAGCCCGGACGGCGCCCAGAGCTCCGACTCCACATGCGGGTCCTCGGTGGTGGGCGGCGGTACGGCGGCCCTGAGCGTCTTGATCCACACTCGTACGGCGTCCAGCAGCACGATCACCACCATCAGCGCGAAGAACGCTGCCAGCACCCCGTCGACGGTGGCGTTGACGACCACCTGGTGCATCTGGCCGGGCGTCTTGGCGGTGCCGAGTGAGGTCTTCCCCGCGTCGAGGGCCTTCTGATAGAGGTCCCGCTGGGCGAAGAAACCGACCTTGACGTCGTCGGAGAACACCTTCTCCCAGGAGGCGGTGAGGGTCACCACGGCATCCCAGACCAGCGGGATCAACGTCACCCAGACGTACTTCACCCGGCCAGTCTTGATCAACAGCGTGGTGGCCACCGCGAGGGCGATCGCCGCGAGCAACTGGTTGGCGATGCCGAACAGCGGGAACAGCTGGTTGATGCCGCCCAGCGGATCGTTGACCCCGGTCCACAGGAAGTAGCCCCAGGCGCCGACGACCACGGCACTGGAGGCGTAGAGCCCCGGCTTCCAGCTGACCTCTCCTGCCTTCTTCCAGACGTTGCCCACGGTGTCCTGCAGCATGAAGCGGCCCACCCGGGTGCCCGCGTCCACGGTGGTGAGGATGAACAGCGCCTCGAACATGATCGCGAAGTGGTACCAGAACGCTTTGAGCGAGTCCCCGCCGAAGATGTCGGACAGGATCTGGCTGATGCCGATGGCGAGGGTGGGGGCGCCGCCGCTGCGGCCCACCAGGGTGGTCTCATGGACGGATTTGGCCGCCGTGGCCAGTTGGTCCGGGGAGATGGTGAAGCCGATGTGCCCCACCGCCTGGGAGGCCGTCTCCAGCGTCGGGCCGAGTGCCGGGCCGGGCATGTTCATGGCGAAGTACAGTCCCGGGTCGATCACGCAGGCCGCGACCAGGGCCATGATCGCCACAAACGACTCGGTGAGCATGGCGCCATAGCCGATGACCCGTATCTGCGACTCCTTCTCGATCAGCTTCGGCGTGGTGCCGGAGGAGATCAGAGAGTGGAAGCCGGAGAGGGCCCCGCAGGCGATCGTGATGAAGACGAACGGGAACAGCGAGCCGGCGAAGACCGGACCCTGGCCGTTGAAGGCGAAGTCGGTGAACCCCTTGGTCTGCAGCATCGGCCGGGCGATCAGGATCGCCCCCGCCAGCATGACCACGACGCCGACCTTCATGAACGCGCTGAGGTAGTCGCGGGGGGCCAGCAGCATCCAGACCGGCAGCACCGACGCGACGAACCCGTACCCCACCAGCACCAGGACCAGCGTCCGCGGCGACCAGGTGAACGCATCGGCCAGCCCGGACTCGGACACCCAGCCACCACCGACAATGGCCAGCAGCAGCAGCGCGATTCCGATCACCGAGGTCTCCACCACCCGGCCGGGCCGCAGATAGCGCATGTAGAAGCCCATGAACAGGGCGATGGGGACCGTCATCACGATGGAGAAGGTCCCCCAGGGGGAGCCCTTCAGCGCGTTCACCACGACCAGTGCCAGCACCGCCAACAGGATGGTCATGATGGAGAGCACGGCGATCAGCGCGGCGGTGCCGCCGACCGGGCCGATCTCCTCGCGTGCCATCTGGCCGAGGCTGCGCCCGCCCCGGCGCATGGAGAAGAACAGGACGACCATGTCCTGGACCGCTCCCGCGAAGATGACGCCGACGATGATCCAGAGGGTGCCCGGCAGATATCCCATCTGTGCGGCCAGCACCGGGCCCACCAGTGGGCCGGCCCCGGCGATCGCGGCGAAGTGGTGACCGAAGAGCACCCGGCGGTCGGTCGGATGGAAGTCCGTGCCGTTGTTCATCCGCTCCGCCGGGGTCGCGCGGGTGTCGTCGACGCGGAGCACCTTGTAGGCGAGGAAACGGGAGTAGAAGCGATGGGCGATCGCGTACGAGGCGAGTGCGGCGAACACCAGCCAGACGGCGGAGATCCGCTCGCCACGAGCCAGAGCGATCATGCCCCACGCGATGGCGCCGACCAGGCCGACACCTCCCCAGACGGCTATCTGCTGGGGGGTCGTCCCTTGACGGGTCGCTGGAGCGGGCACGTTGGCCTCCTCGGGAGACGCCATGAGACGTAGGTCACAGTGTTGTGAGCCCGCACCTGTTCTTCCCCAAGAGAGAACCAATCATTCGCTTGTTCCGGGCATTTTGGACAGCAGTTCCGGCAGGGGGAGCCGGCGCCCTGAGCCGGCCCCCCGATGCCGTCGTCACGTTCCGGACGCTCAGCTCCAGGCGAGGAGGCGGAGGGGATCCTCCAATCCCGCGCCGACGTCGCGGAGGACCGCGGAGCCGAGTTCACCGTCGACGATGCGGTGGTCGAAGGAGAGCGACAGCGTCGTCACCTGGCGGATGGCCAGTTGCCCCTCGTATACCCAGGGCAGCTCCCGGATCTGACCGAAGGCCAGGATGGCGGTCTCACCCGGGCTGAGGATCGGAGTGCCGGCGTCGACACCGAAGACCCCCACGTTGGTGATCGTGATCGTGCCACCGGTCATCGACTCCAGCGAGGTCTTCCCGGCACGCGCAGTCTCGCCCAGACTCGTGAGCGCCCGTGCCAGCTCCGGCAGCGAGAGCTCCTGAGCGTCCTTGATGTTGGGGACGATCAGGCCGCGTTCGGTGGCCGCCGCGATGCCCAGGTTCACGTAGTGCTTGACCACGATCTCCTGGGCTTCCTCATCCCACGAGGAGTTGATCATCGGATGCCGGGCCACCGCCACCAGCAGGGCCTTGGCCACCAGCAGCAGCGGCGACACCTTGACCTCGGCGAACTCGGGTAGCCCGCGAAGCCGCCGCACCGCCGTCATCGTCTCGGTCGCGTCCACCTGGAGGAACTCGGTGACATGCGGAGCCGTGAAGGCCGAGCGCGTCATGGCCTTGGCGGTGTGCTTGCGAACCCCCCGGATGGGGATCCGTTCCTCTCGTGCGGTCTGTTCCGGAGCCCCCGCACGCGCCGGCGCGGGAGTGAAAGCCGGAGCGGGTACGGCTCGTACGGCCGATTGGACGTCGTCCCGGGTGATGGAGCCCTGTGGACCGGACCCGGAGATCCCGGTCAGGTCCACGCCGAGGTCCTTCGCCAGCTTCCGTACGGGAGGCTTGGCGAGCGTGGCGACCCGGCCGGCGGTGGCGGTGGCCTGTCCCTCAACTCCTTCAACGGCCACCCGGGTCTGTTTGCGGGGGCGGCGCTTGGTGGCGCCGGGCTTCACCCCATAGCCGACGAGCACCGGCTGGCGCTTGGGCTCTTCGGGACCGACCGTCGGCCCGACATGCGTCCCCGGGTCGGTGGCCAGTGAGTGGGGGACATCTTCGGCGGGGGCGGGGGCGGGGGCGGGGACCAGGTCCTCCTGGAGCGCCAGGGTCCGCGCGACGTCCACGGAGATGATCGGGACGCCCACATCCACGGTCTCACCTTCGGCGGCGTGCAGCTCCGCGACCACTCCCTCGAAGGGGCAGGGCAGTTCCACGATCGCCTTGGCGGTCTCGATCTCTACGATCGTCTGGTTGACCTCGACGGTGTCGCCCGGCCGCACATGCCACTTGACGATCTCCGCCTCGGTGAGACCCTCGCCCACATCGGGCAGCTTGAACTGCTTGAGCTCGGCCATGATCACCATCCGAAGGTCTGGTCGACGGCATGCAGGATCCGATCCAGATCCGGCAGGAAGTGGTCCTCCAGCCGGGATGGCGGGTAGGGCGTGGAGAATCCCCCGACCCGAAGCACCGGCGCCTCCAGGTGATAGAAGCAGGTCTCGGTGATCCGGGCGGCCAGCTCGGCGCCATAGCCCGAGAACACAGGCGCCTCGTGCACGACCACGCACCGGCCGGTCTTGCGCACCGACTCGATGACCGTGGGCGTGTCCAGCGGGTTCAGGGATCGCAGGTCGATGACCTCCAACGACCGGTCCTCCGATGCGGCGGCCGCTTGCAGACACGTTTTCACGCTCGGCCCGTAGGCCAGCACGGTCACATCGGTGCCCGGCAGCGCCACCACGGCACTGCCCATCGGTGTGGCCGCGGCGAGGTCCGCGTCAGTGTCCACCGGGGTCTTGTCCCAATAGCGGCGCTTGGGCTCGAAGAAGATCACGGGGTCGTCGCAGGCGACCGCTTGCCGGATCATCGTGTACGCGTCCGCAGGGTTGGAGCAGACCACCACCCGCAGCCCCGCGGTGTGGGTGAAGTAGGCCTCCGGCGACTCGCTGTGGTGCTCCACCGCGCCGATACCGCCGCCGCAGGGGATCCGGATCACCACCGGCAGCTTGACCTGGCCCAGCGAGCGCAGGTGCATCTTCGCCAGCTGGGTGATGATCTGGTCGGCGGCCGGGAACACGAACCCGTCGAACTGGATCTCGCAGATGGGTCGGTAGCCGCGCAGCGCCAGCCCGATCGCCGTGCCCACGATGCCCGACTCGGCCAGCGGGGTGTCGATGACCCGCTCCTCACCGAAGTCTTTCTGCAGCCCGTCGGTCACCCGGAAGACGCCGCCGAGCCGGCCGACGTCCTCGCCCATGATGAGGACCTTGGGATCGTCCTCCATCGCCCGGCGCATCCCCGCGTTGAGCGCCTTCGCCAGGGTGAGGGTCTCGGCCGCCATCACTCACCATCCGTGAGGTCGGCAAAGTCAGCGAGGTACGCGGCGTACTTCTCCTGCTCTTCGGTGATCAGTGCATGAGGTTCGGCGTAGACGTGCTCGAACAGCGCGGATGGCGGCGGGTCGGGTAGTTCCAGACACTGTTTGCGCACGTCGGAACCGATCTTTTTGGCCTCGGCCTCGACCTGCTCGAAGAAGTCCGGGGAGGCCAGCTGGTTCTTGACCAGATACGACTTGACCCGTTCGATCGGGTCCTTCAACTTCCATGACTCCAGCTCTGCCTGGAGCCGGTAGCGGGAGGGGTCGTCGGTGGTGGTGTGCGCACCCATCCGGTAGGTGAAGGCCTCGATCAGCGTCGGGCCCTGGCCGGTGCGGGCAGCCTCCAGGGCACGCCGGGTCACTGCCAGGCAGGCGAACACGTCGTTGCCGTCCACTCGGAGGCCGGGGAAGCCGAAGCCCTGAGCCCGGCGGTAGAGCGGGATGCGGGACTGCTTCTCCAGCGGCTCGGAGAT
>JAOPYO010000348.1 GCA_025964575.1 Actinomycetes bacterium
TCTTTCCGAGACTGATCTTTTCGAGAAACGGGCCGCCGGGCCGGGGCAACGCCCCTGACACGGCGGCCCCGTGCAGATCCGCCCTGCCGCGGCTCGCGGCCCAAGGGCCCCGGCGGCGGGGCGTGGCCCATGGGAATTCTAGGTCTGTGCTGAACGGTCCCCGATCTGAACCGCACAGAGCGTCATGATCACAGGTGGACCACGTGTGAGATATTACTCTCCGTAGTGGCTCGCCGGGCTGCTGAGCCACGCCGTGCGACACGCCTTGGGGGAGTGCGAGAACATGTCGGCGGGGGGATAGCCTTCAGTCCGAACAGGTGATCGAAGGAGTGGGCCGTGCGGGTGCTGGGTGTTGACCCTGGGCTCACCAGATGTGGTGTCGGCGTGGTGGACGGATCGCCCGGCAAGCCGCTGATCCTGGTACGGGTGGGTGTGATCCGGACCAGCCCGGACGATGACATCGGCACCAGGCTGGTCGAGTTGGAGCGGGGCCTGGAGGAGATCCTGGACGCGGTACGCCCTGACGCGGTGGCCGTGGAGCGGGTGTTCGCCCAGCACAACGTCCGTACCGTGATGGGCACCGCCCAGGCGGGCGCGGTGGCGATCGTCTGTGCGGCCCGCCGCGGACTGCCCGTCGCGCTGCACACCCCGAGCGAGGCCAAGGCCGCGGTCACCGGGAACGGGCGCGCGGACAAGGCCCAGGTGACGATGATGGTGACCCGGCTGTTGCGGCTCGACGCCGCGCCCAAGCCGGCCGACGCCGCCGACGCCCTGGCCCTGGCCATCTGCCACGTATGGCGCGGTGGCGCCCAGGCCAAGCTGGCCGCGGCGAGCCGTGCCGCTCAGGGCGTGGTCCCGGCCCGCCGGGGTTATGGCGCACGACCGCCGCGAGAAGGGACGAAGCAGTGATCGCGTTCGTGAGCGGCAAGATCGCATCGGCCGGAGTGGACGGGGCCGTGGTCGACGTGGGCGGCGTGGGCCTTTCGGTCCAGTGCACCCCGGCCACCCTCGCCACCCTGCGGGTGGGGGATCCGGCGCATCTGCCGACCTCATTGATCGTGCGGGAGGACTCGCTGACCCTGTACGGCTTCTCCGACGAGGACGAGCGTACGGTCTTCGAGCTGCTGCAGACCGCCAGCGGCATCGGCCCCCGGCTGGCGCTGGCCGTGCTGGCGACGCACACGCCCAACGGACTCCGCCGGGCCGTGGCCGCCGAGGACCTCAACGCCCTGATGAAGGTCTCCGGGATCGGCCGCAAGGGCGCTCAGCGGCTCGTGCTGGAACTCAAGGACAGGCTCGGTGGCCCGATCGGCGACGGCCCCGACCTGATCACGCCCACCCGTACCGCTGCCTGGCGGGACCAGGTGCACGCCGGGCTGATCAATCTCGGCTGGACCGCCAGGGACGCCGACGCGGCCGTGGAGGCCGTCGCCGGGGATCTTGCCGACCAGTCAGAGGGCATGGAAGCGCCGCCGATAGCCACGCTCCTCAGGGCCGCGCTCAAGAAGCTGAGCCCCTCATGACCCCCTCCACCCGCGTGATCATGCAATCGTTCGACGAACGATTGCATGATCATGGAGGGGAGGGCGAGTGACCTCGCCGGAAGAGCGGGTGGTGTCGCCGTTGCCGGATGTGGACGATCAAGCCATCGACGCGGCGCTGCGCCCCAAGCGGCTGGAGGATTTCATCGGCCAGGAGCGGGTGCGTGAGCAGCTGTCGCTGGTGCTGCAGAGCGCCCTGCGGCGCAACCGGCCTCCCGATCATGTGCTGCTGTCCGGCGGTCCCGGGCTCGGTAAGACCACCATGGCGATGATCATTGCGGCGGAGCTGGGCCAGCCGTTGCGGATCACCTCAGGCCCCGCCATCGAGCGGGCGGGTGATCTCGCCGCGATGCTCTCGACCCTCTCCGAGGGCGAGGTGCTGTTCATCGACGAGATCCACCGGATGGCACGGCCCGCAGAAGAGATGCTCTACGTCGCGATGGAGGACTTCCGGGTCGACGTGATCGTCGGCAAGGGTCCCGGCGCCACCGCGATCCCCCTCGACATCGCACCCTTCACCATGGTGGGCGCGACGACGCGCGCGGGGATGCTGCCCGGCCCGCTGCGCGACCGGTTCGGCTTCACCGCCCACATGGACTTCTACGAACCCGCCGAGCTGGAGATCATCGTCCGCAGGTCGGCCGGCCTGCTGGGTGTCGCCGTCCAGGACGAGGGCGCCGTCGAGATCGCACTGAGGTCCAGGGGAACACCCCGGATCGCCAACCGGCTGCTGCGCCGGGTCCGTGACTATGCGGAGGTTCGCGCCGACGGGATCGTCACCCAGGACCTGGCCAAGGCGGCGCTCACCCTCTACGAGGTCGATGACCGGGGCCTGGACCGGCTGGACCGGGCGGTGCTCGCCGCGCTGCTCCGCAAGTTCGGCGGTGGCCCGGTCGGGCTGTCCACCCTTGCCGTCTCGGTGGGGGAGGAGCCCGAGACCGTCGAAGTCGTCGCCGAGCCGTTCCTGGTCCGGCAGGGGCTGCTCGCCCGCACGCCGCGCGGGCGGATCGCCACTCCGGCTGCCTGGGAGCATCTCGGGCTCACACCGCCGCCGGTGGTACTCCCATCCGCCGGTACGCTGTTCGATATCGGTGAGGATCCCGAGTGAGCCTGGCGGGAACTTCCCGGCGCGCTGAGTCGTCACGTCGTTGCCGGTGTTTGGAGTACTCCCCTAAACTCCGGGGTTGGTCACGTAACTCGGCCATCGGCTGGATGCGTGGCGACAATCCGGCGTAAAGCCGGACACAACACATTGGAAGGATGCCCCGTGCAGGGCAATATATTCATTCTTGCGGCCGCGTCGAACAGTCAAAGCAACCCGCTGGGCTTGTTCCTGCCGCTGATCGTCATCGTCGGGGCCTTCTACTTCTTCCTGATCAGGCCGCAGCGTAACAAGCAGCGCCAGCAGCAGCAGATGCAGAAGAACCTGGAGCCCGGCACCCGGGTCATCACGACCAGCGGCATGTACGCGACGGTCGTCGAGGTCAACGATGATGGGGTCGTGCTCGAGATCGTCCCGGGCGTCGAGGCGCAGTTCGTCGCGCAGGCGATCATGCGTGTCCTCGAGGACACAGAGGACACAGAGGACAGCGAGGACGCTGACGACCAGGACGCCGAGGAGCAGGCCGAGGGCGAGCAGGCCGAGGGCCAGCAGGCGGCGGACGAGCAGGCCGAGGGTGAGGCCGGGAAGACTCCGGTCAAGGACGTCGAGGCCAAGACCGCCCCGCCGTCGCTAGCGAAGTCCGACGACAAGACCGACGACAAGGCATAGGAGAGGCCCTCGGCCTGACGCCGAGCCGGCATCACCTCAGACGGGAAGACTGACGACCAGTGGCTCCGCCGCGCAGCAACGTTTCCCAGCCAGGCCGGGCGCTCGCCGCCCTCTTCATCGCCATCGCCGCATTGGCGGGCCTGATGTTCTGGCAGGGACAGATCAAGCCCAAACTCGCCCTCGATCTGGCGGGCGGCACCAGCGTCACCCTCACAGCGGTGACTGAGAAGGGGAAGACCCCGCCGAGCAACCAGATGACCCAGGCTGTCGAGATCATGCGAAACCGAGTGAACGGTCTCGGCGTCTCGGAGGCGGAGGTCGCCAAGCAGGGCACCAACGTCATCGTCGTCCAGGTGCCCGGCCAGGGCCAGTCGCGGGTGGTGGGGCTGATCGGCACCACCGCAAAGCTCCAGTTCCGGCAGGTCTTCGCCGAGACCGCGGCGGGGCCCGTCGCCGCGCCCGCGCCCACGCCGACGAAGTCCGGCAAGGCCACCACCAGTCCGTCACCCGGCGCCTCCGCGACTCCGACGGCGAAGGCGAGCGCCTCCGCGGCCACGCCGTCCGCGACGCCGAAGGGCCGGGCGCTGTCGCAGGCGCTGACCGCTCCCACGCCTACGCCGTCCGCGACGGCCAAGCCTTCGGCGACGCCCAGCCAGGCGGCGACGCCCGGCCCCGCGGCGACGCCCGCCCCTGCGACGTCCGCCCCGGCGGCGACGACCGAGGAGAAGGCCGCGGTCAAGCTGTTCCAAGAGGCCGACTGTTCCAAGAAGAACACCAAGCTGCCCGGCGCCAACGATGACAAGAGGCAGTGGGTGGCCGTCTGCGACCAGAACGGCACCGCGAAGTACCTCCTCGGTCCCGTCCGGGTCCAGGGCCAGCAGATCGGTTCCGCCAGCGCTCAGCCGCCGAATGTGCAGCAGGGCCAGGTCGCCTGGTCGGTCAGCATGAACTTCAAGAAGCAGGGTGCCGATCAGTTCTACAACGTCACCAAGGACGCTTACGCGGCCTACCAGAAGGACCCGTCGTCACCGCAGCGGCAGGTCGCGATCGTGCTCGACGGCCAGGTCGTCTCGGCTCCCGAGATCACTCGCGGAGCGATCGGTGGTGGCAACGCGCAGATCGACGGGCCGCCAGAGAGCTTTACCCAGCAGTACGCGACCGACCTGGCCAACGTGCTGAACTATGGCGCGCTGCCGCTGGAGTTCAAGCAGAGCGCCATCGAGTCGGTGTCGCCCACCCTGGGTAGGGACCAGCTCAACGCCGGTCTGATCGCGGGTGCGATCGGCCTGGCCCTGGTCGTGCTCTACTGCCTGATGTACTACCGGGGACTGGGCTTCGTCGCCATCTTCAGCCTCGTGATCGCAGGCCTGATCACCTACCTGAGCGTGGTGCTGCTCGGTCAGTTCATCAACTTCCGGCTCTCACTGGCGGGTATCGCAGGTCTCATCGTCGCCATCGGCATCACGGCGGACTCTTTCGTTGTGTACTTCGAGCGACTGCGCGACGAGGTGCGGGAGGGCCGCAGCCTGCGCTCCGCCGTCGAACGCGGGTGGGAGCGGGCCAGGCGCACGATCCTGGTCGCGGACGCGGTCTCGTTCCTCGCCGCGCTGGTGCTCTACATCGTCTCCATCGGCACGGTGCGGGGCTTCGCGTTCACCCTGGGCCTGACGACGCTCATCGACGTGGTCGTGGTCTTCCTGTTCACCAAGCCGATGGTGACCGGGCTTTCGCGGATGAGGTTCTTCAGCCAGGGCCATCGGATGTCGGGTCTGGACCCCCGCCGGCTCGGCGCGAAGAAGGCCGCTTACACGAGCACCGGCACCACGTTGACGAAGGAGGCCTGATGTCGCGCCTGGGAAACCTCGGCGGACGCCTGTACCGCGGTGAGTCTTCGATCGACTTCGTCGGTAAACAGAGGCTCTGGTACACCATCTCCGGGCTGATCCTCGTCGTCAGCATCGCCTCGCTCGCGACCCTTGGGCTCAACATGGGCATCGAGTTCAAAGGCGGCTCGGTCTTCCAGTTCAGGGCGCCCAGCGCCACGACCCAGCAGGTGCGGGCCGCGGTGCAGAGCTCCGGGGTCGTCCACGAACAACCGATCGTGCAGAAGACCAGCATCGGCTGGCGCGCCCAGACCGAAAGCCTCAATTCGGATGAGCTGCTGAAGGTGCAGAAGGCCATCGCCGACACCTTCAAGCTAAGCGGCCCCGATCAGATCAGCCCGAGCACCGTCGGGGCCAGCTGGGGAGCCGACATCTCCAAGAAGGCGTTCCAGGGTCTGATCATCTTCGTGATCCTGGTGATCGCCTATCTGTCGATCGCCTTCGAGTGGCGGATGGCGGCGGCGGCGGTCGTCGCGCTGGCGCACGACATCCTGATCACGATCGGTATCTATTCGCTGCTGCAGTTCGAGGTGACCCCGGGATCGGTGGTCGGCCTGCTGACCATCCTCGGTTACTCGCTGTACGACACCGTCGTCGTGTTCGACAAGGTCCGGGAGAACACCCGGGGCCTGTCTCCCACGTCGCGGATGACCTACAGCCAGGCCTCCAACCTGGCGCTCAACCAGACCCTGGTCCGGTCGATCAACACGACCGTCATCGCGCTGCTGCCGGTCGCCGGTCTGCTGTTCATCGGGGCCGGCTTCCTCGGCGCGGGCACCCTCAAGGACCTGGCGCTCGTGCTGTTCGTCGGCATGCTGGCGGGTGCGTACTCCTCCATCTGCATCGCGACGCCGCTGCTGGCGGACCTCAAGGAACGCGACCCGAAGATGAAGATCTTGCGGGAGCGCCTCCGGGCTCGTGGGAACAGCCCCAAGCGGCAGGCCAAGTCCACCAGGCGGGGGAGCGCGTCCGTAGCGCCGTCCGAGGCCCTGGCGGACGACCTCGTGGACGACCCCGAGGAGTCCCAGGACGATGAGGGGACCCCTGCGGTCGCCGTACGCAGGGTCGTACAGCAGGGACCGCGGCAGCAGCCGAAGAAGGGCACCCGGCGTAGCCGCGGCGGAAACTAGAAACGAACTGTCCGGGCAGTGGTCGGGCGGCACGTCGCGTGCCGCACGACCATGGCCCGGTGGTGAAACGGGGAGAGATGGACCTGCAGAAAATGATCCTGGAGCAGATCCGGGATGTTGAGGACTATCCCAAGCCGGGAATCCTTTTCAAGGACATCACGCCCCTGCTCGCCGACCACACGGTCTTCGCCGCCGTGGTCGACGCGATCGTCATGTATCACGGGCGCGGCACCATCGACAAGATCGTCGGCATCGAGGCGCGCGGGTTCATCCTGGCCGCACCCGTGGCCTACCACTTCGGCGCCGGGTTCGTGCCGGTCCGCAAGACCGGAAAGCTGCCGTCGGCCACCTACGCCGAAACCTTCGAGTTGGAGTACGGCACCGCGACCATCGAGGTGCACCAGGATGCCTTCCGGCCTGGGGAGCGGGTGCTCATCGTCGACGACGTGCTCGCGACCGGAGGCACCGCCGAGGCCGCCGCGAAGCTCGTCCGGCGGGCCGGGGCAGAGGTGGTGGGGCTCACGGTGCTGATGGAGCTGGGATTCCTCGATGGCCGAGCCAGGCTCACGGACCTGGATGTTCATTCTCTGGTCACCGTGTAACGCAGAGGGGCCGAAACCACGGTTCGGCGCGGTTAACAAATGGGTGGCGGATACACTGGGCGTCACGACGGAACCGCATGTGCGGTAATGAGGAGGCTGGGTGCCCGGTGAGGTGGTCTCGACCGACGCGGTAACGGATGCCACGGTCAGCAGTGCCGTCGCTTCGAGGAGTGCGCAGGCGCCTGCCGCGCCGTCCGCCGCGCCTGCCACCCTGCCCAGGGACGCTCCCGATGCGCCCCCCGGCCCCAGTGCGCCCGCCTCAGCCACGCAGCGTGCCTCCGCTCCGGCTTCGGGGTCGGCGCCGACCTCGATTCCACCATCCGCCGCCCGGGTGCGCCGACGGCTCGCTCGACTGGGCGCCCAGCGCGGACCCACCATGAATCCGGTACTCGAACCACTGATCAAGACCGTCCGCAACACGCATCCCAAAGCGGACCTCAAGCTGATCGAACGTGCGTACGATGTCGCGGCGCACTATCACCGTGAGCAGAAGCGCAAGAGCGGCGACCCGTACATCACCCATCCGCTCGCGGTGACGACCATCCTCGCCGAGCTCGGGATGAACCAGGAGACGCTGTGCGCGGCGCTCCTGCACGACACCGTCGAGGACACCCCCTACACCATCGACGAACTGCGCCAGGACTTCGGCGACGAGATCGCGGCCCTGGTCGATGGGGTGACCAAGCTCGACAAGGTCAAATACGGTGAGGCCGCCGAGGCGGAGACCGTCCGCAAGATGGTCGTCGCGATGTCCCGCGACATCCGGGTCCTGGTGATCAAGCTGGCGGACCGGCTGCACAACATGCGGACCCTGCGTTACCTACCCCGCCAAAAGCAGGAGAAGAAGGCCCGCGAGACGCTGGAGATCTTCGCTCCGCTGGCGCACCGGCTGGGCATGAACACCCTCAAGTGGGAACTCGAGGATCTCGCCTTCGCGACGATGTATCCCAAGCGGTTCGACGAGATCGCCCGGCTGGTCTCGGAGCGGGCGCCCCGCCGCGACATCTTCCTGCAAGAAGTGATCGAGAACGTCTCGTCCGACCTGCGCGAAGCCAAGATCAAGGCGACCGTGACGGGCCGGCCGAAGCACTACTACTCCGTCTACCAGAAGATGATCGCCCGCGACTGCAGCTTCGTGGACTTCTACGACCTCTTGGGCATCCGGGTCCTGGTGGACTCCGTCCGGGACTGCTATGCCGCTCTCGGCTCGATCCACGC
>JAOPYO010000316.1 GCA_025964575.1 Actinomycetes bacterium
GCACGCGCCGTACGTCGTCCTCCCGCATGGAGTGGCTGATGATCGTGACCTCGCCGGCCTCGGCGATCAGCAGCTCGGCGACCAGATCGACCGGATCCAGGCCGCGCCCGGCGGCGATCTCCGCGACCGTACGGCCTTCCAGCTCGGGATGGGCGGCGGCGCCCGCCACCGAGATCCGGTCCCAGCCGCCGTTGCCGACGGTGTTCTCCCAGCCTGGCACGCCCTCGGCGATGGCGCGGCGCATGTTCTCGCGCTGCCCGGCGTCCGCGAGCCGCCGCAGGAGGGCGCCGCGGCCGCCCGCGTTGGCCCACGGCGGCAGCAGTGCCGACAGCGATGTGCTCCCCGCCGTGTAGGGGTAGACGTCGCAGGTGACGTCCAGGCCGGCGGCCCGCAGTCCGGCGAGCCTGGGCAGCGTCCGTTCGGTGCGGCCCCAGCCGTACTTCCCGGCGGTCTTGTGGTGCGAGACGTGCAGAGCCGCGCCGCTGCGCCGGGCGATCTGCACCGCCTCCTCCAGCGCCTCCTCCACCCGCGACATTTCGTCGCGCAGGTGCGTGACGTAGGGCTTGCCGTGCCGGGCGGCGACCGCCGCGAGCGCGACGACCTCCTCGGTGTCGGCGTAGGTGCCGGGGGTGTAGATGAGGCCCGTGGACAGCCCGGCCGCCCCGGCGCGCAGGTCGGCGTCCAGCAGCGCGCACATGGTCTCCAGCTCGTCGGGCGTGGCGGCGCGGTCGGCGTGGCCGAGCACTGCCGCCCGGAGCGTGCCGTGCCCGGCGAGGGAGACGAGGTGGTTGGCGCGCGGCACGGCCTCGTGCGCCACCGCGAACGCCTCGAAGTCCGGAAAAATCCTGACGCTGCCGCCGGAGGCGGCGCGGGTCTCCCGGTCCGGCGCCGGGAAGTGGTGCGACAGGGCGGGGAACATGGCGGACCCGCAGTTCCCGCAGATCTCGACCGTGACCCCCTGCCGGACGGCGGCGTGCGCCAGCGCGTCGGTGCCCTCGCCCAGCATGGTCGCGGTGTCGGAGTGCGTGTGGACGTCGATGAAGCCGGGGGCGACGACCGCGCCGGTCACGTCGGCCATTTCGGCCGCCTCCGCCGGGGCGCCCGGGGCCAGCAGGGTCAGCGAGTCCCCGGCCACCGCGACGTCCGCGGCACGCAGCGGAACGCCGGTCCCGTCCGCGACGGTGCCGCCGCGGAGCACCAGATCGAAGCTCACGACGGCCTTCGCCGCTCACGCATGTGTCCTCCTCGTTGGGACCGGTGCCAGGGATGGGTCGGGGCGATCAGGCGTACCAGCGCTCGATGGCGAGGAACTACGACCATGTGCCGCGCCCCCGGTCGTCGCCGTACGCGAGGGACCAGCGACAATCGTGGTTTGGAGGGGACCGCCCACCTGCCCAGGAGGATCGCCAGGTGTCCACAGAGCTGCACCGCCGAGCCGTCGTCGCCGATACTCACAACGACCTGCTCATGGCCGTCGCTGCCCGGCCCCCCGCGCGCTGGGCGGAGTTCTTCCGCGAGCGCTGGCTGCCACAGCTGCGCGACGGCGGCGTCGACCTGCAGGTGCTGCCTGTCTTCATCGACGACCAGTTCCGGCCCGAGGGTGCCCTCCGGGAGACCCTGCGCATGATCGAGGCCGCCCACGTGCTGGTGGAGGGCAACGCGGACGAGGTACGGCTCTGCCTCGATGGGGCCGACATCGACCAGGCCTTGGTCGAGGGCAAGATCGCCCTGGTTCTCGCGCTGGAGAGCGCGCCGGGCATCGACGCCAACGTCGAACTGCTGTCCACGCTGCACCGCCTGGGCGTCCGGGTGGCGTCGATCGCCCACTGGGGCCGGACGCCGCTGGCCGACGGGAGCGGCGAGGATGCCACCGGGAGCAGGCTCACGGGCGCGGGCGTGGCGGCGTTCCGGGAGATCGAGCGGCTCGGCGTCGTCTTCGACGTGTCCCACCTGGGCGCCTCGGGGGTCGCCCATGTGCTGGAGCTGGCCACGCGGCCGGTGATCGCCACCCACTCGGCGGCCCGCGCACTGCGCGACCACCACCGCAACCTGACCGACGACCAGCTCAGGGGTGTCGCGGAGACCGGCGGGGTGGTCTGCGTGAACTTCCTTCCGGGGTTCCTCTCGGAGGACCCCGCGCAGTACACCGTCGAGCGGTTGGTCGACCATATCGAGCACGTCGCCTCCGTCGCGGGCGTCGACCATGTGGGATTCGGCCCCGACTTCATGCGCGAGGTGGCGCAGGAGCTCACCCCGCCGTGCTGTGAGGGCATCGGAGCCCTGGCGGGCTTCGACGTGAAGGCCGCCATCCCCGGTATCGACGGGCCACGCGGCATGCCGCTGGTGACCGGGGCGCTGGTCGCGCGCGGTCTGCCGGAGGACGACATCCTCAAGATCGTCGGAGGTAACGTGCTCCGGCTCTTCCAGAAGGTGCTCGGCAGGCCCGAGTAGCCGTCCCTGCCGTACGGCCGTCTGCTGTGGTCCGGGCCCCGAAGAGGCGCCGTACGGCGTCAAGACCTGAGGACCGGATCGAAGAAGGTCAGGGTCCCGGCGGTCGCGTCCAGCCGGGCCCGGAGGCCGATCGGATAGGTCTGCATGTCGATCCCGTGCCCGATGTCGGCGCCCGCCAGCACGGGCACGCCGAGGTCGCCGAGCCGCTCGTCGAGCATCCGTCGGACGTGGTCGGGGTCGCCGCACTCGGTGAAGGTGCCCAGCAGAATGCCCGCGACCCCCTCGCTGTAGCTGGACCGGCGGAGCTGGGTGATGATCCGGTCCATCCGGAACGGCAGCTCGTCCACGTCCTCGAGGAACAGGATCCCGCCGCGCGCAGGCAGGCTGGTGTCCGTGCCGATGGAGGCGGCCAGGAGAGTCGCCGTGCCGCCCAAGGTCATCCCCTCGGCGACGCCCGGCACGACCGTCCGGAAGCCGGGGAAGGTCAGCTGGCGCACCGTGTCCGGGGCGAACAGCAGCCGGGCGAGGGTGTCGAAGTCGTACTGCCCCGGACCTTCGTAGAAGCCGTCGCAGGCGGGCATCGGGCCGAACAGCGACACCCAGCCGAGCTTGACCGCGATCGCCTCCAGCAGTGCGGTGACGTCGGAGTAGCCGACCACCACCTTGGGCGCCGAGGCGTCGATCGCGGCCCAGTCGACCCGTTCCAGGGTGCGCTGCATGCCGTAGCCGCCGGAGGCGCAGAACACGGCCGCGTACGCCGGGTCGGCGAGCGCCCTGGTCAGGTCGGTGCCACGCAGCGTGTCGTCGCCCGCCAGATAGTCGTACATGCTGCCGGTGTCCCGCGCGGACCCGAAGATGTCGGGTTTGAGCCCGAGGCCTTCGACGGCGGCCAGCCCGCGGTCCAGCTTGTCCTGCTCGGCGGGACTGCTGGCGGCGACCACCGCCACCCGGTCACCGGGGCGCAGCGCCCTCGGGCGGAGCAGACTGGACGGTGTTCCCCTCATTCGTGGCCTACGAACAGGCCGTCGGCGAGTTCCTGGCCGGCCAGGTCGTCGACGAGGTGGCAGGCGGTCAGGCTCTGGGCGGCCGGGGGACCGGCCAGGATCGGCAGGTCCCGGAGGTCGCACCGCGCGGCCGCCCGGTCGTCGCCGTCGAGGGCGGCCCACTGGGGGCAGCGCGGGTGGAAGCGGCAGCCCGCCGGGATCGCGGTCGGGTCAGGTGGCTCGCCGGTCAGCGGGGCCGCCCGCCCGGCCTTCCCGGACTCGGGCAGCACCGACAGCAGAGCCCGGGTGTAGGGGTGCTTCGGACGCAGCAGCACCTCCTCGACCGTCCCGGTCTCGACGATCCGGCCGAGGTACATCACGGCAACCCGGTCGGCGATGTTCCAGGCCAGGCCCAGGTCGTGGCTGACCACCAGGGCCGACAGCCCGAGGTCGTCGCGAAGCGACAGGAGCAGCTTCAGGATCTCGCCGCGGACCGACGCGTCCATCGACGCGACCGGCTCGTCGGCCACGATCACCGACGGATCCAGGGCCAGCGCCCCCGCGATCACCACGCGCTGCTGCTGCCCGCCCGACATCTCGTGCGGGAACCGGGCGGTGAACTCCTCCGGCGGCCGCAGGCCCGCCCGCGTCAGCGAGGTGTGCACCCGCTCGGTCAGCCGGTCCGTCAGCCGGTGCAACCGCGGCCCCTCGGCGACCGCGTCGAAGACGTTCTGCCGCGGGTTCAGCGCTCCGCCGGGGTCCTGCATGACGAGCTGGGTGTGCCGGCGGTACCTCTTCAGCGCCGCCGCCGAGTAGCCGAGCGGCGTGCCGTGGTAGAGCACCTGGCCGCTCGTCGGCCGGACCAGGCCGACCAGCGCGCGGGCCAGGGTGCTCTTGCCGCAGCCCGACTCGCCGATCAGCGCGACGATCTCGCCCTGGCCCACCTGGAGGTTGACGCCGTCCACGGCGCGGGCCGGAGCGCGCCCACGCCGGGCCGGGTAGGTGATCGACAGATCCCGCACTTCCAGTGCGGGCACGTCGCCGGTGCTCATCGAGGGTCTCCCTGTTCGGCGAAGTCGGGCAGCACTCGGATGCACGCGGACTCGCGGCCTGGGCCGCTCGGCCACAGTTCGATGGAATGGGTACGGCACTCCTCGCCCGACTGCGCGCACCGGGGCGCGAAGGCGCACCCGGCGCCCAGGTCGGCGGCGCTCGGCGGGTCGCCGGGCAGCCCCGACGGCGCCAGCCGGGAGGCCGGGTCGCCGATCGTCGGGAACGCCCGCTCCAGCGCGCTGGTGTAGGGGTGCCTGGGTTCGTCGATGAGCTGCCGCGAGGGGCCGATCTCCACGATCTGCCCCGCGTACATCACCGCGAGCCGCTCGCAGGTCTGGGCCAGCACCGACAGGTCATGGCTGATCATGATGACGCCGATCCCCGCGTCGCGCACCAGGTCGGTGAGCAGGTTCAGGATCTGCGCCTGCACCATCACGTCCAGCGCGGTGGTCGGCTCGTCGGCGATGATCAGCTCGGGCCGGCAGGCGAGCGCCATCGCGATCATGATGCGCTGCCGCTGCCCGCCGGAGAACTCGTGTGGGTAGCCGCGCAGCCGCCGGGCCGGGATGCCGACGCGGTCCAGCAACTCGGCCGCCCGCTTGCGGGCCGCCTTCGCGCCGCACCGCTCGTGCAGCAGGATCGGTTCGCAGATCTGGTCGCCGATGGTGCGGACCGGGTTCAGCGCGCTCATCGCGCCCTGGAACACCACCGAGGCTTCGGCCCAGCGGACCGCCCGGATCTTGGACCACTTGGCGGTCAGCAGGTCCTCGCCACCGAACCGCACCTGCCCGGTGACCTCCGCGGTGCGGCCCAGCAGGCGCAGCAGGCTCAGCGCCATCGTCGACTTGCCCGACCCGGACTCCCCGGCGATGCCGAGCGTCTGGCCTCCGTCGAGGGTGAAGCTCACTCCGCGCACCGCGGGCACCGTACGGTCGCCCTGCCGGTAGGTGACCTTGAGGTCGATGACCTCCAGCATGGTCATCGCGTCACCATCCGGGGGTTGAGGACATGCTCGGTGGCGCGGCCGGTGAGGGTGAAGCCGAGCACCACCACCAGGATCGCGAGGCCCGGCGGCAGCAGGTACCACCAGGCCCCGGCGGTCACCGCGCCGCCCGAGAACG
>JAOPYO010000321.1 GCA_025964575.1 Actinomycetes bacterium
TCAGGTAGCCCAGGCCCGGCCAGGAGTAGACGGCCTCCACGGTGATCGCCCCGGTCACCAGCGTGCCGAGGTGCATGAAGATCATCGTCACGGAGGGCAGCAGGGCGTTCGGCACCGCGTGCCGACGTCGCACGCCGGCGTCGGTGAGTCCCTTGGCCCGGGCGGTGAGCAGGTACGGCGCGCCCCTTTCGTCGATGATCGACGAGCGCATGATCGTCACGTACTGCGCGAAGACCACCAGGACCATGGTGAGGCACGGCAGCACCAGATGCCGGGCCACGTCCACGATGTGCCCGAAGCCGCCGGCCGGCGAGGCCGGGTCGCTCATCCCGCCCGCCGGGAACAGACTGGGGATCGGGCCGAACCCCACGCTGAACACCACCAACAGGATCATGCCCAGCCAGAACGTCGGCACCGACCACAGGGTCAGCGAGGTGCTCGAGGCGATCCGGTCGAACAGGCTGCCCTGCCGCCAGCCACTGCGCACGCCCAGCCACAGGCCGAGCGCGACCGCGATGACCATGGCGGTACCGGTGAGCAGCAGCGTAGGCCAGAGCCGGTCGGCGACCAGCGACGACACCGACTGCTGGAACTGCCACGAGTAGCCGAGGTTCCCGTGCACGGTGTCGTTCAGGAAGCTCAGGAACCGCTCCCAGATCGGCTTGTCGAGGCCGAGTTGCACGCGGAGCTGGGCCAGCTGGGCCTCGCTGGTCGGCCGCCCCTGGGTGAGGGTGCGGACCGGGTCCGAGGGCATCAGGTTGAAGATGATGAATCCGATGACCAGCGTGATGATGAAGCTCACTCCCGCGGCGGCCAGCTTGGAGCCCAGGTAGGACAGCAGGGCGTAGCGGGCCGCGCGGGGCCGGGAGATGCGTACCGGCGCCTGGCTGTCGGCCGCCGGACCGGTGGTGACGCTATTCACGATCGTCCGCAGTGGAGCGGCGGTGCAGCGTGACCACGCCACTGGCGACGAGCACGACCACCACGATCCCCACGACGGCGCCGAGCGCCGTGCTGTCGGAGGAGCTCTTGGCGGCTGTGCTCGGAGTGGCCTTCAGGTAGCTCCAGAACGAGGTCTGCGCAGGGTAGTGGCCGGTCGCGTCCGGGTTACCGGCGATCATGCCGGCGCGGACGGTGTCGGTGCGCACCACGTCCAGGGTGTCGCCGTACATGACGATGTCGTTGACGTTCGCCTTGTAGAAGATGTCCTGCATCTGGCCGATCACCTGGGCCCGCCGCGCCGGGTCGAAGGTGGTGAGCTGCTGGTCGAACAGCGAGTCGAAGTTCTTGTCGCAGAAGAACGCGTCGGAGTTGCCGCCGGTGCCGTCGTCCTTGGGCAGGGTGGCGCAGGTCTGGATGCCCAGCAGGTACGTCGGATCCGGCCCGGTGGGCCAGGAGTCCATCAGCAGGTCCCAGTCGCCCTTGGCCAGGTCGCTGTTGAGGGCGCTCATGCTCAGCGGCTGGATGGTGACCTTGATCCCGATGTCCTTCAGCCAGCCGAGCAAGTAGCCGGAGATTTGCGAATCCTTGGCGTCGTCGGAGTGGGTGCCCAGGCGGAACGAGAGCTGCTTGCCGGTCTTGGCGTCCACCCTGATGCCGTCGGAGCCCTTCCTGTAGCCGGCGTTGTCCAGCAGCTTCCCGGCCGCGGTCGGGTCGAACTTCTGCTGATCGGCGGGGGAGGGGGTCCATTTCCACTGCGGCCACGCGGGTGGCAGGTAGCCCTCGGCGATCTGGCCCATGCCGTCGAGCACCTTGGTGACCAGCGTCTGCTTGTCGATCGACAGGGAGATCGCCTTGCGCACGACCGGGTCGGCCAGCAGCGGGTTGCCGGTGCCGATCGCCCTGCCGGTACGCGTCTTGGCGCCCGAGTTGACCTCCAGGGAGCGCCAGCCGTTGCCCACCTCTTTGATCGTCCGCATGTTCTTCTGCCCCCGCAGCGCCTTGAACTGGGTCGGCTGCAAAGCGCTGATGTAGTCGAGTTGGCCGCTGCGCAGCGCAGCGACGGCCGCATCGGTCTCTTTGAAGGACTGCTCGATCAGGTGGTCATACTTTGGCGCGCCCAGGACGAAGCCCTTGTTGGCGTCGAGCTTCGCGTACTGCTCGGGCTTGTAGCCGGTCAGTGTCCACGGGCCGTAGCCGACCACCGGGAAGGTGTCGTTCCTGTAATCCTTCAGCCCCGCCACGTGCGGCTCCCAGACATGCTTGGGCACGATCGGGATGCCGCTGGCCGGAATGCTCACATAGGGGACGTTGGCCTGGGGCTTCTTGGTCTTGATCACCAGCGTGGTGGCGTCCGGTGCGGTCACCGAGTCGAAGTTCCTGACCAGAGAGCCGTTGGCGGTGCCCGCGACGGCATTGGTCCTGATCAGGTTGAACGTCCAGGCGGCGTCCTCAGCGGTGAGCGGCGTGCCGTCGCTCCACCTCAGGCCGTCGCGCAGCTTGAAGGTCCAGGTCAGCTGGTCCGGGGAGGTCGTCCACGAGGTCGCCAGGTAGGGGCCGGGCTTGCCGCGCTCGTCGAGCGAGTTCAGGGTGGGGTAGATCGCACCGAAGATGTCCAGCGCGCCGTTGAAGAAGGCCAGGAACGGGTTGAGGGTGTCCACCCCGGACGTGGACATCATCACCCGCAGGGTCCTGCCGCCGGGCGCCGTGGCGGCAGCCGGGGTGGCCAGCGTACCGAGCGCCGCCGTCCCCGCGAGCAGCGTGCCGCTCAGGGCGATCGCGGTCACGATGGTCCTGCGGCGTCGTCCGCCGGTACTCCCGCAGGTCTTCATGCGCTCGTCTCCTTGATCACGCGAGGGTCCGACAGGAGGTCCGGTGCATGGCACTCCTCCTTCTTCTGGAGGCTCAGGTGTGAATGAGGTGATGACGACTGCCGTGCAGCGCCCGGCGTCCATGGACGCTCTGAGTCTGAGCGTCGAGATCTTCGATGCCGCCAGGTCCTCGGGAACGTTCCGACCGGACATCCTGGAGCCACGGGTGCGGTCACCCGAAAATGCGGTCACGACCTGGCATGACAGTGGACCTGATCGTCCCCGGTGTCGGCTCGAAAGCAAACATTTGCCGCAAACTACCCCAAGAAACCTATTTGGACAAACACGACAAAAATCGAGTGTTCGCAGGTCATGCGTGGCGCGTCTGGGCAGGATGCCACACAGATGGGACAGATGGAGGCCCGGAAGCGGTAGCGCCCCGTGTGATGGGAGGTGCATTCAAGGAGTCGGTCGCGATCCAGAACTCGTGGTGCAGGCCCATCCCGGAGCCTTGGTCCCAGGTCAGTGACTGCAGGGTGCCGATGGCGGACTGGCCGGGTTCCCGTGTCAGGTGGCGGCCATGGCCGCCACGATGCCCGTCCATGGGGTGGGGATGTTGGCTGAGCCCGAGAAGACACCTCAAACGCTCCAAAACCTGGCTAATGGGAATTTGACATTCCCGCTATTAAGGGCATTTTTTAATTAAGGCATCTCCTGAAATGTTAAAACGAAGAAGAGCCTGACATTCGGCGGTTTCACATGATTTATCTCTGGGGATAGCTGGTCATACCGGGACATTCGATATGGGATCAAGGAATAGCGAAAATCGCACGGCGATGAGACCGTTTATGTCCCGTCAGTAATAAGTTCATCCTTCACGGCTCCGTTCTACAAGGAGGTAAAACAATGCTTATCTCAAGACCCCTCGCACTGGCCATGTCGAGCCTGGCTCTCTCCGCGGCGAGTGTCTTACCGTTGGGCGGCGCGGTCACCCAGGCCAACGCTGCTACCACGATCCCGCAGGGACGCCACACCCTCCAGCAGGCACCCGATCCCGGCACCGACGACGACGGCGACGGCGACGGCACTGACAACAGCACCGACGGGGACAGCACCGATAACAGCACCGATAACAGCACCGATAACATGGACAGCAGCAGCGAGTAGTAATCCGGCTCGTCCGGAGACAAGTACCGCGAAGAGACGGGCGAAGGTCGGGCGGGGGACTGTCGTTCTGCCTTCCGCCCGGCCTTCGCCTGACTCGTACTTCTTCCATGCCGCCAGCGATGCCCGGTCCGCCGGTTGACCCCGACGATCCGACACGCCTCACTCTCGCGTGACTACCGGGTTAACGGCCGGTAGGCCGCCATATGTCGGCCAGCGCGAACTGGATCATTTTTCGTCTTCGATCCGAGTGAGCTTGTCGGGGTTGGTGACGGCGTAGATTCCGGCCACCTGGTCCCCGTCGGGGCTGAGGTCGATGACCATGACGGCGAAGGGGGCGTCGTGGTCGAACAGTAGTGCGGACGGGTCGCCATTGACGGTCCGGTAGCGGATGTCCAGGTCCTTGGGTGCGCGGGTGGCAACGCCGGCGATCATGCGGGCGACCTTGTCGCGGCCGTGCACCGGCCGCAGCGCCGCCGCCTTCGCCTTGCCGCCGCCGTCGGTCCACATGGTGACGTTGGGGGCCAGGATCTGCAGGAGGGCGTCCAGGTCGCCGCCGAGCGCCGCGGCCAGGAACCGTTCGGTCACCTCCTGCTGTACGCGCGGGTCGGCCTGGTAGCGCGGGCGGCGGGCGTGGACGTGCTCGCGGGCGCGGTGGGCGAGCTGGCGGATCGTCGGGGGAGTGCGGTCGAGGATGTCGGCGATCTCGACATGGGCGTAGCCGAAAACTTCGTGCAGGACGAACACGGCGCGTTCCAGCGGGGTGAGGGTCTCCAGCACAACCAGCAACGCCATCGACACCGCCTCGGCCCGCACGGCCGCCTCGGCGGCGTCGGTGGCGTCGGTGGCCTCTGTGATCAGGGGTTCGGGCAGCCATGGTCCGACGTAGGTCTCGCGGCGGCGGCTGGTGGTGGTCTGCTGGGCCAGGGCGGCGTTCACCGCGATCCGCACCAGGTAGGCGCGCGGGTTGGCGATCTGCGCACGGTTTCTGGGTGCCCACGCCAGCCAGGTGTCCTGGAGGACGCCCTCGGTGTCGGCGACGCTGCCGAGGAGGTTGTAGACGATCGAGAACAGCAGCTCGCGGTGGTCGGCGAACACCTGGGTGGTGGTGTCGTCCCCGCTGTCCTTCGTGGTGCTGTCGGGCATGGGTGGCCTCCTCCTGCTCCTGTGGGTGCTCTCTCCCCTGAGAGGGGTGGGGGTCCCGAGGTGTGACATCGGAATCCCGATTGTGATGTGCACCTCACTCGCGCTCTTTGATGTCACGTTCACCGGTGCCGGGGCCCTCTTGGGTCGCGAACGGGTTCAACCCGTACATCCACGTCCGATGAGGGGGCCTCGATGAGCAGCACCACCGGATCCGGCGAACGCCACCGGATCGACACCTCGATGATGTACGCGGTCCACGACGCATTCCAGCGGGACTTGGATCGCCTCACGGCCCTGGCCGACCGCGGCGCCGAAAGCGGGGCCGCGAACGGTCCGGCCGTCTGGGCCTGCTGGGAACGGTTCAAGACGTTCCTCCATGTCCATCACACCGCCGAGGACACCCATTTGTGGCCTGTCCTACGGGCCAAGTCGGCCGGCAGGCCGGCCGAGCTGGCGGTGCTGGAACAGATGGAAAACGAGCACACCGGCCTGACCGCGCTGCTCGACGCCGTGGACACGGCTCTCAGCGCCTCCCGCACACCGCATCAGCTGAAGTCGCATGCCGAGCGGCTCTCCCGTGGCCTCACGGCGCATTGCGAGCATGAAGAGGACATCGCGCTGCCGTTGGTGGCCGACCTGCTCACCAGCCAGGAATGGGCCGCGTTCGGCGCCGAGCAGCGCCGGCAACTCGGCCTCAGTGGCGCCGCCTCGTTCTTCCCCTGGCTGCTCGACGGGGCGACCGACGAAGTGCAGCGCACTGTCCTCGCCGTACTGCCGCCGCCGGTGCGGCTGCTTTACCGCGCCCTGTGGCGGCCGCGCTACCTGCGCGGTCCGCGCTGGCAGGCCCTCGCCGGTGCGTGATCTCGCTCCATCACCACACTCGATCGACCTTTCGGAGGTTTTCCCATGGCGGTACCGGACTCTCCACCGTCCTTCCTCGCTACCGGCCGCGGCAAGATCACACTGGTCCTGCTGTGCGCCATCGCGTTCCTCGACTTCATCGACGCGTCCATCGTCAACGTGGCTCTGCCCGCGATGCGGGACGACCTGGACTTCTCGGTGCAGAGCCTGCAGTGGGTCCCCAGCGGCTACCTGCTGACCTATGGCGGGTTCATGCTCCTGGGCGGGCGTGCCGCCGACCTGCTCGGCCGCCGCCGCGTCCTGGTCACCGGGACCCTGCTGTTCGCGATCTCCTCGCTGGTCGGCGGACTCGCCGGCACCGCCGGCGTCCTGGTCGGCGCCCGCCTCGCCCAAGGCGTCGGAGCCGCGATGATGCTCCCGGCCACCCTGTCCATCCTGACCACGACATTCCGCGAGGGCAGCGACCGCAACACCGCACTCGGCGTCTGGGGCGGCGTCGCCGGCGGCGCCTCCGCCGCCGGGGTACTGCTGGGCGGCGTGCTCACCGACGGCCCCGGCTGGCGCTGGGTGATGCTGGTCAACCCCCCGATCAGCCTGATCGTCCTGGGCGGCGTCTTCGTACTCATCGACGGCGACCGGCGCACCGCCCGGCTCGCCCACTTCGACATCCTCGGCACGACCCTGGTCACCAGCGCCATGCTGCTGCTCGTCTACACCCTGGTGAAGGCCCCCGACGTGGGCTGGGGCGGGTTCCGCACGATCGCCGGGCTGGCCGGAGCGCTCGCGCTGCTGATCGCCTTCCTCATCAACGAACAGCGCAGCCGCAACCCGCTGCTGCCACTGTCGATCTTCCAGATCAAGGGACTCGCAGCCTCCGACGTCACCCAGCTGATCACCATCGCCGGCTTCGGATCGATGTTCTTCTTCCTCAGCCTCTACATGGAGAACGTCCTGAGCTACTCGCCGCTGCAGACCGGCTCCGCCTACCTCCCACTCTGCTTCGGTGTCGGCATCGCCGCGGGCATCTCCTCCAAGCTCCTCACCCGCGTCGGGACCCGCCCGCTGATCGTCGCCGGCCTGCTCGTCGCCGCCGGCGGCCTCTATTGGCTCTCCCGCATCCCCGCCGACGGCTCCTACCTCACCGACCTGCTCCCCGGCCTGATGATCACCTCGTTCGGCCTCGGCGCGGTCTTCGTGTCCGTCACCAGCGCCGCCAACGCCGGCGTCCCAGCCGACCAGGCCGGACTGGCCGCCGCGCTGCTCAACGCCTCACAGCAACTCGGCGGCGCACTCGGGCTCGCGATCTTCTCCGCGATCGCTACCTCCCGTACCAACCACCTGCTCGCAGCCCGCACCCCCCTACCCCAAGCCCTCACCGAAGGCTTCCAGCGAGCGCTGCTGGCCAGCTGCATCTTCCTACTCGCCGCAGCCGCCGTCGCGCTCCGAGCCAGCAACACCCGAGGCGAAGCACAACAACCCGCCACCGAAGCACTCCTCGAACCCGCACGGCAATAACCCCTCCCGCCCGCCCCCCCGGTGGCGGGGGCGGGAAAGCGCGGGTGGGGCACCCCGCGGATCTGTGAACCCCTGGAGCTCAGATGCACGGCGACAACCCCGGGGAAGACCGCACTCCACTGGACGGCCACACCGGTCAGGGATCGCAGGAGAGTCCATGAACGCAGACCCGCAGTCACTCCCGAGGCCGGTCGACGGGACGTTGACCTTCACCGACGATCGGCTCGGTGTGTACGGGTTCCTCAACCGCAACATCAAGAAGGTCTTTCCGGACCACTGGTCTTTCATGCTGGGCGAGATAGCGCTCTACTCGTTCGTCGTCCTCCTGCTGACCGGCACCTTCCTTACACTGTGGTTCAAGCCGGACATGACCGAGGTCATCTACCACGGCTCGTACCAGAAGCTCGACGGCGTGCAGATGAGCCAGGCCTACGAATCCGCCCTGCACATCAGCTTCGATGTGCGGGGCGGCCTGCTCATCCGGCAGATCCACCATTGGGCGGCCGTCACCTTCGTCGCCGCGATCATGCTGCACATGCTCCGGGTGTTCTTCACCGGCGCGTACCGCAAGCCACGCGACCTCAACTGGCTCATCGGGCTGACAATGTTCACGCTGGCCCTGATCGAGGGGCTGTTCGGCTACTCATTGCCGGACGACGCCCTGTCCGGCGCGGGCCTGCGCATCACGGCCGGCGTCACCGAGTCGATCCCGCTGGTGGGAACGTACGCCTCATTCTTCCTGTTCGGCGGGCAGTACCCGGGCCAGGACGTCATCCCGCGCCTGTTCACCCTGCACGTCCTGCTCATCCCCGGCCTCATCCTGACACTGGTCACCGCGCACCTGATGGTCATGTGGCGGTTGAAGCACACCGCGATGCCGGTCAAGGGCCAGACCAGCGAGCAGGTCGTCGGTTACCCGTTCTACCCGGTGTTCATGGCCAAGACCGGCGCGTACTTCCTGTTCACCTTCGGGGTGATCGCGCTGCTCGGCGCCCTCGCCCAGATCAACCCGATCTGGCTGTACGGGCCGTACGAGCCGGCGGCCGTCTCCGCCGGCTCGCAGCCCGACTTCTACCTGGGCTTCCTCGAAGGCGCGCTGCGCATCATGCCCAACTGGGAGACGAACCTGGCGGGTCACACGATCAGCTGGAACGTGCTGATCCCCGCCCTGGTCCCGCTGGGCCTCATCCTGACCGGTGCGGCGCTGTGGCCCTGGCTGGAGCGCTGGGTGACCGGAGACGACCGGCACCACCACGTCAACGACCGCCCGCGCAACGCTCCGGTCCGTACCTCACTCGGGCTCGGCACGGTCGCGTTCTATGGCACGCTCTGGCTGGCCGGCTCCAACGACGTCATCGCGGACAAGTTCCACGTGTCGCTGTACCTGACCACCTGGATCTTCCGGTTCGGGGTCGTCCTGGTCCCGACGGCGACCTACCTTCTCGCCAAACGGATCTGTCTCGGCCTACAACGCGCAGATTCGGCCGCGATGGCGCACGGCTACAAGACCGGCACCATCGTCATGACGCCGCAGGGCGGGTTCGTCGAGGTGCACCGGGAGGTGCCGGAGGACCAGGCCGTCGTTCTCCTCAGCAAGCAGGCCAGGGAGGTTGGACCGGGGCTGGCCACGGACGAGAACGGCATCCCGGCACGCATCGGCCCGGTCCGGTCCGTGAGAACGCGGATCAACCGTTTCTGGCACGCCGACGCGATCCCGGTCGAGGACCGCCCCGACAACCACGCCAAGGTCGGGCCTGGCGAAGAGGCCGAGGTTTAAGCGGGGCGCGGCTCTCCGATCGGCCGCCGGCTCGCCTTGCTCAAGGCCATGGAGGCCGAGCACGCGCACGATCGCAGAGGTCTTGACACAGATTCTCGGTTAGTCCAGACTTACGGTTCGTGGGGACTTACGGAGTAGATGCGCTCGCCGCACTTGGCGACCCGACGAGGCGCGCCATCTTCGAGCGCCTCGCCCGCGGACCCCGGGCCGTCGGCCAGCTCGCACAAGAGCTACCGATCAGCAGACCGGCGGTGTCCCAGCACCTGCGGGTACTCAAGGAAGCCGGCCTCGTCACCGACCACGCCAACGGAACCCGGCGCATCTACCAGGTCAACCAGGCGGGCGTGCAAGCCATCCACGCCTACCTCGACCAGATGTGGAACCAGGCCCTGGCCGGATTCCAGAAGGCAGCGCAACAGATCTCAGCACGCGAGCAGGAGGAGCAGCCATGAACCAGACGACCATCACGCCAGTCCGGCAGACGGTGACCGTACCGGTCTCCGCCGACCGGGCATTCACCCTGTTCACCGAGGGCTTCAACACCTGGTGGCCCGGGCATCACATCGGCGCTGCCGAGCTCGCCGAGGCGGTGCTCGAGCCGCGTGAAGGCGGGCGCTGGTACGAGCGAGACACCGACGGCAGCGAGTGTGACTGGGGAAAGGTGCTGGTCTACCAGCCACCACACCTCCTCGTCGTGACCTGGCAGATCAACGCCGAATGGAAGTACGAGCCCGACCCGGCCCACGCCAGCGAGGTCGAGGTGCGCTTCACCGAGGAGGCCGGACACACCCGCGTCGAGCTTGAGCACCGCTACATCGAACGCCACGGCAAAGGCGCCGAAGACCTGCGCAGCTCGGTCGATTCCCCCGGCGGCTGGCCAGGCATCCTGCAGATGTACGCCACAGAGACGCGAGCCGCATGACGAACGAAGCAGTCAGCAGGTGCGGCTGGTATCGATCGGAGGCGTCAGCACTGCTGGAGGATCAGATCGGCGGCCCGTTCGAGATCGCCTCCAGCTCTTTCGATGAGGGCGTCCACGGACCAGGAAAGCGTGCGCCCGGAAAGGGTCCGAACACCGCCTCCTCGTGCACGTCACCGTCATCAGGCGCGTCGGCCGTCGCACCGACATCGGATCCCTCCCCGGGAGGACCCGGCCGCGGCGTCATCCCTGCGATGTACTCCCGAGAGACAGGGCCTTGATCGCTGAGGTGGATGCGGGCATCTGTCCACCGCATTTACACACCACAGTCGACGCGAACGAAGCCCGACGCGCAGCGCACCGCCACGCGAGTGGCGGGCCAAAAATTTGCTACGTTTGACTTCCTGAACGCAACGAAACTGTGGCAAGTTGAGGTTCGCCCACGTTCACGCATCGAGGTGAGGACGGTCATGACTGCATCCAGCGCGCTGGTCGAACCCGGCGCCTCGCCGAAACTGCTCGTCGAGCAGGGGCACCTGGGGCGCAGGACCGGTAAGGGCCTCTACGACTGGAGCGAGGAGACCGCATGAGCACCGAGATTCTTCAGAGTTACCTGGCAGGCACCTGGCAGGCCGGCACCGGCGACGGGGTCGAGGTCGCCGACGCGGTGACCGGAGAGACCGTCACCCGGGTGACCAGCGACGGGCTCGACCTCGGTAGGGCGGTCGACTACGCGCGTCAGACCGGCGGTGCCGCGCTCCGCGGCTTGACCTTCCCCCAGCGGGCCGCTGCGCTCAAGGTGGCCGCTATGGCGCTGGAGGAGCACAAGCAGGAGTTGTACGATCTCTCGGCGCGCGCCGGGGCGACCCGGCGCGACGCCAAGGTCGATGTCGACGGTGGCATCGGCACCGCATTGGTCTACGCGAGCCTCGGTCGCAAGGGCCTCCCCGAGGGCACGGTCATCGTCGAGGACGACCTGGTGCCGCTGGGCAGGGAGGGCACTTTCGCGGGTCAGCACATCCTCACCACCCCGCGCGGGATCGCCCTGCAGATCAACGCGTTCAACTTCCCGGTCTGGGGCATGCTCGAGAAGCTCGCGCCCGCGCTGCTCGCCGGGCTGCCCACCATCGTGAAGCCGGCAACGCCCACGGCGTACATCGCTGCGCACGCGGTGCGCATCATCGAGGAGTCCGGAGCCCTGCCGCCGGGTGCGATCCAGCTTGTCAGCGGTGGCATCCCCGGCCTCTTCGACCTTCTCGGCGGTCAGGACCACATCGGGTTCACCGGTTCGGCGTCCACGGCCGCCCGGCTGCGGGCCGACGCGGCTGTCACCCGGCGCTCGGCGCGCTTCAACGCCGAGGCCGACTCCCTCAACTGCTCGGTCCTCGGCCCGGACGCCGTGCCGGGACAGCCCGAGTTCGACCTGTTCGTCGGCGCCCTGGTCACCGAGATGACGGTCAAGGCGGGACAGAAGTGCACGGCCATCCGCCGCGCGTTCGTCCCGGCGGCCCAGGTCGACGCCGTGTCAGCGGCGATCGAGGCCAAGCTCGCCGATGTCGTCGTGGGCGCCCCCGGTGCGGACGGCGTGACCATGGGCGCGCTCGTCGGCCTCCCGCAGCGCGAGGACGTCCGCGCTGCGGCCGCGCAGCTCGTCTCCGCCGGGCGGATCGTCTACGGTGACCCTGCCAAGGTCGACGTGGTGGGAGCGGACGCCGAACGCGGCGCCTTTCTCTCGCCGCTGCTGGTGCGCGTCGACGACGTGGCCCGATCGGAGCCCCACGAGGTGGAGGCGTTCGGCCCGGTGAGCACCCTCATGCCGTATACCGACACCGCGCAACTCCACGATCTGATCGCCCGCGGCGAGGGATCCCTGGCCGGCTCCGTGGTCTCCTACGACAAGGACTTCGTCCGTGAGGTCGTGATCGGAGCGGCCGCCCACCATGGCCGCATCCTCGTCCTGGACCGCGATAGCGCGGGGGAGTCCACCGGCCACGGCACGCCCATGCCCCAGCTCGTCCATGGTGGCCCCGGCCGTGCGGGCGGCGGCGAGGAGGAGGGCGGCCTGCGTGCCGTCTATGCCCACCTGCAGCGCACCGCCGTACAGGGCGGCCCCGCCGTCCTCGAGGCGATCGCAGGCACGCGGCCCGGAAAATAGTCGACACACTGTTGGTTGGAACGCATAATAAGTGTAGAACGTTGCTCAAGAGCAGCGCCCCAACGACAGGAGAGCAGTGATGAGCACCGACTCTCGTACCGGCACCGCCCCCTCACCCACCGGACCGCTCAGCCAGATCGACTACAGCGAACGGATCCCCAACAACGTCAACCTCGCCGGTGACCGCCGCCTCCAGCGTGCGCTCGAGGGGTGGCAGCCGAAGTTCATCGACTGGTGGAAGCAACTCGGCCCGGCCTTGCCGACCAAGGACGTCTATCTGCGCACCGCGATCGCCGTAGGCCGTGACGGGTGGGCGCACTTCGACCACGTCCCCATGGAGCAGTACCGCTGGGGCATCTTCCTCGCGGAACGGGACCCCGACCGAAAGGTCAACTTCGGCAAGCACAAGGGCAAGCCGGCCTGGCAGGAGGTCCCGGGTGAGCACCGCGCCGACCTGATGCGCCTCATCGTCGTACAGGGCGACACCGAGCCGGCCTCGGTGGAGCAGCAGCGCATTCTCGGCAACACCGCGCCGAGCATCTACGATCTGCGCAACCTGTTCCAGGTCAACGTCGAGGAGGGCCGCCACCTCTGGGCGATGGTCTACCTCCTGCACGCCTATTTCGGCAGGGAGGGCCGCGAGGAGGCTGAGCAGCTGCTCAAGCGCAACTCCGGCGACCTCGACGCTCCGCGCATCCTCGGCGCCTTCAACGAGGAGACCACCGACTGGCTGCAGTTCTTCATGTTCACGTACTTCACCGACCGTGACGGCAAGTACCAGCTCGGCACCCTCAAGGAGTCGGCCTTCGACCCGCTGGCCCGCACCTGCGAGTTCATGCTCAAGGAGGAGGCCCACCACATGTTCGTCGGCACCACGGGTGTCCAGCGGATCGTGGAGCGCACCGCAGAGCTCATGAAGCAGCACAACACCAAGGACATTGTCCCGCACGGCGGCATCCCGCTCGACGTGATCCAGAAGTACCTCAACTTCCAGCTCTCGGTCTCGATGGACCTGTTCGGCTCGGAGCAGTCGACCAACGCCGGCAACTACTACTCCTCGGGCCTGAAGGGCCGCTGGATGGAGACCCGGCGCAAGGACGACCACGTCCTGCTCGACGACACCCGCGAGATGAACTACGTCGAGGACGGCCAGATCAAGACCAAGACGGTGCCGCTGCTGAGCGCGCTCAATCTCGACCTGCGGGACGAGTACGTCGCGGACTGCGCCAACGGCGTCCGCCGCTGGAACCAAGCGCTCGAGGACGCCGGGCTGGAGGAGCGTCTGTACCTGCCGCACGAGGGCTTCAACCGCAAGGTCGGCGTCTACGCGGGCCACCGCGTGACCCCGCAGGGCGAGGTCATCGACGCCGCCGCCTGGCAGGCCCGGGTCGACGAGTGGCTGCCCAGCGTGGCGGACCGCGGGAACGTGCAGGCGCTCATGGTCCCTGAGTACGAGTACGGCAAGTTCGCCGGCTGGATCGCCCCGCCGCAGACGGGCATCAACGAGCAGCCGGTCGAGTTCGACTACGTACACCTGGCCGACGAGGGGCTGGCTTGATCCTGGTGCCTGGACGCCGCGGCGGGGACATGCTCGCGTCTGTCACCGCGGCGGCTGGTACTGATCCCGGAGCGAAGAACGAGGCGACACCCGTATGCCCACCGGGCGGCATACGGGTGCAGGGCTCAGGTGCGGGCGCTGGCCTCGTCGTTCATACGGTCCCACTCATCCTGCGCCCGCCGGTGCCAGCGGCCGCGCCGGTCGTGGAACGTGGCCGCCGCCCGCGGGCCCGGCCAGTCGTGCTGGAGCAGCTCGCCGGGGAGGTCGGGGTCGAGGAACGGGAAACGCCGCCATTCCTGGATGAGCTGAACCTGGTTGATGAACGCCTCCCGGTCTGACGAGACCGACACCCCTTCGAAGCGGTCGATGAAGTCCAGGTAACGCTGCTCGACGTCATCGAGGTCCCATGCTGACATGAGCAGCTTGGTGGCGTCGCCGATCCCGGCCGACGGGCCGGCCCACGCGAAGGCGCGGTCTTCGAGGCCGAGCTCGGTGATGATCGCGCGGACCGCGGCCTCTTTCGATGCGTCAGGGACGATCCACAGACCGGGGGAGGGGGAACCAAGGCCGAGCCAGGTCAGCCGGGTGCGCAGGCGGTGCCGCAGCTGGCGCTGGGTCTCGGGCACCCCCACTGTGACGACGAGCCAGCGGCCGTCCCACTCCTGTGGCTTGCGCATGAAGCCGTAGATCCGCTCGGTGCCCTCCTGGAGCAGTTGCTCCCCAGCCGGCGTCAGATTCCAGTGCACCCTGCGGCCGTAGCGGGTCGAGGCGAGCAGCCCTTCGGCCGCAGTGCGGGCCAGGGCCTGGCGCGCGGACTTCGCCTCGACGCCGAGGGCGCCGAACGCGTCAACGAGGGTGCCTGTCCAGACCTCGCCCCGGCGCGGGAGGACGAACTCGCCGAGGATCGTCAGCAGGATCGAGCGGGCGCTCGGGGACGTCGTCTCGCGGTGGCGTTCGGAAGGCTCGGCCGCTGGGCCGGCTGGCTGACGCCGTTCGCGCGTGGCCACATCTGCTCTCCTGTCGTTCGACACCTGGGTGACGCGCATTCTGTCATCTCGAGCGCGCCTCCGCGGAAACCCGTGCACGCCGTGCTCGAGGTCCAGATGGTCTCGAGAACAAATACTACAAATACTTGACGCGAGGATGTCCTAACGTCGACTATTGATGGATGTAAGGTCCCTCCCTCCACGCAACGGAGTGCGCATTGACTGTCACCGAGAACGTTGAAACCGTGCAGAGGAAGGCGGACACCGAGTCGGTTTTGACAGTGACGCCTCCGGCGGTCGGTTTCGCGACATCCCCGGACCGGTACCGCCACTGGAAGCTCGAGGTGGACGGAGAGGTGGCCACCGTCTCGCTGACCGTCGACGAGCAGGGCGGCCTGGTCCCCGGCTACGAGCTCAAGATGAACTCCTACGACCTCGGCGTCGACATCGAGCTCTACGACCTTGTGCAGCGGATCCGCTTCGAGCACCCCGAGGTCAAGTCGGTCGTCATGACCGGCGGCCTTGAACGCATGTTCTGCGCCGGAGCCAACATCCGCATGCTGGCCCAATCCACCCACGCGTGGAAGGTGAACTTCTGCAAGTTCACCAACGAGACCCGCAACGGGATCGAGGACGCGACCGCCAACTCCGGCCAGACCTGGATCGCCGCGCTCAACGGGACCGCCGCCGGCGGTGGCTACGAGCTGGCGCTCGCCTGCGACCAGATCGTCCTCATCGATGACGGCGCCTCCGCCGTCTCCCTCCCCGAGCTCCCGCTCCTTGGCGTGCTCCCGGGTACCGGCGGCCTGACCCGCGTCGTCGACAAGCGTCACGTCCGCAAGGACCGCGCTGACCTCTTCGCCACCAAGTCCGAGGGCTACCGCGGCAGCACCGCCGTCGAGTGGGGCCTGGTGGACGCCACCGTGCCGCGTAACGCCTGGGATGAGGAGATCAGCAGGCGCGCCAGGGAGGCCGCGGCGTCGTCGAAGCGCCCGTCCGACGCCAAGGGCGTGCGGCTGACGCCGCTCGACCGCAAGGTCGAGGACGACACCATCACCTACCCCTACGTGTCGGCGAAGATCGACCGCTCGGGCCGACGCGTCGACATCACCGTCCAAGGCCCGAAGGACGCCCCGCCGGCCGACGCCGCAGCGGTGCTCGCGCAGGGTGTCGACTACTGGCCGCTGGCCCTGACCCGCGCGCTGGACGACCTGATCCTGCACCTGCGCACCAACGAGCCGGAGATCGGCATCTGGGTGTTCCGCGCCGTCGGTGGCACCGAGAAGGTTCTGGCCTACGACGCCCAGCTGCGCGAGCTCGCCGACGACTGGTTCGTCAACGAGGTGTCCCAGTTCTACAAGCGCACGCTCAAGCGTCTCGACGTCACGAGCCGCAGCCTCATCGCCGTCATCGAGCCAGGCACGGCGTTCGCCGGTCTGCTGCTCGAGCTCGCCCTCGCGTCTGACCGGCAGTACATGCTCGAGGGCGTCTACGAGGACCGCGACCCCGACGCCACCCCCGCCACCATCCAGCTGAGCGAGTCGAACAACGGCGCCTTCCGGATGGGCAATGGCCTCACCCGCCTGGAGTCCCGTTTCTGGGGCCGCGAGAAGGACCTCGAGGCCGCCCGGGGCAGGATCGGCGAGTCGCTCGACGCCACCGCGGCTGTCGAGCTCGGTCTGGTCACCCTCGCCCTCGACGACATCGACTTCGAGGACGAGTTGCGCATCGTGCTCGAGGAGCGCGCCTCGCTGTCGCCCGACGCTCTGACCGGCATGGAGGCGAACCACCGCTTCGTCGGTCCGGAGTCCATGGAGACCAAGATCTTCGGGCGTTTGACCGCCTGGCAGAACTGGATCTTCATACGCCCGAACGCCTCCGGCCCCGACGGTGCCCTGCGCCGCTACGGCACTGGCCGCAAGGGCGACTACGACCTGAAGCGGGTGTGACCCATGGGCGGCGTAGAGTTCAACGCTGGCTCCTGGCTCACCCACCGCCACGTCCATGAGGGCCGTGGTGAGAGGGTCGCGGTTCGCGGCAGCGTCAGGCTCACGTATGCCGAGCTGTCGGGCCTCGTCGGGACCGTCACAGCCGGCCTGCGCTCTCTCGGGTTGCAGCGCGATGACCGCGTCCTGTTCGTCACCAACGACGACGTGCCCATGTTCGCCGGGATTCTCGCGGCGTTCAGTGGCGGGTTCGTGGCCGTGCCGGTGTCGACCATGCTCGGGCCGAAGGAGCTCGGCAAGATCATCGCCGACTCGGGTGCGTCGGTGGTCGTGGCGAGCACCGAGCACAAGCCCCAGGTCGAGCAGGCGGTCGCCTCGGCGCCTGAGCTGCGCCACCTGGTGTGCGACGGGGACGCCGCGCTGACCGCCCCGGCCGGGGTCGCGTCGAGCACATGGACAGAGCTCGTCGCGGCGGGGGAGCGGGAGCCGCAGGAGCGGCGGGCGCCCGCCGCCACCTCGGAGGATTCGTGGGCCCTGTGGCTCTACACCTCCGGCACCACCGGATCTCCCAAGGGCGCCATGCACCGCCACGCCAACATCCGGCACGTCTGCGAGACCTACGGTGAGCAGGTGCTGGGCATCCGGCCGGACGACGTCTGCCTCTCGATCGCCAAGCTTTTCTTCGCGTACGGCATTGGCAACTCGATGTTCTTCCCGCTCTCGGCCGGGGCGGCGACCGTGCTCGAGCCCCGCCGTCCCAGCCCCGCGGTGGTGGCCGAGCGGGTGGCCGCCGACCGGCCGACGCTGTTCTTCGGCGTCCCGACCTTCTACGCGGGCCTGCTCGCCGGCGACCTCCCCGACGACACCTTCACCTCGGTGCGGCTCGGCACGTCGGCCGGAGAGGCGCTGCCGGCACCGCTCCAGGCGAAGTTCACCCAGCGCTTCGGCGTCGAGATCATCGATGGCATCGGCTCCACCGAGGCGCTGCACATCTTCCTGTCCAACCGGCCAGGCGAGATCCGCCTGGGAACTACGGGTCGCCCCGTGCCGGGCTACGACATCGAGTTGCGCGACGACGACGGCGAGAGGGTGCCCGACGGCGAGCCGGGCTCGCTCTACGTCCGTGGCGAATCCATCGCGCTGGGCTACTGGCGCCGCACCGACGCCAGCCGCGCCGTCTTCGCGGGGCAGTGGCTCAGCACCGGTGACACCTACGTGAAGTCCGTGGACGGGTTCTACACCTGCCTGGGCCGTAGCAACGACCTGCTCAAGGCGGGCGGCATCTGGGTCTCACCGGGCGAGGTCGAGAGCCGGTTGCTGGAGCACGTCGCGGTCGCGGAGGCGGCCGTGGTCGGCATGTCCGACGCCTACGGGCTCGACAAGCCGGTCGCCTGCGTCATCACCAGCGGCGAGGTCACGGCCGAAGAGCTCATCCAGTGGTGCCGCGACGGCCTCGCCGCGTTCAAGCGCCCCCGTCAGATCGTCTTCGTCGACGAGTTGCCCAAGACCGCCACCGGCAAGATGCAGCGCTTCAAGGTCCGCGAGTACTTGGCAGACCTCGCAGCACCGTCCGGGGACCGGGCGGCGCCCACCACCACCCGAGGAGCGCACCAGTGAGTGCCGTCGAAGCCGACCTGCTGATCGTCGGAGCCGGGCCCGTCGGCCTCTTCGGCGCCTACTACGCCGGCGTGCGCGGCCTCAAGACCGCGATCGTCGACTCCCTGAGCCAGGTCGGCGGCCAGGTCAGCGCGATGTATCCAGAGAAACAGATCTTCGACGTCGCCGGGTTCCCCGCTGTCTCCGGCCGTCGGCTCATCAGCAACCTGGTGGAGCAGGCCGCGCAGTACGACCCGACGTACCTGCTCGGCCAGGAGGCCCAACGGCTCGATCGCGTCCCCCGTGACGGCAGGCCCGACCTACTCGTCGTCACGACCAGTGCCGGCACCGAGATCACCGCAGGAGCCGTCGTCGTCACCGGCGGCATCGGCACCTTCACGCCCCGCCCGCTGCCGGCCGGCGAGGACTTCCTCGGCAAGGGCCTGGAGTACTTCGTGCCGGGCAGCGCGGAGTACGTCGGCAAGGACGTCGTCGTCGTCGGCGGGGGCGACAGCGCCGTGGACTGGGCACTGATGCTCCACCCCACCGCCAAGAGCGTGACACTCGTGCACCGCCGCGTGGCGTTTCGGGCCCACCACGGCTCAGTCGAGCAGCTCAGGGCCTCGCCCGTCGAGATCATCACCAATGCCCAGGTCACCGCCACCACCGGCAACGGCCGGCTCGAGCAGATCGAGGTCACCGTCGCCGGCGATGAAGGCAAGCGCACCCTGCCGTGCGAGAAGCTCGTCGCGGCCCTGGGCTTCACCGCCAACCTCGGGCCGCTGCGCGAGTGGGGCGTCGAACTGCACGACAACCGCCACCTCGTGGTCGACTCGGCGATGCGTACCAACGTGCCCGGCATATACGCGGCCGGCGACGTCACCGACTACGACGGCAAAGTCCGTCTGATCGCGGTTGGTTTCGGTGAGGTGGCGACGGCCGTCAACAACGCCGCGGTGCACATCGATCCGGATGCCCAGCTGTTCCCGGGGCACTCGACCGACAACCTGGCGTCGGTGCCGCAGCCGGCCCTGGCCTGAGACGACAGCCCTACAGCCTTGAAGTCTTTCGCACATCAGGAGGTGCACATGCCGTACGTCATCGCCGCCCCGTGTATCGACGTGATGGACAAGTCATGCATAGAGGAGTGCCCGGTCGACTGTATCTACGAGGGGGAGCGAAAGCTCTACGTCAACCCCAAGGAGTGCATCGACTGCGGGGCTTGCGAGCCGGTGTGTCCCGTCGAGGCGATCAGCCAGGACCGGCGCGTCGCCGACGAGTACACCGACTTCATCGAGGACAACCGCCGGTTCTTCACCGAGATGCTGCCGGGCCGCGACACACCACTCGGTGCGCCCGGCGGCTCGCACAAGACGGGCCGCATCGGCGTGGACACCCTCATGGTCGCGGATCGCTAGGGTCGCCACCATGCTCGACGGTACCCCGCTCATCGACGCTCACGTCCACGTGCCACTGCTGGACACGCTGCGCCCTGCCTGGCTGCAGTGGGCCCGCGACTTCGGAGTCGACGGCATCCTTGAGAACGCCTGGGACGAGGACGGGACGCCGGTTCCCGCGCGCCTCGACGAACTGTTCGCCGCCCAGGGCGTCGATGTCGCGCTCCTGTTCTGCGAATACAGCCCCAAGGCGACGGGCATGCAGATCTTTGAGGATCTGCTGCCGATCGTCGAGTACAACCCGGGGCGGTTCCGTCCTGTCGCCAACGTCAACCCGCACCTGCACTTCCCGATCGCAGCTGAGGTGCGACGGCAGCTTGACCTCGGGGCCGCCGCGCTGAAGCTCCACCCGGTGCACGGCGGGTTCCGCTGCGACGACGCGGCGCTCTACCCGGCCTACCACGTGCTCGAGGAGCGGGGTGTCCCGCTCGTCGTGCACTGCGGCACCAGCTCCTTCCCCGGCTCGGCCAATGAGAACGCCGACCCGCGCTTCCTCATCCCGGTCGTACGGGACTTCCCAGGGCTCGACGTCGTGCTGGCCCACGGCGGGCGCGGCTGGTGGTACGACGCAGCGGCGTTCCTCGCGCTGTCGAACGACACGGTGTGGCTGGAGCTGTCCGGGCTGCCGCCGAAGCGGCTCCCTGAGTACTACGCGAACTATGACCTCGGCCGCCTCGCTCGGCGGTGGATCTTCGGCACTGACTGGCCCGGCGTGCCGGGCACGGCCGTCAACGCGCGGGCCGTCGCCGACCTGCTGACAGACGACGTCGCCGCAGCCGTGCTCGGCGGGAACGCGATGAGGGTGTACGCCGGTCTGCCGCCTATCCCGTCCGCGCAGGAGTGACAGGTGCCCATCTAGGCGCGCACCTGTGGGACGCGCCACTGGGCTTCAAGGGGCAGCTGCCAGGGACACTTCCCAGCCGGCCGGCAGCTCCAACTCGGCTGCTGGTACGGGCCGCAGCGTCCGGGTCGGCGTCGGACAGTGCGGCCACCAGCGCGGTGAGCCGGGGGTCGCCTGGGTGGCGACCGGCGTCCTGGTGCAGGGCCGCGTGGTGATGCGACAGGAGCGGGCCCTGTCAGCGGACCGTGATGGCGATCTTGAATGTGCGGAGTGGTCCGCAGGTCACGCCTGGCGCCGGAGTGCCACAGGGGCGGCGGGCGGAACTGAGGTGGACGGTGCCGACGTGAGCGGTGGTGAAGAACCCTCCGGTGACGCCAAGGACGAGGGTTGCTTTGCCGCTGGCGGCGCGGCGGAGCGCGTCGCCCTCTAGGGTGATCGGCTGCCAGCGGTCCCGCGCGGTGCCGTGCAGGTAGACCTCGAGGTGCCCCGGCTGGGTAAGGCAGAGCGTGCGGCCGTTGTCGGCCTCGGTGAGGGTGACCGTCGCCGGGCAGGGCGGGGAAGGGGCAGGGCCGCCTGCCGGCGAGGTGGTGTGTGCCGCCTGCCCGCAGCCTGCGGAGGTGACGAGGACCGCGGACGCGACAAGCCGTGCGGCTGTGTGACGGGTCATACTCGTTGGACGCCCTGGGCGGGGACGTCGTTCCAGTTTCTACAGGGCTGTCGAATTATAGGGATTCCCCTACATCTCTGTAGAACCAATTGATCGCGCTGGTCGGAGATGTGACGTTCCTTGCGCAGAGACCGTCGGTTTGCGGCGGTCTCCCGCGAAAGGAGAACGATGTCCGTCCGACCCCCCGCCCGGAGCCGGGTATTTCGCGCCTGCCTGACCTTGTTCAGCGTCGTGGCCCTGGCGGCCGCCACGCTGGTCAGCGCCACCGGTGCGCAGGCGTCCACCGGTCCGCGTCCCAAGAACCCCTATTCGCCCGCTTACCAGCACCCGTACCGCCAGGGTGTCGTCCCGACCCGGGAAACGTACTCCAAGATGCGGGGCTGGCAGCGCCAGCACCCGGCCGCCGCCCTCGCGGCCAACGACCTCAACTACGGCGGCGGGGTGGACGGCATCGGCGTGACCACCGGCCACCCCAAGGTCTACCTGGTGTTCTGGGGCTCGCAATGGGGCAGCGCGAGCACCAACGGCAGCGGCGACACCGTCTTCTCCAACGACTCGGTCGGCGAGGCCGCCAAGCTCCAGGAAATGTTCAAAGGGCTGGGCACCAACAACGAACTGTGGTCCGGTGTGAACACTCAGTACTGCGAGGGCATCGCCAAGGGCGCACAGACCTGCCCGTCCAACTCCGCGCACGTCGGCTATCCCAGCGGCGGGGCTCTGTCCGGGGTGTGGGCCGATACCGGCGCGGCCCAGCCCGCGTCGCCGACCCCGGCCCAGCTCGGCCAGGAGGCGGTCACGGCGGCGAGCCACTTCGGCAACACCAACGCCGCCGCCAACCGCAACGCCCAGTACGTCATCCTGTCGGCCTCCGGCACCCACCCCGACGGCTTCCCCAGCGGGGGCTGGTGCGCATGGCACGACTGGAACGGTGACGTCGCGGTGACCTCCTCGGTCGGCGACATCGCCTTCACCAACATGCCCTACGTGCACGACCAGGGCACCAGTTGCGGCCAGAACTTCGTCAACTCCGGCAGCGCCGGCAACGCCGACGGCGTCACCATGGTCGAGGGACACGAGTACTCAGAGACCATCACCGACCAGAACCCGGCCGGCGGATGGACCGACTCCTCGGGTCAGGAGAACATGGACAAGTGCGCCTGGGTGGCACCCGGCAACACCGGCGGCGCTGCCAACCTGGCGGTGGCCACGGGCTCGTTCGCGATGCAGGGCACCTGGTCCAACGAGGCACATGGATGCGCGTTCACCCATCCCATCGTCGGCGGCGGCGGAACCGGCAACACCGTCACCGTCACCGCACCCGGCAACCAGGCCAGCACGGTCGGCACCGCAGTCAGCCTGCAGATCCACGCCAGCGACTCCGCTTCCGGAACGACCCTCACCTACAGTGCCACCGGCCTCCCGGCCGGCCTGTCGATCAACTCCTCGACCGGCTTGATCTCCGGCACCCCGACCACCGCGGGCAGTTCCACCACCACCGTCACCGTCACCGACAACACAGGCGCCTCCGGCACGGCCTCGTTCACCTGGGTGGTCAACCCGGTGGGCGGCGGCTGCTCCACGCCGGGTGAGAAGGTCGGCAACGGCGGCTTCGAAAGCGGTACCGCCCCGTGGACCACGACCGCCGGCATCGTGTCGGCCAACGGCGCCGGGGAGACCGCGCACAGCGGCACCCACTTCGCCTGGCTGGACGGCTACGGCTCCACCCACACCGACAGCGCCACCCAGTCGGTGACGATCCCGACCGGCTGTCACGCCGCCCTGTCGTTCTGGCTGCACATCGACACCGCCGAGACCACCACCTCCGCCCAGTACGACAAGCTCACGGTGAAGGCCGGCAGCACGACGCTGGCGACCTACTCCAACCTCAACAAGAACACCGGCTACGCGCAGAAGACCTTCGACCTGTCGTCCTTCGCGGGTCAGACGGTCACCCTCTCGTTCAGCGGCGTGGAGGACTCCAGCCTGCAAACCAGCTTCGTGATCGATGACGTCTCACTGAACGCCTCCTGACCCCTATCCGGTTCCGGGCGCGGTCCCTCCACACGGGCCGCGCCCGGCCCCCGGTCAGACATACCTCCCAGCAGGTATCGCTGAAGGTGCATTGGGTGACGGCTACTAGTCCTGCCGTCGCGGATGGTCGCTACGTGCGACATCGCTCTATTTCGCTGCCGCCCGTGCCGGCTGTAACGAAGTCCCCGCACAAGGGGACCTCGAACGCGTGTTCTACGCTCTGGACATGTCCAAACCAGCCGACCGACCGCACGGCAAGCCGGACAGGAGCCCGCCAGCCTGCCCATACGGCGACCCGCTCGGACATGGCCTAGTGCTGGTGGGGTGGTCCCCATGCGGCTGTCTGCCGGTCAGGGAGCACGGACTCGGCCACGGACACCGCACCTACCAATGCCTCGTCTGCCTGGATCGCCGCAAGTGGAAGACGGTCTGCTATTTCCCGCCGCATCGAGACGGCGGAGGCCATCCGGAGAGTCGGCGTTAGTCATCCACCTCGGTCAGTCGGCCGCTTCGGTGTTCGGGATGGGCTGGACAAGATTATGCAGACCGGTCTATCTTCTGGGTATGGCGGTCAAGGGTGATGAGACGCGGGCGCGGCTGATCGAGGCGGCTCGGACGCTTGTGGAGGCGAAGGGCTACCACGGCACCGGGCTCAACGAGGTGCTCGCGGTGGCCGGTGCTCCTCGGGGTTCGCTCTATCACCACTTCCCCGGTGGCAAGGACCAGCTGGTCGGCGAGGCCCTCGCCGCCGCGGCCCGGGAGGTCGAAGGCATCGTAGGAGAGCTGGCCGCAACGGCGCCCACCTCCCGCGATCTCGTACTGGCCCTGCTGGAAGGGCTGGCCGACAGGATGGTGGCAGCCGGCTATGCCAAGGGCTGCCCGGTGGCGACCGTGGCCCTGGAGGTCGCCGCGACCAACGACGACCTACAGCTGATCTGCGGTGACATCTACGCGGGCTGGCAGCGGGCGCTGGCCGATGCTCTCCGGGCCGACGGTCACGACGCGGCCGAGGTAGATGAGCTCGCGGTGACGGTGCTCGCCCTGATCGAAGGCGCACTGGTACTGGCCCGCGCCGGCCGCAGCCGGATCCCCATCGAGCAGACCAGCCGCCGCATCGCCAAGCTGCTCGGCACCGACTGAGCATCGTGGGGTGCCGGGCGCCTTTCGTCGGCCACAGATTATGTAGATCGGCCTAGAGAGGAATGCGGGATGGAAGAGACTTCGGCTAGCGCGCCGGACGCCGTGGTGTTCGGCGCGACCGGCTTTATCGGCAGGTGGACGGTGCTGCACCTTCTAGATCAGGGCCGTACGATCGCGGCCGTTGTCCGCGAACCGGCTCGGGGCCCCATGGGCGCAGGCGCCGAGGGTGAGCCCGTGGCGAGCCGGGAGGGCGAGTTGCGCGCCTGGCTACAAGATCATGGCGTGGCTGCCGAGCGGCTCGCGGTCGTGGCCGGTGATCTCACGGGCGGTGCGGGCCTGGGGCTGAGCACGGCGGACGACGAGCGACTTGCAGGCGTACGGGATGTTTTCAACACCGCCGCCATCTACCGGTTCGGGCTGCGGCGCGAGGAGGCCAGGACGGTCAACGTCGAGGGCGCCCTTAACGTGCTGCGCTGGGCCGCGACCCGGCCCCGCCTGCGCAGGCTGATCCATGTGTCGGGCTACCGGGTCGGGCTGGGCCCGCAAGCGCGATATCCGCTCCCGGAGGCGGAAATGGTGAAGCTCTATCGAGGCAAAGGGGCTTATGAAGGCTCCAAGACCGAGGGGGATGCGG
>JAOPYO010000343.1 GCA_025964575.1 Actinomycetes bacterium
GGATGTCACCCCGGACATCCGGGCCACGTCCGCGATCGACCAGGCCATCTCAACGTCTCCCGTCGCCAGGCCGGTCTTCCCGGCCACACAGACGACTGTAGAAGTTGACGTAACGGAAAGCGCAACCTAGAACCTAGACCCGCGTAGACCCGCGTACGGCGCCGTTGATCACACCCGGTCACCGCGATGGGCACGTCACCCACGGCACCATTGAGTGGCTGCCGCGCTACGGGGAAACTCACCCACCACCAAGACCGCCATTTGCGCAGATGTCCCTGCGGGGAGATTCCGGGTCATTGAGACCCGGAATCTCCGCTGGCTTCTTATCCCACGACTCATGCGGTGCCGCAGGTGGAAGGGCTGAGTCCCGGATTACGACAGGCGGCGGCGGATCCACCAGGTGCAGAGCCCGGCCAGGAGCAGGGCGAGGATGAGGTAGATCACCGTTTCGTTCAGCTGGAGGGCCCAGAAGCGGCTGGCGGGCTGGTAGGTCACCCGCTGCTGGTAGCCCAGGCTGGTGAACTTGTCGAAGCATGGCGCCTGGCTTGGCTGCCCCGCTCTCATCAGGCAGTTGACCATCCATGAGGGCACGGGGGCTGCGTGGCCGGATGCGTTGATGGTCTGCTGGGAGACGACCCAGGCACCGGGTTCGTCGACGGCCACGGTCAGGCTGTTGACCATGTTCAGGTTCATGAAGTTGCCGGTAGTGATCGTGGTGGTGAGGTGGTCGGGGGTGATGAGGTGGGGCCGGACCGCTACGGACATGGTGATCTGGGTGACGGCGAAGATGGTGAGGAAGATGGCCATGGCCGGGAGGGTGCGGCGGATGATGACGCCGATGGTGACGCCGAGGACGAAGTCGAAGGCGGCGTAGCCGAGGGGGACGATTCCGCGCGCGTCGAACAGCTCGGCTGACAGTCTCGGGAAGATGAAGATCCCGTTGCCGGGCTTGCCGCTGAGGCCGGCGATGGCCGAGTCGATCGGGCTGGCCCACCAGCTCACTGCGAGGCTGAGCAGCCCGGCGGCGGCCATGGCGGCCAGACCGATAAGGCCGAGCTTGGTGACCAGCCAGCGGGTGCGGGTGGTCTGTGTCCATGCCAGCCGGTGGGTTCCGGCGTCCAGTTCGCGGGTGATCAGCGGGGCGCCCCAGAACATGCCGATGAGGGCCGGCACGGCGAGCACGGCCAGCCAGCTGAGAACGTACAGGCTGGTCTGGGTGCCGCTGATCTCGTTGAGGAAGTTGTTCCCGCTGATGTGATATTGGTGGGCCAGCTGCGGGCCGGTGGCTGCGAGGACGGCGGTGAGGACAGCGATGGCGCCGTAGATCACCGCGGCCTGGGCGCGGAACTGGCGCCAGGTCAGCCAGATCATCGGTGAACCTCCAGGGCGGGGGTGGACATGCTCATGTAGGCCAGGACGAGGTCTTCCAAGCTGACCGGGCTGGCCGTCCAGGCAGGGTCGCGGATCGCGGAGTCGGCACGGACGACCATGGTGGTCTGGCGGTCGGTGTGGCCAGCTGAGATGACGTGCAGTCCGGCGGGAAGTGTGGCGGGGTCGATGTGCGGTGCGGTGAGCAGACGGTGGGTGGCCAGCAGTTGGGAGACGTCGCCGGCCACCCGCACGTGAGAGGCGACGAGCACGATGAGGTAGTCGCAGACCCGTTCCAGGTCAGAGACCAGGTGGGAGGAATGCACGACGCTGAGTTCCTGTCCGGCGGTGGCGTCGGACAGGTCCTGCAGGAATTCCCGCCGGGCGAGGGGGTCGAGGGCGGCGACCGGCTCATCGAGGATCAGCAGCTCGGGCCGTTTGGCGATGGCGAGGGTGAGGGCGAGCTGGGCGCGCTGGCCGCCGGACAGGTTCCCGGCCCGCTGATCGGTGGGCAGGCCGAGCCGCCGGATCCGGTCCCGTGCCAGGGCGTCATCCCAGCCCGGGCTGAGCCGGGCGCCTAGCTTGAGGTGCTCGGCGACGGTCAGGCGGGCGTAGGTTGGCGTGTCCTGGGCGACGAAGCCGACCTTGGCCAGCTGTGCCAGGCCGCTGGCAGGGCGCCCGCCGCACACCTCGATCGTGCCCGACGTCGGCGTCAGCAGGCCGGCGGCCAAGCTCAGCAGGGTGGTCTTCCCGGCGCCGTTGGGGCCGACCAGCCCGACGACCCGCCCGGCCGGGATGTCAAGGGTGCACTCCGACAGCGCCCAGCGCCGCCGGTACCTTTTGCCCAGTCCCTGGGCCCGCAAAACGGCGGTCATGCCATGTCCTCCGGGGTGGTTGGTCTGAAAATCATGCGGCTCACTGTGCGGGTCCTGACCTGGCGACGGCACCGGCCGGAAGTACCGTTCGAGCGAGACCGGCAGTACTTTCGGCCGGTACGCAGGCCTTGGCGGCTGCGTAGCCTGAGCGCCATGAACATGCTGGATCGCCTGGCCGAGCGGCGCGGGACCGCGGCCAATGCCGGGCTCGGTGTCGTGTTCGCCGCAGTGCTCGCCTTCGAGGGCAGCGCGCTCGCGCACACGGGTGGCGACTGGTTGTTCGACTGCGGCGTCGGGGCGGCGTTGTGCGCGGTCGCCTTGTCGCGAGGACGGAACCCCGCGTGGGCGGCCGCCATCGGACTCGCCATCTTCGGGGCCGCCGAGCTAGCCGCCAGGCACCTGCCCGGCCGCCCCCACCCGGATGTCGGCGCCTCGACCCTCGCCCTGCTCGTGCTCGGTGGCGCCGTGATCCGGGTGCTGCCGGCCTGGCAGGCCGCGGTCATCTGGGCCGCCGGGGTGGCGGTAGTGGTCGGCGAAGGGATAACAATCGTCCCAGGCTTCGCCAGCGGGCCGACGAGTCACGACGTAGCGGTGTGGGGCACCGCCCTCGGGGCCGGACTGTGGCTGCGCTTTCGCGACTGGCGCCGCGAGGCAGCCATCTGCCGCCGCGAGGCGGCTATCGAGACGGCACGGCACGACGAGCGCCTGGAGCTGGCGAGAGAGCTGCACGATGCCACCGCCCACCACATCACCGGTATCGTGATCCAGGCCCAGGCCGCCCGCATCGCCGCCCGCAGACACGCCGATACGCTCGACAGCGCCCTAGCGGGCATCGAGTCCGTCGGCACCAACGCACTCAACTCCATGCGCCAGGTCATCGGCCTGCTCCGGGACGCCGACGACGCCGGCGGACTCACCCCCGGACCCGAACAGCTCACCGACCTCGTAGATCGTTTCGCCGGGCGAGGCCCCGCCGCGCACCTCCGCCTGCCCGACGGCCCCCCCGATCCGACCTGGCCGCCCGAAGTGACCACCACCATCTACCGAGTCGTCTCCGAAGCCCTTACCAACATCACCCGTCACGCCCCCGACGCTCGCGAGGTCACCGTGACCCTCTCCCACGACCAGCAGGCCATCACCGTCGAGATCACCGACGACGCGCCCCCGGCCGGCTCGCTCCGCTTCCCCCACACCAGCGGATACGGCCTCATCGGGATGCGTGAACGCCTTGAGGCCCTCGGCGGGACCCTCAGCGCCGGTCCGGGCCCCGGGGCCGGCTGGTCAGTGCTCGCCACCCTGCCCACCCCCGGCAGACCATGACCATCCGGGTCCTGCTCGCCGACGACCAGGCGATGATCCGCAGCGGACTGCGCCTCATCCTCGAAGATCAGCCCGACATCACCGTGGTCGCAGAAGCCGCGGACGGCGCCGAAGCCGTCGCCCTGGCCCGGCGCCTGCGCCCCGACGTGTGCCTCATCGACATCCGGATGCCCCGCCTCGACGGCATCGAGGTCACCCGCGCCCTGGCCGGCCCCGGCGTCACCGACCCGCTCCGGGTGGTCATCGTCACCACCTTCGACCTCGACGAGTACGTCTACGGGGCCCTGCGCGCCGGGGCCGTCGGCTTCATCCTCAAAAACGCCGGTCCCACCCTGCTCGCCGAAGCCGTCCGGGCCGCCAGCACCGGAGACGCCCTGATCTCCCCGTCGATCACCCTGCGGCTCCTCCAGCACCTCGCGCCCACCAAGACCCCAGCCGTTGCCCAACCTGCGGTGCCGCTCTCCGAGCGAGAGACCGAGGTCATCCGGGCCATCGCCAGAGGCCGTACCAACCAGGAGATCGCCGCCAAGCTGTTCATCTCCCTCAGTACCGTCAAAGGCCACCTGGCCAGCATTCAGATGAAGCTGGGGCTCCGTAACCGGGTGGAAATCGCCGCCTGGGCCTGGGAAAGCCGGCTCGTGGATCCCGCCAACGGGCAACGTGCCCAGTAACCGGGTACTCACGTATTTCCGTAGCCAGCCGAAGAAGCATGCCGGGCTTCCGGCGTGTAAGGAACCGTTTGCGTGGATCTCGTTAGGTCTGCTGGGCGGCGAACAGTTCCAGGTGCGCGCACTGGGGGCAACGGTAAGCCTCGATCTGCCAGCGCGGCCGTCCGAATGTCTTAGCGCCGCCGAACAGGCCTCGTTCGAGGGGACCCGCGATCCACCGCGCGTATCCGCGGGAGCCCTCGCCGGAGTCCTCGACGAAGCCCGGTTCCAGACCAATCGCACCGCATTGCGTGCACTTGAAGTCGTTCATGCTGGGAGCGTAGTCGCCGGAAGGTGTCCATACCGGCGACGCCGAGAGTGCGCTGGTCGAGGCCCTGGCCGAACGTTGGGGTGTACGGAAATGGCCGGACCGTACTACGGTCTGGGCCGAGATCCCGAGGAAGCCCGGCACCCCCGAATGCTCAGTGCGGTGACAAAGAAGCGGATCGATTCTGTCCGCTGACGCAGGTCCGATAGAGGGTGATTCGCTCCGCTTGCACCCCACATGCCCGGCTGATTCACTTGCTTCTCTTGAGGCGCGGGGTCTTGTAGTGCTGCATCGGGTGGGGTCTTCCATGTCTGACATCGAGAACGAGCGCCGGCCTCTCTCAGCCGCCCAAATGAGTGTCTGGATGGCCCAGCAGCTGGCCCCCGAGGCGCCGATCACCATCGGCCAGTACACCGAGGTCGACGGCCCGGTGGACCTGGCCCTGGCCGCCTCGGTGGTTCGTGAGGTGATATCCGAGGTCGAGGCGATCAACGTCGGGTTCGGTGAGACCGACGGGGTGCCCTGGCAGGCCACCGGCGAGACGCTGGACCGGGAGCTGACGGTCATCGACGTCAGCGGCGAGGCCGACCCTCAGGCGGCGGCCGAGGCCTGGATGTGGGACGACCTCACCACCCCGATCGATCTGTTCCACGACCCCGTCTTCACTTATCAGATCTTCAAGGCCGGCCGCCAACGCTTCTTCGCTTACGTACGCAGCCACCACATCGCGCTCGACGGCGTCTGCGGTTCGATGATCATGAAGCGGGTGGCCGAGGTCTACACCGCCCGGGCCCGGGATGAGGAGCCGACGGGCGACATGGGTTCCCTGGACCTCCTGCGTGAGCAGGAGGCCTCCTACCGTGCGTCCCAGAGGTTCCAGGGGGACCGGGAGTACTGGACCCAGAGGTTCGCCGAGTTGCCCGAGGTCACCAGCCTGTCCGGCCGTACCGCCCCGCCTTCGGCCCGCTATCTGCGCGAGACCCGCACTCTGTCGCCCGAGCGGACGGAGCAGTTGAGTGCTGCCGCCCGCGGGCTGTCCACGAACGCGGCCGGCCTGGTGATCGCCGCGTCGGCCGCCTATGTGGGCCGGCTGACCGGCAACCCCGACGTCGTCCTGGGCATGGCGGTGACCGGCCGGACCACCGCGGCCGCGCGCAAGACCCCGGCGATGATGGCGACCGTGCTGCCGCTGCGGCTCGACCTGCGACCCGGAACGACCGCGTCCGACCTCGTACGGCAGGTGACGGCGGAGGCCGGACAGTTGCTGCGGCGCCAGCGTTACCGCCAGGAGGATCTGCGCCGGGAGCTGCAGCTGACCGGCGACGAACGCCGGCTGTACGGCCCGATCATCAACATCATGCAGTTCGACCACGCGGTCGACTTCAATGGCACCCCCGGCATTTTGCACGGGCTTTCGACAGGTCCGGTCGAGGATCTGGCCATCAATGTTTATGACGGCTGGGGCGGAAAGGGTCTGCGTATTGATTTTGATGCCAATCCCGCGCTCTATTCGCCGGACGAACTCGCCGCGCTGCACCGCCGTTTCGTGGCCTTCCTCGAAGCGATCGCCCAAACCGACCCTGACCTTCCCCTCGCCCAGGTCCCCGTGCTCGACGAGGAGGAACGGCAGCGGCTCCTTCTCGACTGGAACGACACCGCCGCAGAGATCCTGCCCGCCGGTCTGGCCGCGCTCTTCGAGACCCAGGCCGCCCTCCGCCCGGACGCCCCGGCGGTCATCGACGGCGGGATGGTGAGCTACGGGGAGCTGAACGAGCGGGCCAACCGGCTGGCGCGTCACCTCGTCACCCGGGGCGTGGGTCCCGAGTCGATCGTGGCCGTGGCACTGCCGAGGTCGATCGAACTGATCGTGGCCGTGCTGGCGGTGGGCAAAGCGGGCGGCGCCTATCTCCCGCTGGATCCGGACTATCCGGCGGACCGGCTCACCTACATGCTGGACGATGCCCGCCCGGTCCTCGGCCTGACCACATCCGCCTTGTCTCTGGAAGGAACTGCGTCTCCGCAAGGAACTGCGCATGATCTGGGAGGATCCGCACCGCAAGCACGGCCGGATTCCTCCCGGATCATCGGTGGCTGGCTGGTGCTGGACGCGGCCGAGACCGTGGCCGCGGTCGAGTCGTACGAGTCGTACGACCTGACCGACGCGGATCGGCGGCGACCGCTGCTGCCCGGCCACTCGGCGTACGTCATTTACACTTCCGGCTCCACCGGGCAGCCCAAGGGAGTCGTCGTCACGCACGCCGGCATCGCCGGCCTGGCCGCGACCGAGCGAGAGTGTTACGGAGTCGGACCGGACAGCCGGACCCTCCAGTTCTCCTCACCGAGCTTCGACGCTTCGGTGCTCGAGTTGCTCATGACCTTCCCGGCCGGCGCCGCCGTGGTGATCGCCCCACCGGGGATGTACGGCGGTGAGCAGCTGGCCGACCTGCTCCGGGATCAGCGGGTCACGCACGCGTTCATCACCCCGGCGGCGCTGGCCAGTGTGCCGACCGAGGGCCTGGAGCATCTCCGTGCCGTGATCGTGGGCGGCGACACCTGCCCGCCGGAGCTGGTGGAGCGCTGGTCCCCTGGCCGCCGCATGATCAACGCGTACGGCCCGACCGAGATCACCGTCGCCGCCACCATGAGCGATCCGCTGGGACCGGGCGAGACCGGCCCGCCCCCGATCGGGCGGCCGATCGCCAACACCCGGGTCTATGTGCTGGACGCCGGGTTGCAGCCGGTGCCGCTGGGCGTCGCCGGTGAGCTGTACGTCGCGGGAGCCGGGGTGGCGCGAGGCTATCTCGGCCGGTCCGGGCTGACGGCGGAACGTTTCGTGGCGTGCCCGTTCGGGGCCCCGGGTGAGCGGATGTATCGCACCGGGGACCTGGTGCGGTGGCGGGCGGACGGGACGCTCGACTATCTGGGCCGGGCCGACCAGCAGGTGAAGGTTCGCGGCTTCCGGATCGAGCTGGGCGAGATCGAGTCCGCGTTGGCCCGCCACGAGTCGGTCGTCCAAGTGGCGGTGGTGCCGCATGAGTCGGGTGCCGGAGACGTACGACTCGTCGCCTATGTGGTTCCCGCCATGGAAACCTCCTCGCAGGAGCTTCGGCGGTTCGCGGCGGAGTCGTTGCCGGGATATATGGTGCCGGCGGCGGTCGTGCTGCTCGACGCCCTGCCGATCAACCGCAGTGGCAAGCTGGATCGCACTGCCCTGCCCGCACCCGACTTCTCGGCGTCGGTCGTAGGGCGGGGACCCCGTACGCCTCGTGAGGAAGTGCTCTGCGGGCTGTTCGCGGAAGTGCTCGGGCTGTCGCGGGCCGGCATCGATGACAATTTCTTCGACCTCGGCGGGGACAGCATCATCGCGATGCGGCTGGTGGCGCGGGCCCGCGAGACCGGGCTAGTCCTCTCGGCGCGTGAGGTGTTCCAGCATCAGACGGTGGCGGCGCTGGCCGAGGTGGCGGTCGTGGCCACTGTCGCCGAGACACCCGACCTTCCGTTGGCCCAGCCGAGCGACCGCGTCCTCGCCGAGCTCGAGCGGGACCATCCCGACCTGGCCGAGGTCTGGCCGCTGGCGCCGCTCCAGGAGGGCCTGTTCTTCCATGCGCTGCTCGACACCGACACGACCGATGTCTACACCCCTCAGCTGATCCTCGACCTGACGGGGAAGCTGGACCGGGACGCGCTGCGTGCGTCGGTCCAGGCCCTGTTCGCCAGGCATCCGGGTCTGCGGGCCGGGTTCGTCGCGGCGGCCGATGGCGAGCTGGTCCAGATCGTCCACCGCACTGCGGAGCCGGAATGGACAGAACTGGATCTGTCCGCCCGGAGCGAGGACGAGGTCCGGGCGGCGATGGCCGCCGAACGGGCCCGCCGCTTCGACCTGGGCCGCCCGCCGCTGCTGCGCTTCGCCCTTCTCACGACCGGTGAAGAGCGGTACCGGCTGCTGATGACCAACCACCACATCGTGCTGGACGGCTGGTCCATGCCGGTGCTGGCGGCTGAGCTGCTCGCGCTGTACGCGGTCGGGGGCGACGCCGCCGCGCTGCCTTCCGTACCGTCCTATCGGGACCATCTGGCCTGGCTGGCCCGTCAGGACGCCGATGCCGCCCGTGCGGCCTGGGCGGAGTCCCTGATGGGAAGTGCGGGCGGGACGCTGGTGGCGCCGACCGCCGCGGGCCAGGCGCCGGTCCTGCCAGAGCAGGTGACCACGGAGCTGCCGCGCGAGCTCACCGACGCGTTCCTCAAGCGCGCACGGAGCGGGGCCGTGACGCCGAACACGATCGTGCAGGGGCTCTGGGGCCTGCTGCTCGGCCGGTTGCTGGACCGCGACGACGTGGTGTTCGGCGCCACCGTGTCCGGTCGGCCTCCAGAGCTGCCCGGCGCCGACCAGATGATCGGCATGTTCATCAACACCGTGCCGGTGCGGGTGCTGCTGGAACCCATGGAGACCCTGGCCGGCTTCCTGGCTCGGTTGCAGGACGAGCAGGCCAGGTTGTTCGCCCATCATCATCTGGGGTTGCGCGAAATCCAGCGGCTGGCCGGGGGTGGAGCGCTCTTCGACACCATGACGGTGTTCGAGAACTTCCCCCTGGACGCCTCGCTGCTGGAGGCCTCGATCAACGGGGTTCGGCTGGTGGGCGCGGATGTCGCCGATGCCACGCACTACCCGCTGGAGCTGCAGGTGATCCCCGGCGACCGCCTGGGACTGCGGCTTCGGTATCGACCTGATGTGTTCGAACGGGAGACCGCCGAACGCCTGGTGGCGATGCTGCGGTCGCTGGTGGAGACCGTGGTCGCGGACCCGGAGCGTCTCGTCGGACAGGTCGAGATTCCCGGCGCGGCCGAGCTGGGCCGGCTGTTGGGCGTGCCCGCACCTGACCCGCGGCCGGAAGGCCCGGGCCGGCTCGTCGCCTACGTCGTGGCGTCGGCGGGGGAGACCGTGGACGTTGCGGAACTGCGCCGGTTCGCGGCCGAGTCACTGCCCGGCGCCATGGTGCCGGCCGTGGTGATGATGCTGGACGAACTGCCGTTGACCGCCAACGGAAAGGTGGACACCAGGGCGCTGCCGGCTCCTGATCTCAAGCCTTCTGATGTCCAGGCTTCGACGTATCGGGCGCCGCGGACTCCCCAGGAGACGATCCTGTGTGCCCTGTTCGCCGAGCTCCTCGGCGTGGCGCGGGTCGGGATAGACGACGGTTTCTTCGACCTGGGCGGCGACTCGCTGGGCGCTATGCGGTTGGTGGCCCGGGTCCGGTCCACGCTGGGCATCGAACTGCCGATCCGGGCGCTGTTCGAGGACCAGACCGTCGCCGGACTGGTGCCGCGGATCACGCGCGTTCAGGAGCAGGCCACGGGTGTTGTCAGGCCGGCGCTGGTACGGAAGGACCGGCCGGGGACTCTGCCGCTGTCGTTCGCGCAGCAGCGGCTGTGGTTCTTGAATCGGCTGGAGGGGCCGTCGGCGACGTACAACATGCCCATCGCCTTGCGGATCACCGGGTCGTTGGATGTGGACGCGTTGCGGTCGGCGCTGGGTGATGTGGTGGAGCGTCACGAGTCGCTGCGGACGGTGTTCCCGGACAGTCATGGTGTGCCGCGTCAGCTGGTGCTCGACACCAGGGTGGCGCGTCCTGAGCTGCGGGTGAGTGAGGTGGACGCGGCGGGGTTGGCAGGGGCGGTGGCGGCCGCGGCGGGATACGGCTTCGATGTCTCGGTGGAGCCGCCGTTGCGTGCGCACGTGTTCCGTATCGCTCCTGAAGATCGCGTCATGCCGGAGGCGGGCCAGCAACACTGTGTGTTGTTGTTGATGCATCACATCGCGGGGGACGGCTGGTCGATGGCGCCGCTGGCGCGGGATCTGGTCACCGCGTATGTGGCTCGTAGCGCCGGGGGCCTGCCCGACTGGACTCCGTTGGCCGTGCAGTACGCGGATTACACGTTGTGGCAGCGGGAGCTGTTGGGGTCGGAGGAGGATTCCGAGAGCCTGGTCTCGCGGCAGCTGGGGTTCTGGAAGAAGACGTTGGAGGGATTGCCGGATCAGATCGAGCTGCCGGCCGATCGGCCGCGCCCAGTGGAGGAGTCGTATCGGGGCGGGTCGGTGCGGTTCGGGTTGGACGCTGGGCTGCAGGTGGCGCTGGAGTCGTTGGCGCGGGAGTGTGGGGCCAGCGTCTTCATGGTCGTGCAGGCGGCGTACGCAGCGTTGCTGACCCGGTTGGGTGCGGGCACGGATGTGCCGGTGGGATCGCCGATCGCGGGTCGAACGGATGAGGCGCTCGACGAGCTGGTGGGGATGTTCGTCAACACGTTGGTGTTGCGGACGGACACGTCCGGCGACCCGTCGTTCCGGGAACTCATCTCCCGCGTGCGTGAGACCGCCCTGGCGGCGTTCGCGCATCAGGAGGTGCCGTTCGAGCGGTTGGTGGAGGTGCTCAATCCGGTTCGGTCGATGTCGCGGCATCCGTTGTTCCAGGTGGGGTTGACGTTCCAGAACAATCCTGAGGCGCGCCTTGAGCTGGAGGGGTTCACCGCCGAGGTGGTGCCGTTGCATGCCGGGGTCGCGAGGTTCGATCTGCTCATGATCCTCACAGAGCTCACGGGTGCGGGTGGCGGTCCCGGAGGGCTGGCGGGGGAGTTGGAGTTCGCTCTGGATCTGTTCGATCCGGCTACCGCGGAGTCGATGGTGGCGCGGTTCGAGC
>JAOPYO010000388.1 GCA_025964575.1 Actinomycetes bacterium
GGGTGACGCTGGGACCGGCGGGCAACATCGGGCACACCTACGATCGGTTCGAGCGCTGGGCCCGTACCGCTGTCGGACGGGACGGGAAGGCTCTGATCGAGGAGCCGGCGGTGCGCCGCGCGGTCGGCCAGGTGTACAGCTACCTGCGCGTCAACGAGTTCCTCAACTGGCAGGTCGCGGCCAACATGGACCTCGGCTGGCTGGGTGCGGCGGACGCCTCGGCCACCAAGATCTATGGCTCGGAGCGGATGCAGGACGTAGGCAGGATCGTCGGCGATGTCCTCGCCCGCTTCGGTGACCCGGGTGACCCGGCGACGGCCGCGTTCATCGACCGGCTCGACCATGGCGTCAAGGGCGCGGTGGTCCTCACCTTCGGGGGCGGCGTGAACGAGATCCAGCGGGAGCTGATCGCGATGATCGGTCTGGGCCTGCCCCGGGCCCCGCGCTAAGCAGACTCGTTGCAACTGGAGGGACGAGAATGGTCCACGATCGGCTCATGGCGCTCGCCGAGAAGCTGAGCGCCGCGGGGGAGAGCCCCGCGCCGGCGTGCCCGGATCCGGTCAACGAAGCCATGATCCGCAACTGGACGCAGGCCGTCGGTGACACTCATGACTGGGGGTCCATGGCGCCCCCCGCCATGATCCAGGTCTGGTCGATGCAGGGCCTCGGAGCGGCCAAAGCCGGCGCGGTGGCCGACGATCCGCTGCGGCTGCTCAACGAGAACGGCTTCACCGGAGTGGTCGCCACCAACTGTGAGCAGACCTACGACCGGTACCTCCGTCTCGGTGAGTCGCTGCGTTCCACCATGCGCTTCGGTGACATCGCCGGGCCGAAGAAGACCGGGCTGGGCGAGGGCTACTTCGTCACCTGGTACCAGACCTGGTACGACGCCGACGATCATCGCGTCGCCGAGATGCTCTTCCGGGTGCTGAAGTTCCGGCCCCGTAAGAAGTCCGGCGTTTCCCCACCGAAGAGCGGCGGCAAGTATCCGCTGCCGCCCGCGATCGGCCTGGACACTCAGTTCTTCTGGGACGGCGTTCGCGAAGGCGAGCTGCGGATTCAGCGCTGCGCCGAGTGCGGTGTGCTGCGGCATCCGCCCGGCCCCATGTGCCCGGTCTGCCACGCGACCAAGCGGGATCACGTGGTGGCCGTCGGCCGTGGTGAGATCTACAGCTATGTGGTGCACCACCACCCGCCGGTGCCCGGCCGTACGCCGCCGTTCGTGGTCGCCGTGGTCGATCTCGAAGAGGGCGTACGGATCGTCGGCAACGTGATCGACTGCCCCCCGTCCGAGGTACGGATCGGTATGCCGGTCGAGCTCGCCTTCCAGAAGATGGACGACGAGCTCGTCCTCCCGCAGTGGCGCCCGGCCGGACTGCCCGGGCCCGAACCCGTCGTCGAGCCCGCTGCCGAGGAGGGCGCGCTGCCGGAGTTGGCGATCCCGCTGACCCCGACCTTCATCATCGCGGCGGCGCTGGCCACCCGGGACTTCACGCCGGTGCACCATGACACCGAGCTGGCCCGGGCCCAGGGCTCGAAGGACATCTTCCTCAACATCCTCACCACCATGGGCCTGGTTCAGCGGTACGTGACCGAGCAGGTCCCCGGCGCGGTGCTGGAGGGCATGAAGGTGAGGCTGGGCGCGCCCGCGTACGCCGGCGACACCCTCACGCTCACCGGTCGGGTCATCGACACGCCCCCCGCCGGGGGCCCGCCCCCGGCCGCCACCGTCGAGGTGCGGGGGGTCGTCAGCCTCGGCGACCACGTGACCGCGACCGTACGACTTTCTGGAGGACCTCGATGACGCTGAGCGGCAAGGCGGCGATCGCCGGGATCGGCGCCACCGAGTTCTCCAAGGAGTCCGGGCGTTCCGAGTTGCAGCTGGCGGCCGAGGCGTGCCTGGCCGCGATCAAGGATGCCGGGCTCTCCCCGTCCGACGTGGACGGGCTGGTCACCTTTGCCGCCGACAGCAACTCCGAGATCGCTGTCGCTCGTGAGCTGGGGATTCCCGGGCTTCGCTTCTTCTCCAGAGTGGAGTACGGCGGTGGCGCCGCCTGTGGCACGGTCGCCCATGCCGCCATGGCCGTCGCCACCGGCCAGGCCGAGGTCGTGGTCTGCTACCGGGCATTCAACGAGCGCTCGGGGCACCGGTTCGGCCAGGCCAACAAGGCCGGAAACGCGCTTACGTCGACTGGGCTGGAGTTCTCCTGGCACCTGCCGTACGGCTTCGCCACCCCAGCGGCCTGGGTGGCCATGCAGGCTCAGCGTTACCGGCACCTGTACGGCGCCACCAGTGAGGACTTCGGCCGGGTCGCGGTGGCGATGCGCCGGCATGCCTCGACGAACCCCAAGGCGTGGTTCTACGAGCGGCCCATCACTCTGGAGGAGCACCAGGCCTCACGGTGGATCGTCGAGCCGCTCCACCTCCTCGACTGCTGCCAGGAGTCCGACGGCGGCGTCGCCATCGTGGTCACGACCGCCGAGCGGGCCCGTGATCTGGCCCAGCCGTCCGTCGTCATTCAGGCGGCGGCCCAGGGCTCCGGACCGGGCCAGATGATGATGTTCAGCTATTACACGGGCGACATCGCCACGCTGCCCGCGATGGGCCTCGTCGGGAAGCAGCTGTGGGGCACGTCCGGACTGGGTCCGCAGGATGTCCAGACGGCGATCCTGTACGACCACTTCACCCCGTTCGTGCTGATTCAACTGGAAGAACTGGGCTTCTGCGGGCGCGGCGAGGCACGTGACTTCATCGCCAATGGAGGGATCGAGATCGATGGTCATCTGCCGGTCAACCCGCACGGGGGTCAGTTGGGCGAGGCGTACATCCACGGCATGAACGGCATCGCGGAGGGCGTCCGCCAGGTCCGCGGCACCTCCGTCAACCAGGTCGCCGACGTGGAGAACGTCCTGGTCACCGCAGGCACCGGCGTCCCCACCAGCGGCCTGGTGCTGTCCAAGGCCTGACCTACCCGTGCTAACGACAAAGCCGCAGGTTATGGGCTTGCGGGGCGAAACGCCCCTACAACTGGGTGATCATGCGGATTGTGGTGCATGAAGAGGGCGCCGAGCAGGGCTCCGGTGAGCATGGAGACGACATGGCCCACGGCCGCGACGTTGAACCGGGTGATCCCCTCGAACAGGAAGGGCATCAGGAAGAGCCAGCTGCCCAGTGCCACGGCACGCTGCCAGCGCACCCGCCCGTAGAGGAAGACGGCCACCAGCGCGGAGACGGTCACGTACGAGGGACCGACATCGGTGGCGTGGCGGATGGCTTCGGGCGCGGCACCCACTGACAGCCGTACGGCCGCGATGCCCTCGCTGACCAGCGTGCCCGCCACATGAGCGATGATCACCAGTAGTGCGGCCCGCAGGTTGCCGTATCGGCGGACCAGCAACACCAGTCCGGTCGAGGTCAGCACGATCCACAGCAGCATCGTGTCCTCGCTGACGAACGCGGAGACGACCAGTGTCGAGATCGGGCGGGTGGCCAGGTTGGCGACGTTGGTGCTCGCCCAGCCCACGAAGAACCGCTGGTCTGCCGCCGAAAGCGCGTGTGCTACGACCGCGTACATCGCGCCTAGTACGGTCAGATAGCCGATGGGCAAGGGGTATCTGCGCAGGAGACCACTGAGCATTGACGCAGCCTATGTGTCCGTGGAGTATGCGCCGGGCGATATGCCGAAAGCGCGGCGGAACACCGACACGAAGGCGCTGGGCGTCGCGTACCCGACCCGGTGCGCGACCGAGGTGACTGGAATACCGGCCGCCAAGTGACCGAGAGCGGCGCTCAGCCGGGGATGGGCGCGCGCCTGGCCTCCTGCACGGCGGAAGCGGGAGCTTCGACCGCCGGCCTGCGGGCCTTCTCGCGGGCCACGAAGACGCCGCCGATCAGGGCTCCGGTCACCATGGAGACGAAATGTCCCACCCCGGAGACTTCAAGGGAGGTGAGGCCCTCGAAGAGCGTGGGCACGAGGGCGATCCAGCCGACGAGCGCGAGGGCCCTGCTCCAGCGGCTGGGGCCGTAAAGGATCACTGCCACCAACGCCGCCGCGACGACATACGACGGACCGATGTCGATGTCGCCACGGGCCGACTCGGGCACCGAGCCGACCGCCATCTGCCAGGCCAGCAGGCCCTGGCTGAGCAGGGTGCCGATGACGTGCGCACCACCGATCAGCAGGGTGGCGCGCCGGTTGCCGAACCGGCGGGCCAGTGGGAAGAGCGCGATCGAACCCACTATCAGCCAGGCGATCACGGAGTCCTCGGCGATGAAGGCGGAGACGACAAGGGTGCCGACCGGATTCCAGGACAGGTTGTTGAGATTGGTGCTCGCCCAGGCCACGAAGGACCGCTGCGCCTCCGGCGACAGAACCTGGACGTAGATCGCGGACACGACGGTGAGCCCGGCCAGATAACCGAACGGCACCGGATAGCGGCGCATGAACCTGCTGAACCCGCCGAGCACGGACGCAGCTTACGAGGCAAAGCTGTATAAAACCTGAGAGCTTGCACTCTCTTGACCCACACCCTGCGTGATCATGCAACTAATCGTCGATTGATTGCATGATCACGCAGTGAGTAGAGGTGATCAGTGGCTCGGGCGGTAACGGCGCAACCGGGCGGCGGCCCGCTGGGGGCCGGTGGTGACGGCCACCGAACGGAAGCCGCCCGGTGCCTCGGCCACCCAGAAGGCGCCGGCGATGGCGGTCGCGGTCACCCGCTGAGTCGTGCGGCGGGTACGGAACTCGACGACGACCTCAGTGTTCCCGAGGTCGGTTTCGAGGTGGGTTCCGAGGTGAGGGCCGCCCGGCAGATGCCCCCATGCCAAGGCCCATTTGCGCCCCGCCCTGCGGCCCCGCAACGCGCCGCGCAGCAGCGTGTGGTCGAGGCCTCCGGCCACGGCCACGTCGATCAGCCCGTCGCCGGTGTGAACCTCGAGGGCGGGCCGCCAGCCGACGGCCTCGGCGCGTGAACCGCGGCCGATGTGCAGATCCCAGCCGCTCTCCGGCAGGGACAGCTCGGGGAATTGTGGTGTCGTGAGAATGGGGGCCATGGGGACACCTCGCTTTGGGGAGCGGTGGCGGTACGGGTGGAGCGGTCCACCCGTACCGCCGGGGTGGATCAGACGGCGACGCCGCCTTCGACGGGGGACTCGCCGCGACCGACGAGCAGAGCGATGAACACGGCGGCCAGCGCCACCGCGGAGGCGACGACCATGGAGCTCTGGAAGCCGTCCATGAACGCCAGGTGGCTGCCGGTGGTGATGGAGTGGGCCAGCTGGTGCGATGCGCCGGGGGGCACAGGGGCCACGCCCTGGGAGACGTACTGGGTGGAGCCCTCGAGTTGGTGGGCGGCTCCGGCGGGGACGCCGGCGCCGGTGAGCCGGTCGGCGAGGACGTTGCCGACCCGGGTGGACAGGATCGTGCCGAGGACCGCGGTGCCCAGCACGCCGCCGATCTGTGAGGCGGTCTGTTGCAGGCCGCCCGCGACTCCGGCCAGGTGAACCGGGGCGTTGCCGACGATGGCCTCTGTGCCGGCCACGATGATCATGCCGAAGGCCAGTCCGACGAGCAGGAACCACGGCCAGATGCTGTTGTAGGAGGCGTCGACGCTGATCCGGGACAGCCCGAACATCGCCACCGAGGTGAACGCCATCCCGAGAACGAGGGGCAGGCGTGGTCCGAAGCGGGCGGTCAATGCCCCGGCGATCGGAGAGGCGACGATGAACACCGCGGTCATCGGCAGCATCCGGATCCCCGCGTCGACGGGGCTCATGCCGTGTACCTGCTGCAGGTAGAGCGTGATGAAGAAGATCGTGCCGAACATCGCGAAGAAGCCGAGCACGATCAGGCCGGTGGCCGCGGACAGTGAGACGGACTTGAAGAGCCCCAGCGGCAGCAGCGGGTCCTCGACGCGCAGTTCCCAGATCGCGAAGGCCACGAACAGCACGATGGACGCGGCGAAGGACCACAGCGGGAGGGCGTCACCGAAGCCGTACGACCCGGCCTTGATCAGGCCCCAGACCAGGGCGAACAGTGCCCCGGTGAGCAGGCCGACGCCGAGAATGTCGAAGGAGCCTTTGGCCTCCTCGTCACGGGACTCGCGGATCACCCAGGCGCCGACGGCCAGTGCGATCACGCCGAGCGGGGCGTTGAGGAAGAAGACCGACTCCCAGTTGACGTTCTCCACGAGGAGGCCGCCGACGATGGGACCGCCTGCGATCGAGATGCCGACGGTGGCGCCCCAGATCCCGATGGCGGTGTTGAGCTTCTCTGCCGGGAAGGTGTTGCGCAGGATCGCCAGGCTGGCGGGCTGCAGAAGCGCGCCGGCGAATCCCTGGATCACCCGCCAGAAGATGACCATTCCGATGCCACCGGAGACGCCGACCATGACGGAGGCCAGAGCGAAGCCGATGACGCCGGCGAGGAAGATCTTCTTGCGCCCGAACCGGTCGGCCAGTTTGCCTGCCGGGATCAGCGCCACCGCGAGGGCGAGCAGATAGCCGTTGGTGACCCACTGCAGGCCGGCCAGGTCCGCGTGAAGGTTCTTGGCGATGGCGGGATTGGCGATGGAGACGACGGTGGCGTCGAGGCCGACCATCATCACGCCCAGTGCCACGGCCACCAGCGTGAGCCACGGGTGCCCGTGACCTGCTCGCGGCTTGCCCCGGGCGGTTCCATCAGGTCTACCAGGAAGAGCGTCCAGAACGGCGGCGTTCGAGGACCGGGACATCTATGCCTCCAGGCATGGGTGACGGGGTTGCGGAATCAAAATGTCACACGATGACAGATGTCGTCAAACGACTAGCGTCGCCAAGCGACATGATTCAGATCACGACAGAAGTCATGTCCCGACTCTTGTCGGCTGGTGACTTTCTGGTTACACTGCGGCCATGACTGCGATGGCCACTGACGACACGGCGGCCGCGACCGCTGGGCGGCGCGAGCGCAAGAAGCAGCGCACTCGTGAGGCGCTCATCGACGCTGCGTTCGAGCTCTTCGAGGAGAAGGGTTTCGAGGCGACGACGGTCGAGGAGATAGCCGACGCCGTCGACGTCTCATCGCGCACGTTCTTCCGCTATTTCGCCTCGAAGGAAGACGTGGCGCTGACCTTCCAGGAGGAGCAGCAAGCCGCGATGCTCAATGCACTGACCGCCCGGCCCGCCGACGAGCCTGTGGTGACCGCGATGCGCAGGGCGATCGTCGGCGTCGCCCATGCCTGCGAAGAGGGCTCGCTCGGCTTTGATCCAGGGCGCTTCCGCTGCATCATGGACATGATGGTCAGCAGTCCGGCGATGATGGCCCGCAGTCTCGAGCACGCGCAGAAGAAGCAGGCGGATCTGACCAGGGTCATCGCCGAGCGCATGGGCGTGGACCCCGCGGAGGATCTGCGGCCGCACGTCGTCGCCGCGATGGCCGCCTGTGGGTTCCGCGCGGCCGCCGACAACTGGGAGGGCGCGTCGATGGGCTGCACGTCGCTGTCCGAGGCGGTCGATCAGGCCTTCGCCATCATCGAGGGCGGCGTCAACTTCCCGTCCAAGGAGCAGTAGGGCAGGCGGGTTTCAGGGACTCGGCGAGGGGTCCGGCGTTGGTGTATCGCTGGGGGTCGGACTGGCCTGTGGCGTGCCCGACGGGGTGCTCGAACCGGTCTCCGACGGAGTGGCCGACGGTGTGGCCGACGGTGTGGTGGTCGGCGCCGACGAGGCAGACGCAGACAGGGTCGGGGTCGACAGATGCCCGGCAGGGGTCTTCGCGACGGTCGGGGAGCCGCCCGTCGGCGGATCGGCGAGGGTTCCGGGCTTAGTGGAGGCCGCCGTGTCACCCGGCGAGGTGTAGGGGGCCGACGACGAGGTGGCCGGGGAGGCCCCGGTCTGCTGAGGAGTCGTGGCCGAACGGCCCGCCCGGGCAGAGGTCTGCTGGAGGCTGCCGCTCGCGCTGGGAACCAGCAGATTCTGGCTACCACTCGTGGGTGAACTGCCGCCCGAGGCCGGCAGCGTCGCGAAGACGCCCGCGGCGGCGGCCGCCGCCGCGGCCAAGCCCACTGCGCCGACGAACGTCCGGCCTGGCCGGCGCCGCACGGAGAGCTCGTCAGATGTCCCGGGGCCGATGACGACCAGAGGCCCCTCGGCCGCGGAGAATGATCGGGTCACCTGAGCCGGGGCCGTCTCCGCCACGCATGCCGCCAGCACGTCCGCCCGCAGGGCCGCCGGTGGCGAGTTCGGTGCCCGCCTGGCGAGGAGGGTGTCCAGCGTTCCCTTCTCGAACGCCGCGATGACCTCCTCGTGCTCCGTCTGGATCGGTCCGGGCAGCAGCACATCCAGTACGCCGCGTTCCAGCCGCTTGCGAGCGGTCTGGATGAGCTGCGTGACGGTGTCGGTGGCCACCTCGAGCAGCCGCGCGATGTCGGGGACCTCCAGCCAGCCACCGGCGGACAGCACCAGGACCTCACGGTGGTCCGCGCGCAACCCGGCCGCCGCCTGCCGGAGCGGGTCGGTGTCGCGTATCCGGGTGAAGGCGTGGTCCAGGGCGCCGCGCCGTACGCATGCGGCGCGCGCCAGGCCGTACATCCACAGCGTGGTGTCCCCGCGCGGTGAACCTCGCCGGGCCGCGGTCACGAACGCGTCGCGCAGGGCGCCCGGAGCGTCATCACCGACCAGGGACCAGCAGTAGACGTGCAGTCGGCCGGCGTACGCGTCGTACAGCGGCGCGTGCGGTTCCGGAGCTTCCTGCATGTGATCTCCATCCAAAGTCCGCTCAATCGCCACAAATCTTGTCAAAACACAGCCGATATGCAAGTGGAACGAGGGAGAGAGGTGCCTCGTGGCCCGGCCGGTACCGGTGTAACGCCAGGCCACCCATGGCGCGCGAATGGGTATTCATCCCACGTGGGACTCCTCACGTTCACGAAGTTTTCGGGGTTTCTGTGGATTTCTGATGCGGTTCAGATGGGAATGTCCAGGTATCTGCGCTTGGAGGGAGTTGTTTGATCATGACCCGGCTGACCGTCGACGACGTCTACCAGCACAGTTACGGCGTCTGTTTCAAGACCGGACCACCTGGTGTCGTCGGCGCCGAGACCGAGTGGCTCGTCGTCGATCCCCGGAACCCGGGCGCTCATGTCGCCCTGGATCGACTGCGCGGTCTGATGGACGCGGCCGGCCCCCTTCCGGCCGGCAGCCTCGTCACCTACGAGCCGGGCGGCCAGCTGGAGCTCAGCTCCGCCCCCCAAGCCGGGGTCGCCGCGCTGCACCGGGCTCTCTCGCTCGATCTGGCCTTCGTCCGGGACGCGCTGGGCGATCTCGCCCTCGTCGGGCAGGGGGTCGACCCTGTACGCGCCCCGTTCCTGCAGACCGACGATCAGCGCTATCGCTGCATGAGCACCTACTTCGAGGCCCATTCAAAGGAGGGCGGGCTCCCCATGATGTGCGGGACGGCCTCGGTGCAGGTCTGTGTCGACATCGGGGCCGACCCCGCCGACGCCGCCCGCCGCTGGCGCCTGGCGCACTCGCTCGGCCCGATCCTGATCGCCGCGTTCGCCAACTCACCGTTGCAGAGGGGCCGCCGCACCGGCCTCAAATCGACCCGGCAGGCGATCTGGAACGCTCTCGACCCGGGTCGTACCACCGCCCCGATCGGGGACGACCCGGCCGAGGCCTGGGCTCGTTACGCCCTGGACGCCAAGGTCATGATGCGTCGTACCTCGTCGAACGGCGGCTGGCTGGCCGACCCCGGGATGACCTTCCGGGAGTGGGTGGCGACCGGTGAACCCACCTCGGAGGACCTGGAGCTGCACCTGTCCACGCTGTTCCCGCCGGTACGGCCGCGCGGCTGGTACGAGCTGCGGATGATCGACGCACTGCCCGAGCCGTACTGGCCGGTGCCCGTCGCCGTCGTCACCGCACTGCTCGACGATCCGGTGGCCTCCCAGCTGGCCGAAGAGGCCGCCGCCCCGGTGGCCGGGCGCCAGATGGAGGCCGCACGGGACGCGCTGGCCGATCGGGAACTGGCACGCGCGGCCCGGAGGTGCTTCGCCGCCGCCCGTGACGCGTTGCCCCGGCTGGGCGCCGAAAACCTCCTGCCGGTGGTCGACGACTACTACTTCCGCTATATCGAGCGCGGGCGCTGCCCGGCGGACGATCTCAGTCTGATGCCCGCCACCCCCGCTGAAGAGGATTTCTCATGGCACCACTGACCCCACCCGCCCCTGAGGCGGACGAGACGGCGCTCAGAGAGCTGATCGCCGCGGAGCTCACGGCAGTACGGGATCGTAGCTTCGGGCTGACCACCTCCGCGCTGGAGGACGCCGAGCTGGTCGCCCAGGTCTCGCCGCTGATGTCACCCCTGATCTGGGACCTTGCCCATGTGGGCAACTACGAAGAGCTGTGGCTGCTCCGACAGGCGGCCGGCGTCGAGCCCCTGCGGCCCGAGATCGACACCCTTTACGATGCGTTCGAGCATCCGCGCGCCATCCGGCCGACGCTGCCGTTGCTGCCGCCCCGCGAGGCGCGCGCCTACATCGCGACCGTGCGGTCCAAGGTGCTGGACTCGCTGGCCTCCGTGCGCTTCCGTCCCGAGAATCCGCTGACCGCTGGGGGATTCGTGTACGGCATGGTCGTGCAGCACGAACATCAGCACGACGAGACCATGCTCGCGACCCATCAGCTCCGCAAGGGCGCCCCCGCCCTCCTCGACCCGCCAGAAGAAGCACCTCTGCGGGACCACGCCGTTGCTCCCCGAGGGGAGGTGCTGGTCGAGGCGGGGCCCTTCGAGATGGGGACCTCTTCCGATGCCTGGGCATATGACAACGAGCGCCCGGCGCATGTGGTGGACCTGCCCGCCTACTACCTGGACACCGTTCCGGTGACCTGCGGGGACTACCTGGCCTTCATGGAGGCGGGCGGCTACGACGAGCCGCGCTGGTGGCATCCCGAGGGCTGGAAGTGGCGCCTCTCCAAGGACGTCCATGCACCGGCCTTCTGGTCCCGAGAAGGACTTCAATGGGTACGAGGCCGGTTCGGGCGGATCGAGCCGGTTCCCGTGGACGAGCCGGTGCAGCACGTCTGCTGGTACGAGGCGGACGCGTACGCCAGGTGGGCGGGCAAGCGGCTGCCCACCGAGGCCGAGTGGGAGAAGGCCGCCCGCTGGGACCCTGTCGCCGGCCGATCACGGCGATTCCCCTGGGGCGACTCCGCTGAGGAGGGTGTGGCCAATCTGGGGCAGCGAAGGCTCCGCCCCGCCCCGGCCGGGTCATACCCGGACGGTGCCTCGGCCTATGGAGTCCGGCAACTGCTCGGCGACGTCTGGGAGTGGACCTCCTCGGACTTCTATGGTTACCCGGGCTTCCGGGCATATCCATACAAGGAGTACTCGGAGGTCTTCTTCTCCGAGGGCCCCAACGACGGCACCCCGGTGGGACACCACCCCGCGGGACAGGCGGCGCCAGGGGAGTACAAGGTGCTGCGCGGCGGTTCCTGGGCCACCGACCCCATCGCCGCGCGAGGGACGTTCCGCAACTGGGACCTCCCCTTCCGCCGGCAGATCTTCTCGGGTTTTCGCTGCGCACGCTCGGCGGCCGGGCCCCGGACCCCTCGGGGAGGCCTCTGATGTGCCGCCACCTGGGATTTCTCGGGTCGCCACGGACATTGCACGACGTGGTGTACGGCCCGGAGCACTCACTCGAACGGCAGTCGTACGCGCCGAAACTCAATCTGTTCAACGTCCTCAACGCCGACGGCTTCGGGGTCGGCTGGCACACCGCCGGCCGTACGGTCCGCTATCGGCGGGCGGTGCCCATCTGGACCGACGTGTCGTTCGCCGAGGTGGCCGAGGTCGTCTCCGCGGGCTCGGTGGTCGGGGCGGTCCGGTCCGCGACGTCCGGGTTCCCGGTCGACGAGTCGTGCGCCCAGCCGTTGCGTTGTGAGACGTGGCTGTTCAGCCACAACGGCAGGGTCGACGACTTCGGTGGCGTGGAGATGAAGCTCCGTGAGCTGGCCGGGGACCTGTCGTCGGTGCCGGAGGCGCGGGCGCCGCTCGACTCAGCACTGCTGTTCGCCATCGCGGTGGGCCGCTGGCGCGCGGGGCGTTCGCTCGGCGGCGGGCTCGCCGACACGGTGACCTCGGTCGCCGCGTTCGCTCCCGGCCGCTACAACCTGCTCGCCGCCGACGGCACGTCCCTCGCCGCCACCACCTGGGGTGACTCCCTGTTCGTTCGGGCTCTTCCGGATGCCGTGGTGATCGCCTCGGAACCGTACGACGACGACCCGGACTGGGAACGCGTCCCCGATCGCTCGCTCGTGACGGCATCTCTCCTGGACGGCATTCCTGACATTCGCCTCCGGCCTCTGAACCAGGCGTGAAAGGTTCGCGAAAAAGGTAAAAGTTCTTGACTGAACTTGCTTTTTTGGAGATCAGGGCGTGTTCAGGTGAGATGCGGTACCTTCTGCGATCAGTGAACTCATTCGGGAGAACATCCGAGTTTGCGGCGGATGCTCTAGTTGTAGCCAACCGAGCCTGAGTGGAGCTGATGAGAGTTCTGCTCGTGGAAGACGATCGGCGCTTCGCGGCCGCACTGACGAAGTCGTTGCAGCAATGCGGATGCGAAGTCGAGCATGTGCAGAGTGCCGCCGCCGCCATGGTCGCCGCCCCCTGCGACATCATCCTGCTGGACCTGGGGCTTCCCGATGCCGACGGGCTTCAGGTGTGCCGCAGGCTCCGTGAGATCAGCGACGTTGCGATCATCATCGTGTCTGCTCGCGGAACCGAGCGGGACCGGGTGGCGGGACTGAGATGTGGAGCCGACGACTACTTGGTCAAGCCGTTCGGTGTCGCTGAGCTGCAGGCCAGGTTGGAGGCGGTATTGCGCCGCGCCCGGCCGCGGCCTGCCGGGATCCACACGGTGGGGCGCTTGCAGGTCGACCTGGACGGTCGCGCGGCGTTCGTGGATGGTGCCGCGGTCAAACTGACCCCGAAGGAATTCACTCTCCTCGCGACGCTCGTCCACGAGCCGGGTGTCGTCGTGGCGCGGGAGCGACTGATCCGGGAGGTGTGGAGGACGTCCTGGCAGGGCAAGTCGCGCACCCTTGACGTGCACATTTCGACGTTGCGCACCAAGGTGCGAGGCGCGGCACGCGTCGAGGCGGTGCACGGCGTCGGCTACCGGATCCTTGCCTGTGACGGCTCGCCGGGCACAGCCGCCTCGGGCGGCACCAGGGCTTTCTGATGCGCCGTCGGTTGCTGGCGATTTATCTGACGTTGCTGGCGGCCGTGCTGGTCGGCCTGACCGTTCCGCTGGCGATGGACGCGGCGTCACGGGACACCCAGATGATGTTCATGGACCGGGTCAACGACACCGTCCGGTTCGCCTCGCTCGGTGAGACGGCATTGCGCACCGGGCATACGTCCGCACTCAAGGCCGAGTTGCGGCAGTACACCGCGCTGTTCGGTATCAACGCGGTCATCGTCGGCCGCGACGGCAATCCGATCCTCGCCTCCCAGCAGGATCTCGATCTTGATCGGGGTGTGGTGCGCAGCAAGATCGATGAGGCGCTTTCGGGCAACCGGTCGGCCACGGCGGCCGTCGTCTGGCCCTGGCGGCGGGAACCACTCGTCGTCATCGAGCCGATCGGGCGGGGAGGGGAGATCATCGGTGCCGCAATGACACTGTCGCCGACGGATCACCTGCGCAGGGCGACGATGCGCAGCTGGGCGATTCTCTTCTCACAGGGGATGCTGGTGCTGCTGATCGGACTCATGGCGGCCTCGCCGCTCACCCGCTGGTTGCTGCGCCCGGTCCACGAACTCGACGCGACCGCACATGCACTGGCCGAAGGACGCTTCGAGGAACGCGTCGCCATCACGTCAGGCCCCCCGGAGCTGCGCCGGCTGGTGGTGTCCTTCAACGCCATGGCACAGCAGATCTTCGTGCTCATTGAGAGGCAGCGGGCCTTCGCCTCGTATGCGAGTCATCAACTGCGCACTCCGCTGGCGGCCCTTCGGCTGTCAGTGGACAATCTCGCCCCAGAGGTCCGCCCGGCGGGCTGGAGCGACCATCAGATGGTGGTCGAGGAGATCGAGCGGATGACGCGCCTTTACGACGCGTTGCTCGCCTTCGCCCAGGTGGAGGCCGCCGCCGTCGAGGTGGGCGAAGTCGACGTTGCGCAGACCGCCGATGCCAGGGTGGCGGCCTGGGCTGACGTGGCGGAACGGGCGGGCGTCACCCTGGGCAGGGTCGGTGCGGCCTCGGCCTCGGCCCGGGTCGCGGTCGATACGGTGGACCAGGCACTGGACGCACTCATCGACAATGCCATCAAGTTCGCCGGTGCCGAAAGCGCCGTCACCTTGATGGTGGAGGAGACGGCTGAAGGGTGGGTCGACGTCCATGTCATCGACAACGGTCCCGGCATGCCGCAAGAGGATCTTCGCCGCGCGGTCGAGCCGTTCTGGCGGCATCCGAGAGATCAGAACCTTGAGGGGTCCGGCCTTGGCGTGACCATCGCCCACGCGTTGGCGACGGCTTCCGGTGGCGGCTTGGAACTGCTCCCGGTGGAGCCCAGAGGGATGGACGCCAGGATCCGGCTGCCCGCGGCGTCGCGGCCGGCAGGGGAAGACGCCCCGCGCTCATGATGGGCGTCCGGGTCATCGCCGCTGTGTCCGCACTCGTACTGGCCGGGACGACCGCATTCGGGTGCGGCGGTTCCTCGCCTCCGGTGACCGATCTGGTCATCGCCACCGGCGGGAACGGAGGCGTCTACCACGCGCTCGGTGACGCTTACGCCGCCGCCGCACGTGATCGCTGGTCGGCGAAGGTCGAGGTGCTGACCACCGCCGCCTCTGTCGAGAACCTGCGGCTGCTCGCGGAGGGCCGCGCTGATGTCGCGTTCGCCACGGTGGACTCCGCCGCATTGGCGGTCAATGGTGCCGCCCCGTTCAGTCGAGCACTGCCGATAGTCGCCCTCGCCGGTCTCTACGACGATTACCTGCAGATCGTCGCCAGTGCCGATGGGCCGATTCGTAAGATCGGTGACCTGCTGCGGCGCCGCGTCTCCACCGGATCCGCCGGCTCGGGTACGGAGATCGTGGCAGCGAGAGTACTGGCGGCCGCTCGCATCGACGTGGATCGGGGGATCGCCCGGTCCCGGCTCTCCGCCGCTCAGTCGGCCGAGGCGCTGCGCAAGGGTGAGATCGACGCGTTCTTCTTCACCGGAGGGCTGCCGACCCCGGCGATCGCCGATCTGGCTCGCACGACACGCATCCGGATCCTGTCGGTCGGCGATCTGGTCGGCGATCTGCAGCGTGAGTACGGAGACGTGTATCTGCCCCGATCCATTCCGACGACCATCTACGGTCTCGGTGAGGAGGTCAGCACCGTTGGCATTCCCAATGTCCTGGTCGTCCGAGCCGACATGAGCAGTGCGAAGGCCAAGGCGCTCACCGCCCTGCTCTTCGAATCCAAACCCACGCTCGTGGCCGCCCACGCGGAGGCACGCCGGCTGGACCGCCGTTCGGCGCTGGCCACCTTCCCGGTGCCGCTGCATTCCGGGGCGGCGCAGTACTACCGAGAATCCAAGGTGCTGGGCGCCGGACACGGCCCCCGTACGCCGTTGATCACTACGTCCGCTCCTCTCTGAGACGGTTATTTCACCGGAAATCCAGCAAGGCATACGGTGGGGCTTGGGGATCTTCCATCACCTCAGGCCTACCCTGGACGTGTGCACCGACCCGACCGCAGGTCAACCCACTAGTCCGGATTCCCTGCCGTGGCACGTGTGATCACGAAGGGGGGTTTTCTCGAAGGAGATCATTAGTGCCTGCCATCGATCGTTTCCTGACCACCGATGACCTCGACAAGTCCCTGCGCCAGGATGTGACCGAGGGGCTGACCGCCGAACCCAAGAGGCTGCCGCCGAAATGGTTCTACGACGAGCGGGGTAGCGAACTCTTCGAGGAGATCACCCGGCTGCAGGAGTACTACCCGACCCGGCGGGAGCGGGCCATCCTCACGAAACGAGCCCCCGACATCGCCGCGGTCACCGGGGCGCGCACCCTGGTGGAGCTCGGCGCGGGTTCGGGAGAGAAGACCCGGCTGTTGCTCGACGCGCTGGCGGGAACCCTGAAGACGTACGTCCCGGTCGACGTGAGCGGGGAGTTCCTGGCCGACGCGGCCGATCAGATCGCTCTGGACCATCCACGCCTGACGGTGCACGCCGTCGTGGCCGACTACGAGCGGCACCTGCATCTGCTGCCGACCGGGCCGAAGCGGCTGCTCGTCTTCCTGGGCGGCACGATAGGCAACATGATCCCGGCTGAGCGGATCGGCTTCCTCGGCGGGGTGCGGGCCACGATGTCCGACGGCGACGCGCTGCTGCTCGGGGCCGACCTGGTCAAGGATCCCGGACGGCTGGTCCGGGCCTACGACGACGCACGCGGGGTCACCGCGGACTTCAACAAGAACGTGCTCCGGGTGATCAACCGGAAGCTGGGCGCGGACTTCGTGCTGGAGGCGTACGACCACGTCGCGCTCTGGGATGCCGAGAACGAGTGGATCGAGATGCGGCTGCGCTCGCTCGCCGACCAGCAGGTACGGATCGAGGCGCTCGACCTCGAGGTGAGGTTCGCCGAGGGCGAGGAGATGCGCACCGAGATCTCGGCGAAGTTCCGCCGGGAGCGCCTGGCCGACGAGCTCGCCCATGCCTCGCTCGCCCTCGATCAGTGGTGGACCGATCCCGCGGGCGACTTCTCGCTGTCACTGGCGCGGCCGCTGCTCTGACCCATCGTTGGGCTCACCTCTAGGCGACGTCGTCGAGGGGGCTGAGTTCGTCGGCGTAGCTGACCGAGATCCGCCGGAGCACTCCGTCGTCGATGGAGTACTGGCCGAGCCGGTGGAGCGGCGGCGAGTAGGCGTGAATGGAGACGCTCTGGTCGGCGGCGCCGACGAGCCGGTGGATATGGTCGGGGCCGAAGCAGAACGAGGTGCCGGCCGGCACGATCGTCTCCAGGTGGGCGCCGCCGATCCGCGGGTTGGACTCCTTCAACGCGCCACTGATCACCCGTACCGCGCCGGAGGAGACATCGTGGTCATGCCATCCGGTGTCGTTGCCGGGGATCCAGCACAGCAGCCACACATCGACGTGCTCGTCCCTGCGGAGCGAGACATAGTGCCGCTGCCCGTCCGGAAAGGCGATCTGGTCGCGCCACTCGTCAGGACGGTTCGCCAGATCGTCGACGAGGTCACGTAGCTCGCGCTTGTCGAGTTGGCGGTCGGACCACGATTCGGGCCGCGGAGCCGCTGAAGGCATTCGATCACTCTCCTCGGGAGACGCTGGTGAGGGTTCCGGTCTAGGAGTGAACCGGTTCACTTAACCGCTTCAGTGAAGCGGTTAAGTAGAGAATCGTCAAGTCCTGGAACGGCTGGTGGTGGGTCGTTTCGGGCGGCTTGGCGCGCAGAGGGAACCGCGTCTTGTCGGACCCCGAGGCTAATGTTGGGTCAGTGGCAGAACGCGGCAAGCGAGCGACCATTCGTGAGGTGGCGAAGGCGACGGGCCTTTCCCCCGCAGCAGTGTCATACGCACTGCGCGGAATCCAGACCTCAGAAGGCACTCAGGAGCGAGTGCGCAAGGCGGCCGAGGAGCTGGGCTATGAGGCGCATCCCATCGCCCGGGCCCTGGCCAGTGGCCGCAGCGGCATGGTCGGGTTGCTCTGCGGGTCCTTGGAGGACTTCTGGCAGCAGGCGCTGGCGGTCGGCATCGGCAGAGGCCTGCTCGCTCAGGACCGCTACGCGATCATCCTCGACGCGGCGGGGGACCCCGAGCGGGAACTCGCCCTCGCCCGGCAACTGCGCGACCAGCGGGTCGACGGGCTGATCGTGCAGCCACTGGATCCGGCCGCGGAGTTCTGGGCCGAGCTGGCCCAGATGCTGCCGGTGGTCTCGATCGGCGACGTACTGCGGGGCGGCACCGCCCAGGGCGAGGTGATCTTCGACAACCGGCACGGCGTCACGCTGGCGCTCGAGCATCTGCACGGTCTCGGCCATCGCCGGATCACGGTGCTCACCCCGACCCGGGCCAGCACCCCGGACCGGCCGGCCGACGTGTACGTGAACGCCGAGGCCGCCAGGCTCGGGCTCGACGTGGCCGTGGTCACCTCGTCTCAGGCCCTCCCCGCCGCCACGGAAACAGCCCTGACGGTGCTCTCCGATCCGGACCGGCCGACCGCCGTGTTCTGCTTCTCCGACTCGATCGCGTACGGGGTGTACGCGGCGACCCGTGAACTCGGGCTGGCCGTGCCCGGAGACGTGTCGGTCGCGGGATACGACGACCATCCGATGTCCGCGTTGCTCACGCCCCCGCTGACCAGCGTCGACTGGGACATCGATGGCGTGGTCGAGGCGGCCGTCAAGGTGATGGTCGGCGCCATCGACGATCGGCCCCTCCGGAAGCGGGTGGTCTGTGACCCGTGCCTGCGAATACGCGCCTCCACCGGCTCCGCGCCCTCGTGACCCTCGCGATTCCGATAGGGGATCGCGAGTCAGGTCAGTGCGAAGACCTCATGGTCGAGCAGGTCGGCCGCGCTCGCGATGTCGGTGTCCAGAGGACGGTCCTCCATCCGCGGGTCGAGGATCTCGGCCGCCACATCGTAGGCCGCCCGCAGGGCGCCGCCGGACGGCGCGCGGCCCTGCATGCGCAGCGCCCGCACGGAGGCGACCAGCTCACAGGCGAGCGCGATGCGGTAGGCCGCGAGGGCGTCCATGGTCGCCCGCGCCGACTGGGTGGAGAATCCCGCGTGGTCCTCGACGCCCCGGGACAGGACCGCGCCGCCGAGCGCCGCGGGGGAGGCGAACCGCCGGACGTCGGCGATCGCGGAATGCGCGACGTACTCCAGGATCATGATCCCTGAGCTCGATTCGCTCGCCGCCAGGAAGGGATGCAGTCCGGTGAAGGTGGGCTCGACGAGTGTGCCGAGCCGGGACGCGGACAACGCGACGGTCTGGAACAGCGCCGCCCGGGTCGCGTCCAGCGCCAGCCCCACATAGGCGGTGTGGAAGTTGCCGTTGTGCCAGGCCGCATGGCCGGCCACGTCGATCAGCGGGTTCTCGGCGGCCGCGTTGATCTCCCTCTGGACGACGTCGTCGGCGTAGGCCGCGACGTCGATGGCGGGGCCGTGGACCTGGGGAAACGCGCGATATCCGTACGGGTCCTGGATACGGCCGGGGGACGGTCGCTCATAGACCAGCAGCGCCCGCATGTCCGCGGCGACCTGCTGCTGTCCGGGATGCGGGCAGGCCTCGTGCACGACGGGCGCGTAGGGCTCCGCCGACCCGTGCACCGCGAGCCATGACAGCGCCGCGATCACCGTGGACGCGTTGAGCAGCCGCCGCAGATCGGTCACGGCCAACGCCGACTCGCCGAGCGTCGCCGCGTTGGAGCTGATGAACGCCAGCGCGTCCGAGGAGCGCAGCGCGAATCCCGGTCCACGTTCGCCGCCGACCCAGGGCCGTTCGCCCAGGAGGCACAGCGCCGTCGAGGCGAGGGCGGTGAGGTCTCCGGTGCCGATCGCCCCGTAGACCGGGATGGGGGGCGTCAGTCGCAGGTTGAGCACATCGGCCAGCACTCGTAGCACTCCGGAATCGACACCGGAGCCACCCGCCGCGAGCTGGTTCACCCGTACGGCCAGCATCGCGCGGACCGTCTCGGGAGCGAGCAGCGGCCCGGCGCCGGCCGCGTGACTGCGGAGCAACCGCAGCCCATGGGCGTCGGCGTCGTCCCATTCGACGTCGACGAGCCGGTTGGCGCCGACACCCGTGGTCCGGCCATAGACCGGTTGGGTCTCGGTCACCTCGCGGGCGACCTCCCAGGCGGCTCGTGCCCGCGCGACCCCACTGTCGGCGACCGTGACACCGACATCTTCCTCACGGGCGATCCGGGCTACTTCCGCACAGGTCAGAGCCGTGCCGTCGATCACGATTCGGTTGCTGATGGCCAGATCCCCCGCATATTTCGTACTATTTCGGTCTGTACGGTTCAGAATAAGCTGGAGGTTCTGGTGGGCCTCCATGACGGGATTGCATCCGTTGGGTACGGTCGGTCACGACATGCTCCGTGTTCAATATCCTGGCATCCGGTTCAGATTACGGCGTACACCGGCGCAGGCGAGGATGTGAGTTTGCTTGATCACCTTTGACGGCGTCACGAAGCGATATCCCGATGGCACCGTCGCCCTGGATGATGTCAGCCTCGAATGTCCTACCGGGCAGATCACGGTCTTTGTGGGTACCTCGGGTGGCGGCAAGACCACCGCGCTGCGCACCATCAACCGCATGGTCGATCCGACGGCTGGCCGTGTGCTCATCGATGGCCAGGACGTGCGGGAGAAGCAGCCCGCCGAACTGCGGCGGGGCATCGGCTATGTCATCCAGCAGGCCGGGCTGTTCCCGCACCGCACGATCATCGACAACATCGCGACCGTGCCGTATCTGCTGGGCTGGGACAAGAAGAAGGCCCGGGCCGGTGCCATCGAGCTGATGGAGCGGGTCGGCCTCGACCTCGCCATGGCCAAGCGCTATCCCTTCCAGCTCTCCGGCGGCCAGCAGCAGCGCGTCGGGGTGGCCCGGGCGCTCGCCGCCGATCCGCCGATCATGCTCATGGACGAGCCGTTCAGCGCCGTCGACCCGGTCGTCCGGGCCGAGCTGCAGGCGGAGTTCCTCCGGCTGCAGTCCGAGCTGGAGAAGACGATCGTTTTCGTCACCCACGACATCGACGAGGCCATCAAGCTGGGCGACCGCATCGCCGTCTTCCAGACCGGCGGCAAGCTGGTGCAGTTCGACACCCCGGAGAACCTGCTCACCCGGCCTGCCAACGACTTCGTAGCCGGCTTCATCGGCCATGACCGGGGCATCCGCCGACTGTCGTTCGTGAAGGCGTCCGAGCTGCCGCTGCGCGACCGGGCGGTGCTGCCGCTGACGTCCTCGGTGGCGGACGCGCGGGCCACCGGGGAGGACTGGGTGCTCGTCGTCGACGCCGACAGGCGCCCGGTGGGCTGGACACGCGTCGCGAGCCTGCCGTCCGGAGGGGCCCTCTCGGAGGTCGAGCTCGAACCACTCGGCCACACCTTCGGTCTCGACGGGGACACGGCCCGTGCCGTCCTGGACGCGGCGATCCTGTCGCCCTCAGGGCTGGCGGTCGGGATCGACGGGGACGGCGCCCTTGTCGGCGTGGCCGGCCAGCAGGACCTGGTCGCCGCCCTCGCCGCGGCCGACACCCCCGCCGGTACCGTGACCGCCGACACCGTGACCGAGACCGCGGCCGACACTGTGACTGAGACCGCGACTGAGACCGCGGCCAATACCGGTGGTGACACCCGGTGATCGCCACACTCGCCGCCGCCTCGGGCGGTGAGCCACTGATCCGGTGGAACTGGATCGGCGACCACACCGGAGAGCTCGTCCACTACACGCTCATCCATCTGCGGCTGGCCCTGCTGCCGGTCCTGTTCGGACTGATCATCTCGTTGCCGCTGGGAGTGATCTGCCGCCGCTGGCAGTGGACGTATCCGATCGTCCTGACCGGAGCCAACGCGCTGTATGCGA
>JAOPYO010000393.1 GCA_025964575.1 Actinomycetes bacterium
TTCCCGGTGCCGGTCTGCGATCTGCGGCTCGACGACCTCTTCGACGAGAAGGGCGTCGGTGAGCTACTGATCCGTGGGCCCAACGTCGTCGCCGGCTATTGGAACAAGCCGGAGGCCACCGCCGAGGCCTTCGCCGATGGCTGGCTGCGCACCGGCGACATCGCGCGGATCGACGAGACCGGCCTGCTCCACATCGTCGACCGCGCCAAAGACATGATCAACAGGGGTGGCGAGAACGTCTACTGCGTCGAGGTCGAGAACGCGCTGGCCGGGGCGCCGGGCGTCTTCGAGGCCGCGGTCGTCGGAGTGCCCGACGAGGTGATGGGCGAGAAGGTCGGCGCAGTCATCGTCCCCATGCCGGGCGGGGTGGACGTCGACGCCGTGCTCGTCTACCTGTCCGGACGGCTCGCCGACTTCAAGATTCCTCAGTACGTCGCCGTACGGGCCGAACCACTTCCCCGTAATCCCGGCGGCAAGGTTCTCAAACGCCTGATCCGCGACGACCTGCTCGGCTCGGGAAGCTGAACCGCCTCTGCCCTGAGACCGTGCTCACCAGTGCCGAGATGAGGAACCGATGGCACCACCCCCCTTGCTGGAACTCTCCGGAGTGACGGTCCGGTTCGGCGGCCTGCTGGCTCTCGAGGACGTCTCACTCCAGGTGCCCGCCGGGCGGGTGGTCGGAGTCATCGGCCCGAACGGCGCCGGCAAGACCACGCTGTTCAACGTGGTCTGCGGCTTCGTCCGGCCGCAGGAGGGCACGCTGCGCTGGAAGGGGCGTCCGTTGAACCGGCACGGCCCGCATGAGTTGTCGCGGCTCGGCATCGCCCGCACCCTGCAGGGGCTTGGGCTCTTCCCCGGGCTCACCGTCGCCGAGAACGTCATGGCGGGGGCCGGCCGGCACGCCCGCACGGGAGTGCTCTCGGCGTTGCTCGCGCTGCCACGCGCCGACCGGGACGAGGCCGTGCTCCGCTCCCGCGCCCTGGCGCGGCTGACGGCACTCGGGGTCGCGGACGCCGCCGACCGGTTTCCCGGCGAACTGCCCTACGGCGTACGGAAGCGGGTCGCACTCGCCCGGGCCCTGGTCGCCGAGCCCGAGCTGATCCTGCTCGACGAGCCCGCCGCGGGCCTGTCCGCCGAGGAGATCCGGGAACTGGGCGAGCTGGTCCGCTCCCTCACGTCCTCCGGCGATTCCGGCGACACGCGGCAGGGCATGTCGGTGGTGCTGGTCGAGCACCACATGGACCTGGTGATGGAGGTCTGCGACGACGTGGCCGTGCTCGACTTCGGGCGCCTCATCGCGCACGGCTCCCCCGCCCAGATCCGCGACGACCCCGCCGTGGTTACCGCCTATCTCGGGGAAGAGGTCCTTCCGCTGAGCGACGACCCCCTGACCGGCGAGCAGGAGACCCTGTCATGAACGCACTCGAACTCCGTGACGTGACAGTGCGGTACGGGGCCGTACGGGCGCTCAACGGGGTCACACTGACCGCGGCGAAGGGTGCCATCACCGCGGTGCTGGGCGCGAACGGCGCCGGGAAGTCGACCCTGCTGCGCACGGTCAGCGGACTGGTGCGGCCCGTTTCGGGATCCATCGCCTACGACGGGCGCGTCATCGCCGGACGGCGGGTCGAGGACATCACCCGGATGGGACTCGCGCACGTCCCCGAGGGCCGCGGCATCATCACCGAGCTGACCGTCGAGGAGAACCTCCGCCTCGGCGCCCTGATCCGCCCCCGCGAGGAACGCGGGCGGAGCGCGGCCATGGGTCCCCGAGCCGCTGAGCGGAGCGAGGCGATGGACTCGGTCTTTGAATTGTTCCCGGTGCTGTACGAGCGCCGTCGCCATACCGCCGCCACGCTGTCGGGCGGTGAGCGGCAGATGCTGGCCATCGGCCGGGCCCTGATGAGCCGGCCCAGCCTGCTGCTGCTCGACGAGCCGTCCCTCGGGCTGGCGCCCCGCGTCGTCGCGCAGATCATGGCCGTGCTGCGGCGGCTGCGGGACGAGGGCGGGCACACCGTGCTGCTGGTCGAGCAGAACGCCCGCAGCGCACTGTCCATCGCCGACCGGGCCGTGGTGCTCAACCTGGGCGAGGTCGTCATCGACGACGAGGCTCATCGGATAGCCGGAGACGACCAACTCCGCCACGCCTATCTGGGTTTCTGAGAGGGGGGTCTGCATGGTGCGTTTCATCAATCTGACGCTGTCCGGGATGACCGGCGGCATGGTGTTCGCGGCGGTCGCGCTGGCGCTGGTGCTGATCTGGCGGTCCACCCGGATCGTCAACTTCGCCCAGGGCGGCATGCTGATGGTCACGACGCTGCTGGCGTGGACGGTCCTCCGGCACGGCGGGTCGTACTGGCTGGCCCTGGGTGCGGCACTCGCCGCCGGGCTGGTGCTCGGCGCCGTGACCGAACGGGTGCTGATCCGGCCGGTCGAGAACAAGCCACCGCTCAACGCCGTCATCGTCACCCTGGGCCTGCTCGTCCTGCTCCAGGCGGGCGCCGGCATGATCTGGGGCGGCGCCCCGCACTCCTATCCCGCGGCGTTCACCATCCAGGGCTACTCCGTCGCGGGCACCCGGCTGCTGCTCTCCCCCGCCGACCTGTTCGTCATCGGTGCCGTCGCTCTGCTGATGCTGGTGCTGGTCCTGCTGTTCCGCCGGACGAATCTGGGTCTGCAGATGCGAGCGGCGGCATTCGCACCGGAGGTGGCGCGGCTGCTCGGCGTCCGGGTCGGCCGGATGCTCACCCTCGGCTGGGCGCTGGCCGCGCTGGTCGGATCGCTGGGAGGCGTGCTGATCGCCCCCTCTGTCTTCGTCGGGCCCAGCCAGTTCGATCAGGTCCTGGTGTTCGGGTTCACCGCCGCGATCATCGGCGGGCTGGACAGCCCGGTAGGCGCGGTGGTCGGCGGGCTGGTGGTGGGCTGCGTGCTCAGTTACGTCTCCGGCTATCTGAGCTCCGACGTGGTCACCTTCGGCGCCTTCGTCGTCCTCATCGCCGTGCTGATGATCCGACCGGCGGGGCTGTTCTCCCGCACCACCGAACGCAGGGTCTGAGAGGAGCACGCTGATGACCACCGTGAACGAACCCGTGGCCACCCGTGCCTGGGAGGGCCTGTTCCGGCTGACGGCGGTCCGCCATACGGCCGCCGCGGTGTTGGCGGTGTTCGGGCTGTACCTCCTCAGTGGCGTCCTCGGCCCGTACCGGGACCTGCAGCTCGCGCAGGCCGCGTACCTCGTGTGCGCCGCCGCCGGGCTGACCGTGCTGACGGGTCTGAGCGGGCAGATCTCCCTGGGCCAGGGCGCCTTCATGGCGGTCGGCGCCTACACGGCCGCGCTGCTCATCAACCATCTGCAGTGGCCGCTCGCCGCCGTGCTCCTGGCCTCGGTGGTGGTGACGGCCGCCCTCGGCCTGATCGTGGGGTTGGCCGCGGCCCGGCTGCGCGGACCCTACCTCGCCGGAGCGACGCTGGCGCTCGCCGTGGGCCTGCCGTCGCTGGTGGACTACCAGCCGCTGACCGGGCTGCTCGGCGGGCAGAACGGCCTGTCGGTCGTCTCGTCGCCGCCACCCGCCGCGCTCGGTGAGACGTTCCCGCTGGAGCGCTGGCAGGCATGGATCGCCTGTCTGTGCGCGGTCATCACTCTGTGGCTGCTGGCCAACCTGACCCATGGCGGTTTCGGCCGGTCACTGCGAGCCGTACGCGATGACGAGGTGGCGGCGGCGCTCAGCGGGATCCGGGTCGCCCGGCTGCAGATCCTGGCGTTCGTGGTCGCCGCCGCCTGCGCCGGGCTGGGCGGCGGGCTACTGGCGTTCGTGACCACGCTGGCCGCACCCGGCGCGTTCGGTCTGGCCCTGTCACTGCAACTCGTCACCGCGGTCATCCTCGGCGGGCTCGGCAGTCTCTCGGGCGCGGTGTGGGGGTCGCTGCTGCTGGTGCTGGTGCCGTCCTGGGCGGCCGACCTCGGCGGCGCCGCGCATCTGTCCCACGACGTCGCGTCGAACCTGCCGCTCGCCATCTACGGACTCGTACTCATTCTCGTCATGATCGCCTTTCCCGGCGGCATGCAGGGGGCGTTCCGGCGTTTCCTGGCGCTACCCGCGTCCATGGGCATTTTCGGGGGCCATCGCACCACAGAGGAGAGAAAATGAGAGGACCTCGGGCCATCCGTGTCATCGCCGTCGTCGCGGCGATGGCCTTGGCCGCCACCGCCTGCGGTGGCGGAGGAAAATCCAGCTCCAGCGGAGGTGGGAGCGGCAAGGCGTCCGCCCCGGGCATCACCGCGACCACGGTCACGATCGGCAGCCACCAGCCGTTGACCGGACCGGCCGCCCCTGGATACAGCGAGATCTCGGCCGCTGCAAAGGCCTACTTCGACTACGTCAACGCCAACGGCGGCGTCAACGGCCGCAAGATCGTCTACAAGTACGTGGACGACGGCTACAACCCCACCCAGACCGTGGACGTCGTGCACAAGCTGGTGCTCCAGGACAAGGTCTTCGCGATCTTTAACGGGCTGGGCACCCCGACCCACACCAAGGTCGTCGACTACCTCAACGCGCAGCGGGTGCCGGACCTGTTCGTGGCCTCCGGATGTCAGTGCTGGGACCAGGCGAGCACGCACCCGTACACCTTCGGCTGGCAGACGGACTACGTCCGGGAGGGCAAGGTCCTCGGGCAGTACATCAAGAACACCTACCCGGGGAAGAAGGTCGCGTACTTCTACCAGAACGACGACTTCGGCCAGGACGGCGTCAAGGGGCTGGACAAGTACGTACCGGCGGCGCAGGTGGTGTCGCGGCAGACGTACCAGCCGGGCAACACCGACCTCGGCCCGCAGGCGCAGGCGATCGCGCAGTCGAAGGCCGAGGTCGTCGTGCTGTTCACCATCCCGGCCTACACCGCGCTGTTCCGGTTGGCGCAGGTCAAGCTGGCCAACAAGGCACAGCTGGTGGTCAGTAACGTCGGCTCCGACCCGACCACGCTCACCGGGCTGCTGGAGAGCTTCGCCAAGAAGGGCGGAGCCACGATCAAGGGCAACCCGCTGATCCAGGGCATCGTCACCGACTCCTATCTCGTCCCGATCGGCGACACGTCGAGCAGCTGGGTGCAGCTGTTCAAGAAGGTGCACGACCAGTACCTCACGAACCTGCCGCTGGACGGCAACGTCGGGTACGGGATGGCCTCCGCCTACACGTTCGTGCAGGCCCTCCAGGCGGCGGGCAAGAACCCGACTCGCAAGTCCCTGGTCGACGCGGTGAACAACCAGCACTTCACCGGTCCTGGACTGGTTCCGTACGCGTTCAGCAAGGACTCGCACGCGGGCTTCATCGGCGCCCAGGTCGGCATCATCAAGGACAACGCGATCGTGGTCCAGGGTCAGCCCCAGACCACCGACGCCGGTGACGGGCCCCTCCAGCCCTACACCACCGCCCCGCCCTCGGCCCCTGCCAACGGCATCCCCCCAGTCGGCTGACTCTCTCCCCGTGATCATGCAATCGACCGTCGATTACTTGATCAACTGGGGTAAGCGTAAGGGGCGGTTCCGGAAGATCTGGGGCCGCCCCTTTGACGTGCTCGGATGCTGGCTGACTTGGGCTTTCGTGGTGTGGGTGGCGGTGGCTGGCTAGTCGTGTTGTCTCGATGGTGACCGCTGCAGACCGGTTGTGCTCGTTGATTGCGGGCCATACACGGGCCACGGCCTGGGGTTGTTCCTGGTCAGCGTGGTTGTGACTCGCTTATCAGGTCCCCTCCGACGCCACGGGGGCCACGAAGGTCCCCGGGGTGTGGGTGGCCGGGAACGTCGCGGATCTGCGGGCGCAGGTGATCAGTGCCGCCGCCGGGGGGCTGAACGCGGCGGCGGCGCTGAACGCGGATCTGATCGCGAGGAGACCCGCGACGCGGTGGCCGCCCACCGCGCGCGGATCACTCCCGGGGGCTGAGGGCCGCCAGGGCGGCGACGACGTTCTCCTCGGCTCCGGACTTGGTGACACCGAGGCCGGACAGGACGCCGGTGCCGTTCTCGAGTTCCAGGAGGGCGAGCAGGATGTGCTCGGTGCCCACGTAGTTGTGGCCGAGGCGCAGGGCCTCCCGGAAGGTGAGCTCCAGGGCCTTCTTCGACTGGGTGTCGAACGGGATGAGCGCGGGCAGCTCCCCGGCGCGCGGGGGCAGGACGGCGGTCGCGGCCTCCCGGATGGCGTCCAGGGTGACGCCGTGGGCGACGATCGCCCGCGCGCCGAGGCCCTCGGGGACCTGGAGGAGCCCGAGGACCAGGTGGGCGGGGAGGATCTCGGTGTTCCCGGCGGCGTGGGTCGCGTTCTGGGCGGCCACCACGACGTTCCTGGCCCGTTCGGTGAACCGGCCGAACCCCTCGAACGCGGCGGGGGCCTTGGGGACGAATCGCTTCTGCGCGGCCTGCTTGGTGACGCCCATGCTCCTGCCGATGTCGGTCCAGGACGCCCCCGAGCGCCTGGCCTGGTCGACGAAGTGGCCGATGAGGTGGTCGGCCACCTCGCCGAGGGAGTCCGCGGCGATCACCGCGTCGGACAGCTGGTCGAGGGCGTCGGTGTGGACCTTCTTGATGGCGTCGATCAGTTCGTCGAGCCGGACCGGTGAGGTCACCTTGAGAGGTTCTGTCATGCGTCAACCATAGGTTGACGCACCTCTAATCGTCAACCCTTGGTTGACGTTTGCGACTCCCAGCGATAGTTGTCACTTCCCAGCGATAGTTGTCACCATGATCGGCTGGTGGTGGGTTGTGGTGCGACCCCCAGCTACAGGTGGCGGTTCCCAGGTCTTGTTGGCTGCTGTGGGGTGGCGACTGCATCGATCGTTTAGGCGTGGGCCGTCAGATTGGGTTGAGGCGGGCCTTGAGCAGGCAGAACTCGTTGCCTTCTGGGTCAGCGAGGACGTGCCAGGACTCCTCCCCGGTCTGACCGATGTCGGCGAGTTCGGCCCCGGCGGCCAGGAGGCGTTCGAGCTCGGCGTCCTGATCGCGGTCGGTGGCATTGACGTCGATGTGCAGCCGGGGTTTCCCCTTCTCCGGCTCGTCCCTGCGACTGAGGATGATCGTCGGCTGCGGGCCGCCGAACCCTTCGCGCGGCCCGATCTCGATGCAGTCCTCCTCGCGATCGAGCACGACGAAGTCCAGGACCTCGCACCAGAACCGCGCCAGCACCTCGGGGTCGCGGCAACCGAGCACGAGCTCACTGATACGACATGCCATGACGAAACCAACTCTCATTCAGCATGGGAACTGCCAGGATCGCCGCACGCGCATCTCACGGGCTCCCGCAGCGACAACAATCTCGCGACCGTACCGGGCGAGGCGAGCAGGGTCGAGTTGATTTCAGGCCCTCGCCCGGCTGGGCCAACAGGTGAGGGCCGCAGGTCGCGCAGTAGGCAGCTGACCTGAGGTCTCCCTGGATGCCTCACCCGCTGCTCGGGGGCTGACGAATGGACCGACTCGCACGTCGTTCTGCAGCCCCACGGTTGGGCCTGCCTCGATCCACCCGATACAAGATCATGTACGGAGCCGCCAAGAAGACCTCGTTCCTGCAAGCCTACGGGGCGAAACACCCCAACGGATGCGTGATCACGGAGGAGGTGGGGTCTGGCCCACCGGGAACCGTGTCCGGCCGGGCTGTGAGCGCCGGAGCTGGAGGATCACGACGGCAGCGATCACTGCCGCTCCGCCTGCGGCCTGGCCGAGCGTGAGTCTCTCGCCGTACACCAGGGCGGTCGAGACCACGGTGACGGCCGGTTCGGCACTCGACAGGATGGCCGCCGACGGGGCGCCGATCTGGCGGACCCCGGCGAACATGCAGGCGACCGCGATCACCGTGGAGACGAGGGCGAGCAGCCCCATCCACAACCAGGCCTGGGGTCGCACGGCAAGATCCAGGGAGCCTGTCGTCAGGCCGTAGGAACCGAGGCTCACCGCCGCGGCGGTGCACACGACAGCCGACAGCAGGTAAAGGTCGAGGTCCACCGGCAGCCCGTCGGCGACGGTCAGGTAGACCGCGTAGGCGCCGGCCGCTCCCAGCGCCAGCAGCACGCCTGCGGGGGCGATGTCTCCGCCCGAGGCGGCGGTCCCCAGGATGAGCAGCAGGCCAGATCCCGAGCAGATCAGTGCCGCGACCCTGCGTCGATCGGGGGATTCACGTCGCAGCACCATGGCCAGCACCGTGACCAGCGCTGGATAGGCGTAGAGCAGCAGGGCGACCAGCGAAGCGTCGATTTTGGCAAGGGCTGCGAAATAGAACCCCGACTGAAGTGCATAGCCCCCGGCCCCGAGGATCACGCAGACCATGAGCACACCCCGCGATGGCAGAGCGGGACGACGGAAGGCGACCACCACCCAGAAGACCGCGGCCGCGAAGGCGAACCGGACCGTCAGCATCGACGGCACGCTGACGCCCGCGCGATACGACTCCTTCGCGAAGATCGCCGCCATCCCGAAGGCCGTAGCGGACAACAGGCACAGGACGGCGCCTCGCCGCGACCGTGCCCTGGACGCAGGGTGTCGGGGCGCGGGGCCCAGGGAGGACGGGCGGGCGCGCTCGGCGGAACTGATGGTCATAAGGCGACCGTAGGCGTCCTCCATTCATCGAGGTAGCCTTGGCTTCCTTGGCTTAACACAGGAGATTCCTTGGTAACCCTCCAGCAGCTGCGGTGCTTTCTCGCCACACTCGAGCACGGGTCGTTCACCGCGGCCGCTGTCCACCTCGGCTATGCCCAGCCGTCCATCTCCGAACAGGTGCGCCTGCTGGAGCGCCACCTGGACACCGTGCTGTTCCGGCGGGCGGGCCGTGGGGTGGTGCCCACCGAAGCGGCCCGGGCGCTCCAGCCACACGCCACCCAGGCCTTGGCGGCGGTCGACGAGGCCGGAAGAGCGGTCGCGTCAGTGCGCGAGATGCTGACCGGCACCATCCGCTTCGGGGTCTTCGGCACCGCCCGCTTCTATCTGGGGGCGGAGCTGGTGGCGGATGTGCTGGGACGCCACCCAGGCGTCCGGGTCGAGCTGGTCGGGCAGAACTCCGCGGAAGTCCTCGGCGAGCTGCGCAGCGGACGACTGGAGGCGGCCGTCATCGCGCTGCCCTTCGGGGACGAGGAGGTGACGATCACTCCTGTGATGCGCGACGAGCTCGTGTACGTCAGCGCCGACCCGGAACGCCTGGCGGCGGCGGTGACACCCTCGGATCTGGCCGAGGCCCAGCTCGTGCTGCCGGATGTGAGCTGGCGTGACCATGACACGACACGACTGCGACTGGTCCACAGCGTCCAGGCGACCGGCGGGACGCTGCGGCCCCGCGTCGAGGTGGAGGACGCCGAGACGGCACTGGAGATCGCTGCCCTGGGGATCGCCGACACCGTCACCTGGCGCGGCGTACTCCATCGGCTGGGCCACCGGCTTCCAGAGACCCTCGGCTGGGTACCGCTGCGCCCACGACTGTACGAGACCTTCGCGATCGTGCACCGGCACGGCGCCGAGCTCTCCGCCGCGAGCCGCGTGGTCGTGAAACTCGCCGCGGCCCAGATGCGCCGGCTCGACACCGCGATCGGCGGTACAACCGGTCAGCAACGCCGGCAGGCGGAATACGATCTCTGACGCTTGCGGCATACGATCTCGGACTATGAGTGACATAACGATCAAATGGGGCATTCTTGGCACGGGCTTGATCGCCCAGGTGTTCACCGAGGATCTGCTCCGCCTCCCCGGCCATAAGGTGCTCGCGGTCGGTTCCCGTGCGCTCGGCACCGCCGATGCGTTCGCAGGGCGGAACGGCATCCCCCGGGCGTACGGGTCGTACGAGGAGCTCGCCGCCGACGGCGAGGTCGACGTGGTCTACGTCGCGACCCCGCACACCGGGCACTACCCAGGCGCGGCGCTGTGCCTGGAGGCCGGCCGGGCCGTGCTCGTGGAGAAGCCGTTCACCGTCACGGCGGCGGAGTCGGAGCAACTGGTGTCGCTCGCCCGGGAACGTGGCCTGTTCGCCATGGAGGCGATGTGGACCCGGTTCAACCCGCTGATCCGCCAGCTGCGCGAGCTGGTGGCCGACGGGACGATCGGCGAGGTCAAGGCGGTGTACGCCGACTTCGCCGAACACTTCCCGTACGACCCTTCCCATCGGATCTGGTCGACGGACACGGCCGGCGGCGCCCTGCTCGACCTCGGGATCTATCCCCTGTCGTTCGCATGGATGCTGCTCGGTGCTCCGGATACGGTGCAGGCCACGACCGCCCCGGCCCCGAACGGGGTCGATTCAAACACCGGCATTCTGCTCGGCTACGCCTCGGGCGCGGTCGGCCTGCTGCACTGCGGGCTGCTGGCCAAATCACCGCAGACCGCCACCGTGATCGGGACCAAGGGCAGAGTCGAGGTGGCGACCCCGTTCTTCCGGCCGCCCGCCATGACCCTCCACCGGGACGGTGCCGAGCCGGAGACCTTCACCCTGGAGGTCGAGGGGCACGGTTACACCTATCAGGCCGAGGAGGTCGCCCGGTGCCTGCGCGCCGGTGAGCTCGAGTCGCCGCTGATGCCCCTTGACGAGAGCCTGGCCATCCTCGGCACGATCGACACCATCGCCGCCCAGTTGCGGACGTGAGATCTCCGATCAGGTGACAGCGAGAGTTCACGCGCGGCTCATCCGGCCGTCACCGAGAGGTCGCCCCGCAGCGGTCGGTTGTCCTGCGTGTTCACCGATCACGAACGGCTCCCCTTGGACGACCGGCCGCCCGGCTCCCCGCCGCGGCGGCTGGGAGCGTGGCGTGACCCCGGACTGCTGATCCCGGCGGGGCTCACGCTGGGCTGGCTGGTGGTCACGGTGCTGCACCTGCGCTTCCCGTATCCCTCGGATCAGCTCAACTACCTCCGGGCCGCCGCCAGGTTCCCGCAGCCCTTGGTCCCCGTCACCGAGATCCATCAGGTGACCCGGTTCGGGGTCCTGATCCCGGTCCGGCTGGCGATGACCGTCTTCGGGTACTCCCAGGCGTCCTACTACGTCGTCCCGGTGCTGGGCACGCTGGTGCTACTGCTCGGCACGTACGCGCTGGGCACCTTGCTGTTCTCCCGGTGGGTCGGCGTCACCGGGGCTCTGGTGGTCGTGGCGGCGACGCCGGTGTTCACCGACTCCACCGACCTGCTGCCGGACGTGCTCGCGACCGGGCTGTTCACCGGCGCCCTGGCCGTGGCCGTGGCGATCCGGCGGCATCGGCTCCCGGCCGGCCGATGGGTACTGCTCGCGCTCGGCCTGCTGGTGGGCTGGTCGTATCTCGTCCGCGAGTTCATCGTGTTCGTCTGGCCGCTGATCCCGGTGCTGCTCTACCGCCGGGTGGGCTGGTCCGGGCTCGCCTGGCTGGCCGCCCCGATCGCCGCCCTCGGGCTCGGCGAGACCTTGCTCTGCTGGGCGCTGTACGACGACCCGCTCGCCCGGGTGAAGGCGGTCACCGGGCACGCCCAGGGGTACGCGCCGCCCCGGATCGCCGGGTCGTTCCGCGACAAGCCGCGGTCGGTCTATCTGCTGCGGCTGCCTGCGACGCTGCGGCAGTATCCGGAGGGGCGCTGGCTGAAACTGCTGCTGGGCCTGACCCTGCTGGGCGGGCTGGTCCGCCTCCGCCGGTTCGCCCTCCCGGTGGCCTGGTGCGCGCTCCTGTGGGTGCCGCTCTCCCTGCTCGGTGGAGTGCTGGACCCCGCCAAGCCCAGCCTGCGGCTCCAGCTGATCCGCTACTGGTTCCCGATCTTCCCCGCGTTCGTCCTGGGCGGCCTCGGCCTGATCTGGCTGGCCGCCGGATTCCTGTCGGCCCGAGCACTGCGGGGCCGATCCGCGGAGAGCCGGGTGGGACGCGTGAGCCTCGCCGCGGTGCCCGTCGTGGCGCTGCTGGCGGTGAGCCTGGTGACGGCCGGCACCGCGGCACGCGGCTGGTGGGCGGGCCCCTCGACTCGGGTGGGCGGGGGAACCCAGTTGGAGGCGTTCCGGACCTGGATGTCGGAGCACGACAACGGCTCGCAGACCCTATGGACGGAGCGGCACACGGCACTGGACCTGGGGATCTACCGGAACGGCCCGTTCGGCGGCATCGCCTGGCACCAGCAGGTGAAGGTCGCCCGGCACACCGGAGAGCTCCCCGCGCCCGGCGATCTCGTCCTGTTCTTCGACACCGAGAAGGGCCAGGTCTGCGAGCACTGCAGGACCGGGGCCCGCGAGCTGTGGTCGAACCCGCCGCGGCCACGGCCGGGGTGGCAGCAGGTATACGCCACCCGCGACGGCGTGGTCCGCGTCTACTCGGTCGGCTGACCGCCCTCGAGCCGTCGCTCCTCGCTCTTGCGGGCCCGGCGGCTGGTCCCGACCCCGCCCCTCGTCATGATGCGCAGCTTAGAACAACCCCGGCCCGATACATTGACCTCTCTGGAGGTGTCCCTGATGCCCGAGTTCTCGGTGGTTCTGCGTGGTTACAACCGGCATCAGGTCGATGAGCTGGTCGCCCAGGTCGAGGGCACTCTCGGCCGTGGCCCGCTGACCGGTGAGCCGATCGATCTCAAGCGGTTCGGCTGGGTCGAGTTCGACGTCATGTTCCGCGGCTACGACCGGTTCGAGGTGGACGGGGCGATGCGCCGCTACCGCCGCGAGCTTGCGGAGAAGGAAGGCGTCGAGCTTCCCGCCGTGGAGAACCTGGACAGCGGCCTGTCCCTGGTGTTGGGCGATCCTCCCGGTGAGGCGCCGCGGCACTACTCGGTGATCGAGCAGATCCGGCGGGAGCACGCCTTCCCCATCCGGATGCGCGGCTACGACCGCGGGCAGGTGGATGCCATCGTCGCCCGTCTCTGGGCCACCTTGGGCCGACCGGCCGCCGACGGACGGGCGGTGACCGTGGAGGAACTGGGCCCGGCAGTGACCCGTCACGAGCTCAACCATCTGGAGCTCACCGTCGTCGCGCGCGGCTATGACCGGCGCGAGGTCGACCATGCCCTCGGCCTCTATCTGAGGGAACTCCTCGACCTCCAGGACGAGACCCACCGCTGAGGAGGGTCTGAGGCGTGTCCCGTGGATCTCGTTCGTCGCGCAGCAAAACATAGATCCGCGGGACACGCCCTAGCGGCCCTGGGACTGCCGAATGGCGTGTTCGGGGCGGTGGGCGGTGGTGCCGGAGTCGATGACGATGGTCTGCCCGGTGATGCAGCGGGCCTCTCCGGAGGCCAGGAAGGCCACCAGCGCCGCGATGTCCTCGGGCTCGCAGGCGTCCGGCAGGACCCGTTCGGCCGCCTTCTCCGCCAGCCGCTCCGGGGTCATGACCTTCCGCGCGACGTCGGTCAGGACCAGCCCGGGCGCTACCGCGTTGCAGCGGATGCCGCGCGAGCCGTACATCGTGGCGGCGTAGCGGGTCAGCGAGATGAGCGCGGCCTTGGCGGAGCCGTACGCCGCGTGGTCGGTGTCACCGAGCAGGGCCGACACCGACGAGGTGAGGACGATCGCGCTCCCTGCGGTCAGGTGCGGGACCACGTGCTTGATGAAGAGCATGGCGCCGCGCAGGTTCACGGCGAGCGTACGGTCCCAGACCTCGACGTCCATCTCGGTCAGATCCAGATCCCTGCCGTACACCTCCCGGGACAGCACCGCCGCGTTGTTGTGCAGCACGTCCAGCCGGCCATAGGCGTCGATCGCCGCGGCGACCGCGCCCCGTACCTCTTCTTCCACGGACACGTCCGCGGTGAGCGGCAACGCCGTACCGCCCTCCTTCACGATGAGCGCGGCGGTCTCGGCGGCCGCCGCCGAGTTGAGGTCCACCACGACGATGCGTGCGTCTTCAGCGGCGAACCGCAAGGCGCAGGCCCGGCCGATGCCGGAACCCGCGCCGGTCACCAGCGCGACCTTGCCGGCAAAACGTCCACTACCGGGCCTCAACGCTCCTCCCACTCCACTAGCATCTGGCCGATGCCCCGGCCGACCAGGCTCTTGCGGTAGGTGACCTCCTGTTCGGGAACCAGCCGAAGGGAAGGCAGCCGGGTGGTGAGCTGCTGGAAGGCGATCTCCATCTTGAGCCGGCTAAAGGCGGCACCCACGCAGTGGTGGACTCCGTAACCGAAGACCATGTGCTCGCGGGCGTTGGGCCGCCGGATGTCGAAGCTCTCGGGATCGGGGAAAACCGTCTCGTCGTGGGAGGCGGAGTCGGCGTGGATCAGAACCTCGACCCCCGCGGGGATCGTGATGCCGTGCAGGGTGACGTCGGTGGTGGGCTTGCGGAAGCTGCCAAGGCTGGCGCCGTCGATCCGGAAGGACTCCTCGATCATCCCGGGAATCAGGGCGGGCGAGGCGATGATCTCCTCCCAGACGGCACGCTCGCGGAGTAGGCGGTAGACGGCGTTGGACACCCCGTTGGGCACCGTGTCGTTGCCGCCGAGCAGCAGCGCACTGATCGTCTCGACCACTTCGCGGTGTGACAGGTCGTCGGGCCCGGTGCCGATCATCCCCGCCATCAGTGAGGCGAAGTCGTCGCGCGGTTCGGCCGTGCGGTCCTGCACGAGACGATCGACGTAGTCGAGGTATTTCAGGAAGTCCTGGGCGAGCTCCCGCTGCCGCTCCGGGGTCTGCGGCGACAGGAACAGCTGGAACCAGGAGTAGACCCAGTGCTTGACCCGCTCCTCGTCCTTCGGCGGGACCCCGATGAACACCGCGGCCAGCCGTGCCGACGGCAGATGGGCGATGTCGGCCACGAGGTCCGACCGGCCCTGCGGCATGACCTGGTCGAGCACGGCGTCGACCTTGGTGCGGAAGTTGTCACCGAGCTTGGCGACCGCCCGGGGGGTGAAGGCCTTCGAGATGGCCTTGCGCATCCGGGTGTGCTTGGGCGGATCCACGTTGGCGGCGAAGTTATCGAGGAACGACCGATGCTCACCGAGCGATTCCTTCACCTCGTCGGTGAGGGTCCGGGAAATGGTGAGCGAGCCCACGCTGGAGAACAGCTGGTGGTCCCGGTAGGCGTTGCGCACGTCCTCATACCGGGTCAGGACCCACATCTGCAGATGCTCACTCCAGAAGACCGGCTGCTCGTGCCGGAGTCTCCTCAGGAAGGGGTACGGGTTGGCGACGTGCCAGTCCGAGCTGACATCGAAGTCCGTCGCGGTCTCGGGGGTGCTCACCATGTCTCCTAGTACGGCTCGGAGCGCGCAAGGATGCGGCGCGGGTTGTCGACGAGCATCAGGTGGATCTGCTCGTCGGTGACGCCTGCCTCCCGGAACGCGGGAAGCGCGTCCTGCGAGATGTGCAGCAGGTGATAGTTGGGGTGGCGTTCCTTGATGACCTCAGGCTCGAAGCGGTCGTTGAAGCAGTACGAGTCGTGGCCGAGCACCATGCGGTCCGCGTGGCCACGTGCGCACATCGCGGCGACGGTGGCGACCCGGTCCTCGAAGGAGAGGAACTCGATGCCGAACCGGTCCATCCCGAGGTACGACCCGTTGGCGACCAACTCCTCGAGATAGGCGAGGTCGGTGGAGTCGCCGGCGTGCCCGATGACCACGCGGGACAGGTCCACGCCCTCTTCCAGCAGGAGCTTCTGCTGGTCGAGGCCGTTGCGGGTGGCCGACTCGCTGTGGGTGGTGATCGGCACCCCGGTCTCGCGGTGTGCCTGGGCGACGGCTCGCAGCACCCGCTCGACCCCCGGCGTGATCCCGGCGCGTCCGGTCGCGGCCTTGAGCATCCCGGCCTTCACCCCGGTCCGGCCGATGCCCTCGCGGATGTCCCGGATGAAGAACTCGGCGAGCTTGTCCTCGCCGCCGAACAGCGAGCCGGGTCCGCGGTTGCCGAAGTAGGGGGGCAGCGCGTCATAGGTGTAGAGGCCGGTGGCGGCGACGATGTGCACCGACGTCAGCTCGGCGACCCGCTGGATCGCCGGGACATACCGCCCTAGGCCGATCACGGTCAGGTCGACGATCGAGTCGATGCCCGCGGCCTTGAGCTCGTTGAGCTTGGCCGCCGCCTCCTGGGCCCGCCGCTCCAGGTCCCAGCCCTCGGGGATGTCCGGCCAGTTCCACAGGATCTCCGGGCTGAGCCCGAAGATGTGCTCGTGCATGAGGGTCGCGCCCGGTTCCCCTACCGGGCCCTGTACGGTCTCGATGCTCATGAGGTGGGCACCACCGGGAACATCGGGTGGTCGAAGGGCTTGTTGACCTCGAGGTCGAGTGGGTCCGTCTGGCCGTACCGGGAGCCGGTGTAGAGCGCCTCGGCGTCGAAGTAGGTGGCGGTGAAGGAGAGCCGGGGCAGGTCCCGCTGGTTCGCGGGTGCCCCGTGGATCACCAGGGAGCTGTGCACGGTGGCGTCGCCCGCCTTCAGGTCCAGCGGCGGGGACATCTCCAGCCCCTCCAGCCAGGGCTGCTGGCTGAGCGCGTCGTCACCCTCCCGGGTGAAGCTGCGGCCCAGCGTGCCATGCAGGTGGGAGCCGTTGTAGAACCGGAGTGCGCCCATGTCTGCGGGCACGTCGGCCAGCGCCAGCCAGACCGTCAGCATGGCGGAGCGGTCCATCGGCATCCACGGGAAGTCCTGGTGGAACACGGTGGCCCCATGGCCGTCGCCCCCCTGTGCGGAACCGGCCGGTTCCTTGATCAGCAGGTTGGTGACCTGGAGCCGGACCTGGTCCACGCCGACCAGCAACCGGACCACATTGCGGCCAAGCCGCCGGGAGAGCGCCAGCGCGGCGTACGCCTCATCGTGCTTGGCGATGTCGCGGTCCTGGCCGAACGCCTGGTCCACGAAGCTGTTGCGGAACGGCCCCTCGCGCGCGCCGAGCCTGATCAGGGCTCGTTCCCGCAGGTCCGCCACGAAGTCCGCGGCCACCAGACCGGGCAGCACGGCCCAGCCGTTCGTCCGGTAGGAGGTGATCTCGTCGTCGGTGACATCGCGTACGGGTGCGTGCAATACGGGGAGAGTCATGACCGCCGACCTTTGCGTCTTCGCAGAGCTGTCTTCCCCGCGACGATAACGTCACCTACATTGACGAGCAAGCGCTTGGTGAGGAGACCTGATGACCCGACCGTTCCGCTTCTCCGCCGTACTCCGGATGGCCGACTCCGGAAAGGCCTGGGCCGAGAAGGCCCGGCGGCTGGAGGACTCCGGGTTCGATGCGCTCCTGGTCCCCGATCACCTGGTCGGGCCGCGGTTCGCACCGGTCGCGGCCATGACGGCGGCGGCCTGCGCCACCTCCCGGCTGAAGGTCGGGACGCTGGTCTTCGCCAACGACTTCCGGCATCCGGCGATCCTGGCCAAGGAGGCCTCCACCGTCGACGTGCTCTCCGGTGGCCGGCTGGAGATCGGCCTGGGCACCGGCTGGATGGCGCACGACTATGACCGTGCCGGGCTCACGCTCGATCCGCCGGGGGTACGGATCGCCCGGCTGGCCGAGGCGATCACCGTGATGAAGGGCCTGTGGGCGGGCGGCCCCTTCTCGTACGAGGGCCGGCACTACACGCTCAGGGGCCTGGAGCAGGACCCCTGCCCGCTGCAGCGGCCGGGACCCCGGCTGATGCTGGGCGGCGGCGGGCCCAAGATGCTGAAGCTGGCCGCTCGCGAGGCCGATGTCATCAACGTGACCATGCGGGTGAAGGCCGACGGCTCAGGCCCGGACACCGCCGACAGCGGTCCCGTCGCCTTCCGCAAGAAGATCGACATCATTCGGGAGGAGGCCGGGGACCGCTTCGACCAGATCGAGCTCGGCACCTCGATCCTCCAGATCGGCATGGGTCACGACGTCGAGACCTGGAGCGCGGCCAACCCCTCCGCGCAAGCCGACACCCCTCAGGTGCTGGTGGGCTCGCCGGACGAGATCCGCGACAAGCTGCGCCACTGGCGGGACGAGCACGGCATCACCAACTACGTGCTCCACAACGAGCACGACCTGGAGGCCTTCACCCCCATCGTCGCCGAGCTCGCCGGCAGGTGATCTCGTCCCGCTCTGCCCGTAGGGCATGTCCCGTGGATCTATGTCCTGCTGCGCGGCGCCCAGGCGGCGCCTCGCTGCGTTGTCGTCGGTCGACGGACAACACCGGTCCGCCTCCCTCCTCCGCCTTGCGACGC
>JAOPYO010000416.1 GCA_025964575.1 Actinomycetes bacterium
ATCCCGGGTCGTTCTGGGGTGACACCAGCAGTATCCCCGCTGCCAAGAACGTCCTCATGCTCAAGATCCTGAACCGGACGAACGGCCACTACCCCGACAGCCAGGTCTACTGGAGCTACAACGGGCAAGTCCATTCGATCGCGGACCAGCCGTACTTCGACATGCCGGTGAACTCCGCCGGGCGAATGTACTTCTACCTGGGCTCTCCGACCAGCCAGTACACCGATTTCATCGAGTTCACGGTCGGGGCGTCGGTGTTCAACGGCAACACCACACGAGTCGACGGGTTCAGCGTCAAGTTGGCCCTGCGACTGCATGCCCATGATGGGTATGACGCGTCCGTGGGCGAGGACCTCAGCACCTTCCAGGAGGACCGCTCGGCAACGTTCCAGCGGTTCATCAACGAAGTGCCGACCGAGTTCAAGCACCTGGCACAGGTCCAGGCCCCGTACCGGATTCCCGCGCCGGGCAGCGACAGTGCCTTCCGAGCGGGAGGAGCGTACGCGAACTACCTCAGTAGCTACGCGGCGTCGGTCGGCGTTTCCGCCGCCACCTCCGACATCACCGGCTGCGCGGCCTCGTTGGCCAACGACCCGGGGATGTGCTCCGCCCTCAACCGGCATGTCGCGCACCTGCCCCAGTCGCAATGGTCGGATCCCAGCCTTTACTACCAGGCGGCCCCGGCGAACTACTACGCCAAGTTCTGGCACGACCACGCGATCAACCACCTGGCCTATGGCTTCCCCTACGACGACTACGCCGGCCAGTCCTCCTTCATCTCCCACGGCAACCCCCAGTACCTGCTGGTCGCTGTCGGCTGGTAATCCTTGCGCAGGCGACCTGGTACATCGGTCGTCCTGGGTCTAGGAGCTGACCTGCTCAGCACTCAGCGGGTCATACGAGCGCACCGCGGCGGCCGTCCCCATATCACCGGGTGACGGCCGCCGCATCCACCACATGCGGCTGGTTCGAGCAGTAGTCCCATGTAGCCGCAGCGCACTCGTAGGAGTGCCCGGTGCGCCGGACGCGCCATGGCCCGCATCACAGCTTCGGCGAGGTCTCCAGGTCTTCCCACAAAATTTCGACGGGGAACGGGTCCGTCACGTTGACCGCGACCTTTCCCATGTCGCGGTGTGTGGTCCCGATGTGTGTGTACGGCTTTGATCCGCCGGTCAGCGCATAGCGTTCGATCGTCAACGCACCGACTTTGTCGAAGCGCACCAGCCAATAGTGAGGTATGCCCGCGTCCGCGTAGTCGCTCATCTTGTGAACACGGTCCCGGCGCTCCGACCAGGTCGACAGCACCTCCACCGCAATGAGGACGTGCTGGGCGGCCAACTGCTCGAACTCTGGAATGCACCGGTGCAGGACCGCGTCGGGCTTACGTGCGGTCGGCGGCACCTCCCACAGTAGGACGTCGACCTCGGTGTTGGTCTCGAAGCACTCGCCCCGCCCGGTCCTGCGCATCTGGTCCACCGCCGCACGCTCGAGAGCCAGTGACAGTCGGGTTCCCACCTTCTGATGGTCACGGCCCCGTTGTTCGCGGGGAATGACGTAGCCGTCGACAATCTCCAGCTCGCGCCGGATGTCCTCGTCGATGTCCAGGAACATCTCCCAAGTGATCGGGGCGTGCTGCTGTTCCGGCCAGACGGTCATGCTCAGCGTCCTCAGATCGACGGTCTACGTGATTCAATCCTACGACGAGGAGGTCACTCTCCGTTGGCCATGGGCGGCCTCACTCCCCTGGAAGAGGCCGCTGGCAAGTTCATGGTCACGCACGGGAGTCCTGATCGGCCGGCCGTGTGCGGTGGTGGTGCGTGGTCGTGGGCCGGTCAGCTGATTTTGGCGGCTTTGCTGGTCGCGGTGCCGTTGGTGTAGCCCGAGCGCTTGGCTGTGATCTTCACGCTGAGCGTGTGGCCCTTGTCGGCCTTGGCGGCCTTGTAGGTGGCCTGGGTGGCCCCGGTGATCGCCTTGCCGTTGCGCAGCCACTGATAGCTGTAGGAGGTGGCGGCCGGCGTCCAGGTGCCGTGCTTGGCGGTGAGGGTGTGTCCGACCTTCAAGACACCGGTGATCGATGGTGCGGTGGTGGTCTTCAAGGCGGCGCCGCGTGCGACGGTGACCGCTGTGCTGGTCGCGGTGGCGTCGGTGTGGCCGGGCAGTGTGATGGTGGCCCTCACGCTGAGCTGGTGGCCGACAGTACGACACCGCCGGCGATCGCCGCGGTGGTGACCCCCATGCGCGAACGAGACACGGCGGCCTGCCTGTGATCTGTAACGGTCATGAGGGACTCCCGGAAAGAGGGACCCGGCTACGGGTGCGTGGATCTGAGGTGGCCAGGCCTGGTTGCTAGGGCGTCTGCCTGATCCGCGGGTTGGTGCCTTAGCCGCACGCTGAGGTGCATAGGACGCACCTTGGCTGCCGGGAGAGCACGATGAATACGACATGGGATATGTTCACGCTGGTCCGCCGGAATCGATCGCTGCGGCGGCTACTCGCGGCGCTGGCCGTTTCGCAGGTCGGGGACTGGCTGTACAACCTGGCGCTGCTGGCCTTCGTCTATGACCGCACCCACTCGGTCACCTGGACCGCCATGACGACGGCCGCGCGGGTGTTGCCGATCGTCGTGCTCTGTCCGTTCGGCGGCGTCCTGGCCGACCGGCATGACCGGCGCCGGTTGATGATCGCTTCCGATCTCGTACGGGTCGCCGCGATGATGCTGCTGGCCGTGGTCGCTCAGGCAGGGTTGCCGGTGCTATTGGCACCGTTGCTGGCAGCCCTCGCCACGGTGGCGGCCAGCGCCTACCCGCCGTGTGTCGCCGCGACACTGCCGCGCCTCGTCGAGGATTCCGATCTGGCGACCGCGAACGCCGCCCGGTCGGCTATCCAGTCCGTGTCGATCATCGCCGGTCCGGCGGGCGGCGGGTTGCTACTCCTGCTCGGGTCTCCGGCGATGGCCTTCCTGATCAACGCGGCGACTTTCGCCGCGTCAGCCGTCATTCTGCTGAGCCTGCGCGAGAGGACTCTGTTCGCCCCGGCGGCCGGCCCGGGTGTCAAGGCGCCCGGGATGTTCCGCGAGCTGTGGACGGGTGCGATGGCGCTGCGGGACAACCGCCTCGCCTCACGGCTGGTCGGCGCCGACATCATGTGCAGCCTGACGTACGGTGCACAGACCGTGCTGCTGCTCCTGCTCGGTCGCCGGCTCGGCTACGGTGACGCCGGGTACGGTTACCTGCTGGCCGGTTATGGCATTGGTGGCGTGCTCGGCGCCGGTCTGGCGTCGCGGCTGGGCGCCGCCCGCAACCCCCGCTACGCCATCGGCGCGGTGTTGCTCGCGGTCGCCGTGCCTTCCGCGATGCTGGCGGTGACACCATGCCTGACCGGCGCGATGGTGTTCGCGGTGGCGATCGGCGCGGGCTCGATCATGGTCGAAGTGGTCGCCGACACGGCGCTGGCGCGGGAGCTCGACGAGGCGGTGCTGGCCCGTGCGTACGGTTTGGCCTTCCCTGCCAGTATCGCGGGGATCGCGGCCGGATCCCTGGTCGCGTCGCCGTTGGTCACGTTGGTCGGGTTGCCGGGGGCACTGATCGTGGTGGGCGCCGCGGTGGCGGCGTACGCCGTTTTCCTGTGCCTTCCCGTTCCGGCCCAACGCCGGCCGTCGCACTACCCGGCTGTCCCTCACCCAGCGGATGTCCCCACGGTGTGATCGAGCGCTTCAAGGTGGTCTGTAACGCAATCGCAATATATCGACCCGTTGACCATCATGACGCCGTGCTGCCAAGATCTGCAAACGTTTACAAGAACGTTCTCAACGGCACCTGACGAGGCATTGATGGCCGAACCCCCTGCTCGCCCCACGCTCGCCACCGTGGCCCGGATCGCCGGCGTCTCGGTCGCGTCGGTGTCGCGGGTGCTCAACGGCATGCCGGCCAGCTCGGAGATGGAGAGCCGGGTGCGAAACGCCGCCGACAGCGTCGGCTATGTCCCGGACGCCTTCGCCCGATCACTGCGGGCCGGGCGGACCGACCAGCTCGCGCTGGCCGTGGCGGACGTCGGCAACCCGGTCTATGTGGCGATGATGCGGGCGATCGAGACCCACCTGCGGAGCACCGGGTACCGCCTGGTGCTGCACTCGACCGGGTCGGGACTGGACGATGAGCTGGATGTGCTGGCGAGCGTGCGCAACGGCTACGTGGACGGCCTGATCCTGCAGTCGCTGCGCATCACCGACGAGCTCATCGACGAGCTGCGTCAGCTGACGCTGCCCGTCGTGGTGATCGGAACGCTCCCCGACAACGTGCCGATCGACAATGTGCGGACCGACTCGAAGGCCGGCATGCGGCTGGCCGTCGAGCATCTGGTGGCGGCCGGCCGGCGACGGATCGCGCTGCTCAACGGACCGGCCGACACGGGGCCGGGCGCGGCCCGCGCCCAGGGCTTCGCGGAGGGCATGGCGGAGGCCGGACTGGACGACGCCACCACCGCGACCTGCGACGACTTCACTCACACGGCTGGGTACCAGGCGGCGGGGCGGTTGCTGGCCGGGAATCGGTCCCTGGACGCGCTGGCCTGCTCCAACGACCTCATCGCGATGGGCGCGCTGCGGGCGCTGGCCGAGGCCGGGCTGCGGACCCCCGAGGACGTGGCGGTGATCGGCATGGACGACACCGATCTGGCCCCGATGTGCAACCCGCCGCTGAGCAGCGTCTCGCTGGGCGCCGCCGAACGGGCGACGACGGCCGTACGGCTGCTGCTGGAGCGCATCGCCCTGCCGAAGCTCGCCCCGCGCAGGGTGACCGTGCATCCGCAGCTGGTCGTCCGCGCCTCCACCGCCGGGCAGGAGGGCGACTCGTGAACGTCACGACGGCCGGCAAGGCGCGGAAGGCGCCTGCCGGGGCACCCCGGCGCCGCGTCGCGCGGGAGCGCCGCGAGGCCTGGTTGTTCCTGCTTCCCGCGCTGATCCCGGTGCTGCTGTTCAGCGTGGTGCCGCTGCTGCGCGGCATCTGGCTCGGCTTCACCGACACCAAGGCCGGCTTCCACATCGACTCGCACTTCACCGGGTTGCACAACTACGCGCGGCTGCTCCATGACGGGCTGTTCTGGCAGTCGTTCCGGACCGGGCTGATCTGGGCGTTCGGGGTCACACTGATCCAGTTCACGCTCGCGATGGGGCTGGCCCTGCTGCTCAACGAGCGGCTGCGGCTGCGCTGGCTGGCCCGGACGTTGGCGCTGGTTCCGTGGGCGATGCCGCCGGTGATCGTTGCCATCATGTGGCGGCTGGTCTACCACCCGGACGCGGGCTCGCTGAACGCGGCCCTGCAGTGGATGCACCTGATCGGCCACAACGTCGACTGGCTCGGGAACTTCTCCACCGCGCTGCCCGCGGTGATCCTGGTCGGCGTGTGGGCGGGTATGCCGCAGACCACCATGGCGCTGCTGGCTGGGCTGCAGAGCATCCCGGTCGAGCTGCACGAGGCGGCCGGCATCGACGGCGCCTCGGGGTTGCAGCGGTTCCGGCACGTGACGCTGCCCGGGCTCCGCCAGGTGATCGTGGCGATCACCTCGCTGGACTTCATCTGGAACTTCAACTCGTTCGGCCTGGTCTATGTGCTCACCCAGGGCGGGCCCGGGACCAAGACCATGCTGCCGATGCTGCTGTCCTACAACGAGGCGTTCAAGTACGGCGACTTCGGCTATTCGGCGGCGATGGGCAACGCCATGGTCCTGATGATCATCGCGTTGGCCGCGCTGTACCTACGGCGCCGGATGCGGGAGACCCATTGAAACGCGTACTGCAGTACGCCGCCCTGTGCGGCTACGTTCTTTTCCTCGGGTTCCCGCTGCTGTGGATGCTGTCCGCCGCGTTCAAATCGCCGCGGGAGCTGGCATCCATCCATCCCGGGCTCATCCCGCATCATCCGACCCTGGCCAACTTCCGGGACGCCTTCGCGCAGCAGAACCTGCTGCACAGCGCCTGGAACAGCCTGCAGGTGTCGGTGCTCGCGTCGGTGCTCACCATCCTGGTGGCGCTGCCCGCCGCCTACGCGCTGGTCCGCTACCGCACGGTGCTGCGCCAGGTCGCCCTGGTGTGGGTACTGGTCAGCCAGATCTTCCCGCTGATCCTCATCGTGATCCCGCTGTTCCTGATCCTGCGCCAGGTGGGGTTGACCGACAGCCTGCCCGGTCTGGTGGTCACTTATGTCGTCTGGACGCTGCCGTTCGCCCTCTGGATGCTGCAGGGCTACGTCCGGGCCATCCCCAAAGAACTGGAGGAGGCGGCGGCGGTCGACGGCGCCGGCAAGTTCCGGACCCTCGTCCAGGTCGTCCTGCCCCTGCTCACCCCAGGCATTGTCGTCACCATCCTGTTCACCTTCATCACCGCCTGGAACGAATTCTTCTTCGCCCTGGTCCTGCTGCAGAGCCCCGACCTGGCCACCCTCCCGCTCACACTGGCGCGGTTCGTCGGCTCCGAGGGGAAGGTGGCGCTCGGCCCGCTGGCGGCCGGAGCTTTCCTGGCCACCGTGCCCGGGCTCATCGTCTTCGCCGTCCTGCAGCGCCGGCTCACCTCCGGCCTGCTGTCCGGCGCGGTCAAAGGCTGATTCCTCAATCCACCCCCAAAGAAGGAGGACACATGAAGCGTCGTCTAGTCGCGGCGGCCACGATCGTCGTGGCGGCCGCGGCCATGAGCGCCGGCTGCGGTAGTTCCGGCAGTAAGTCGTCCGGCAAGGTCACTCTGAAGTTCTCCAGCACCGCCTGGCAGGCGCCCACGGTCGCCGCCAACAAGAAGATCGTCGCCGACTGGAACGCCGCACACCCGAACATCCAGATCCAGTACATCCCGGTGGCGGCGGACTCGGTCCACGACAAGCTCGTCACCCAGTTCGCCAGCAACTCCGCGCCCGACATCGTCCACGATGAGGCGGCCGACATCGCCGGCTTCGCCAAGCAGGGCTATGTCATCGACTTGTCCTCGCAGATCCCCGCCGACCTGAAGTCAGGCATCCCGCAGGGCATCTGGGACTCGGTGACGATGGACGGCAAGATCTACGGCCTGCCGTCGCTACTGCAGAGCTACGTCGTGTTCGCCAACAAGTCGCTGCTGGACAAGGCCGGGGTCACCGCGCCCACCACGTCGTCGCCGTGGACCTGGCAGCAGTTCCAGGCCGCCGCCAAGAAGACCACCTCTGGCGGGACCTATGGCGTGGGCTGGGGCCTGAAGTCACCGGTGTCCGCGGTGATCAGCACCGCGCTGAACTTCGGCGGCAAGTTCTTCTACACCACCGGCGGCAAGACCACGGTGCAGTTCGGCACCGCCGAGCAGGCCGTTCCGCAGGCCATCCACAACATGATCTTCACCGACAAGTCGCTGGCCCCACAGACGGTGGGCATGGCCGGCACCGATGTGCTGCCCGGGTTCTTCGCGGGTAAGTACGCGATGATCGTCGGTGGGAACTACCTGGCCCAGCAGATGGTGCAGCAGGCGCCGAAGGGCTTCCAGTGGGTGATGCTCCCGCTGCTGAAGGGTGACAGCCAGCAGCAGATGGCCGACCCGCAGACCTACTCGGTCGCGGCGCAGAGCAAGCACCCCAAGGAGGCGATGGAGTTCCTGGACTATTTCCTATCCGCGGAGCACCTCGCCCAACTGGCCCAGGGGGACTGGCTGGCCCCGGCCAGCAACCAGGCCGCGCAGGCCGTGCTGGCCGGAACCAAGAACCAGAACGGTTGGGACGTGGTCGTGGACTCGGCCAAGAGCCTGGTCGCCTCGCCCACCGTTCAGCTGTCCGACTACCCGAAGTGGAAGGACGAGATCGCCAAGCCCGCGCTCCAGGAGTACCTCGCGGGCAAGATCGATCTGGCCGCGCTGGGCAAGCGGCTGACCGACGGCTGGCAGAAGATCTCCGCCGGCGGATGACCCCGTAGTAGTCCACTGCACACCAACGAGCTGGGGCCCGGCGGCATGCCGGGTCCCAGCGCAAGACATGAGGTGACATGACCGCGCTCGAGCGCAGGGCGACCGGCTGCCTGGCCGGAGCCGCCGTCGGGGATGCCCTTGGCGGCGCCACTGAAGGATGGGCCCCTGAACAGATCAGGGAACGGCACGGCGGGGTGGTGACCGGGATCGTCGGCCCGTTCCTGCCGAACTGGCGCGAGGCCCGTCCGGGCAGTCCTTACCACAAGGGCGACGGCCACGTGACAGACGACACCTTGATGACCAATCTGCTGGTACGGGTGTACGCGGTGAAGCGCGACCATCTGGACGCCTATGACATCGCTGAGCACCTGGTGCCGCTGCTGCTGCACGAGAAGGTGTGGATTCCGGAGTTGGAGCGCGAGGCCATTCCGCTGCTGCGCGTCTTCCTGGCCGAGAAGTGGCTGGTCACCAGGTTGCACTATGCGCACGTCGACCCGCGTGAGGCCGGCGTGGGAAACATCGTCAACTGCGGCGCCGCCATGTACGCCGCGCCGGTCGGCATCGCCAATGCCGGCAATCCCGACCGCGCCTACACAGAGGCGATCGACATCGCTGGGGCACATCAGTCCAGCTACGGGCGGGAGGCCGCCGGCGTTTTCGCCGCGGCCGTCGCCGCGGCGCTGGCCCCCGGCGCGACCGTCGAGAACGTGATCGACACCTGCCTGCGACTGGCCAAGGACGGCACCCACGCCGCCATCGCCGCGGTCTGCGAGCGGGCCGCCACGCTGGACGACTGCATCTCCGGTGGCGCCGCGCTCCGCGAGGCCGTGGCCCCCTTTGACACCGTCGGACCCAACTACCGTGAGCCAGGGCTCGGCGGCCGCCGTCCCAGCCGGCTGCATGCCATCGAGGAACTGCCGCTGGCGCTCGGCATGTTGCGCATCGCGGATGGCGACTACCGGCAGGCGGTGCTCGGTGCGGTCAACTACGGCCGGGACTCCGACTCCATCGCCACCATGGCCGGGGCGATCTCCGGTGCGCTGTACGGCCTGGAAGCGGTGCCCGCGGACTGGCGGGAACAGGTCGGCGAGGCCAGCCGGCTCGACCTGGAGGCCACCGGCAGGGAGATGGCCGTGGTCGCTCAGGAGATCTTCGTCAGGGATCGGCAGCGCGCGGCTGCTGCTGCGGCGGCCTTCGAGGAGCTCGCCCGATGAGGATCACCTGGGTCCAGCCCGAGGACCTGCTCGTGCACGAACTGCGGCAGTCGGCCGACGAGGGCAAGGACGTCACCGCGATCGCCAAGAGATGGGCGGCCGCCGGCGGTTCCCTGGAGCCGCCGGTCCGCGGTGCGAGCGAGCCCGGGGCGACGCCGGAACTGCGGGCACTGGCGGAGGATCTGCTGGCCGAGTTGGCCGTACTGCCCGATCCGGGCGGCCACGACGAACCGGGTGAACTCCTCCAGACCCTGGCCACGGCGCCCGGGCCGATCGAGGCACCGCAGGGTGCGGAGCTCCGCGAGCGGTTGCACGGCGGCTGGCTCGGCCGCGCCGCAGGCTGCCTGCTCGGTAAGCCGGTCGAGAAGATTCCCCGGCACGGTATCCGGGAGATCCTGGAGGAATCCGGGCGGTGGCCGCTGCGCGGCTATTTCACCGCGCGCGGCCTGCCGGACGAGGTGGCGGCCCGCTGGCCGTGGAATCGGGCCAGCCGCACCACCAGCCTCGCCGAGGTGATCGACGGCATGCCCGAGGACGACGACCTCAACTACTCGCTGCTCGCCCTGTACCTATTGGAGCGGCACGGGCCGGAGTTCGGTACCGAGGACGTGGCCGCCGCCTGGTTGTCGTTGCTGCCGGCGGGCCGGGTCTTCACCGCCGAGCGCGCCGCCTACCGCAACCTGCTGGAGGGCGTCGAGCCGCCCGCTACCGCGACCGTACGCAACCCGTACCGGGAATGGATCGGCGCGCAGATCCGCGGCGACGTCTACGGCTGGGCCTGCCCAGGTGACCCGCGCCGCGCCGCCGCGCTCGCCGTGAAGGACGCCCGGCTCAGCCACACCCGCAACGGGATCTACGGCGCCATGTACGTGGCGGCGATGACCTCGGCGGCCTGTGTCACGACCGACGTCGGACAGGTGCTGGACGCGGGGTTGTCGGTGCTGCCACCGGGCAGCAGGTTGGCCGGCGCGGTACACGAGGCCCGCCGCCTCGCCGCCTCTCACGCGTTCGAGGGTGCCGTCGACCGGCTGTACGAGTCGTACGGGGAACTGCACTGGGTGCACGTGCTCAACAACGCGGCGCTGGTCACCCTCGCGCTCGCGGCGGGCGGCGGCGACTTCGCGGACTCGATCTGCCTGGTGGTCTCCGGCGGCTGGGACACCGACTCCAACGGTGCCACCGTCGGCTCGATCACCGGCACCATGTGCGGCGCGGCCGCGCTGCCCGAATATTGGAGCGTTCCGTTGGGCAACCGGCTGGCCAGCAGCATGCCCGGGTTCGACGGTCTCGCCTTCGACGCTCTGGCCGACCGGACACTCGCCCTCGCCGAGGCGAGCCGATGAGCCGCGGCAGTGGAGATGTCGTGGACCGGTACGCACCGCGCCTGGCCGACCTGCCCGCCGAGGTCCCGCCAGAGGGTCCCTTCGACGAGCTCGACGAGGCCAAGATCCTGGCGGCCCCGGACGATCCCGCGTCCTGGCCCGCCTGGCGAGAGGCGCTGCACACCTGGCGCGAGGAGGCTGCCAAGCGCATCGACTACGACGGCATGCTGTACGCCCAGCCCGAATTCGGCTGGGCGAGTTCCTGCTACTCGATCTGCCTGGCCTGGCTCTGGGACGAGACGCTGTACGACCACCAGGAGCACCGGTTCACCCCGGAGCCGTTCCTGGACGCGGCCGAGGCCGACTTCGGCGGGTACGACGCCGTGGTGCTCTGGCACGCCTATCCGGTGATCGGCATCGACGAGCGCAACCAATACGACTACTACCGTCAGGTCCCCGGCCTCGCCGGCCTGATCGAGGCCTTCCACCGGCGCGGACTGCGGGTGTTCTTGAACTACAACCCGTGGGACACCGGGACCCGCCGGGAGGCTGCCGACGACGCGACCATGCTGGCCGGGCTGGTCCGCGAACTGTCCGCCGACGGGGTGTTCCTGGACACCATGAGGCAGGGCGACGCCGAAGTGCGGGCGATGCTGCCGTCCGGGGTGGTCCTGGAGGGGGAGTCCCGGGTGCCACTGGCCCGGATCCCCGACCACCACATGTCGTGGGCCCAGTGGTTCGCCGACTCGCCGGTGCCCGGGGTTCTGCGCGCCCGCTGGTTCGAGCCCCGGCACATGATGCACCACACCCGCAGGTGGAACCGCGACCACACCGACGAGTTGCAGTCGGCATGGCTCAACGGTGCCGGGATGCTGGTGTGGGAGAACGTCTTCGGCAGCTGGGTCGGCTGGAACGCGCGGGACCGGTCGCTGCTACGCGCCGTGCTGCCCGTGCAGCGGCACTTCACCACCCACTTCAGCCACGGCGAGTGGGCGCCGCTGGCCGGTACGCCGGGCGTCGGCCCGGTGTTCGCCTCCCGGTTCGACCTGGACGGTACGAGCCTGTGGCCGCTGGTCAACCGGGCCGCAGAACCTTATGACGGCACGCTGGTGGACGCTCGGCCCGACGGGCGCCGCTGGTTCGACCTGATCACCGGACGGGAGTACGGGCCCGGCGACTGGTCCGCGGCCGGGCCGGCCGGGCGGCTCCCGAGCAGAGGGTTGGGCGCGGTCCTGGCGGTGCCCACCGCGCGGGTCGACGATGCCCTACTCGGCCTGCTCGATCGGCAGCGCAACCGGGTGGCCGACGACACTGATACCTCGTTCCCCTACCTGGAGACGGTGCGGCTGGCCGCCCCAGCGGCGGTCGCGGCGACCGTGCCGGACGGGATGGTGGCGCTGCCCGGCGCCGACCAGGAGATCACCGTCCGGTACCGGCTGCGAGAGACCGGTCTTTACGCGGGGGCGCCCTATGTGGAGGACTGGAAACCGCTGCCGCCCCGGCTGCACAGCATGGTCACCGAGACTCGGAAGGACACATCAGGTCCTTTTGCGATCGGGATACACGAGGTCTCCAACGGAGGCTTCGCCCGGTTCCTCGAGGAGACCGGCTACCAGCCCGCACGGCCCGAGCGCTTCCTGGACCACTGGCCCGCGGCAGCCGCCGAGCCCGTCACCCACGTCGATCTGGACGACGCACGGGCCTACGCCGCCTGGGCGGGCGGTCGGCTGCCCACCGAGGACGAGTGGCAGCGCGCCGCCGAGGCCGGTCTCATCGAGCGCCGCGAACCACTGGTGTGGAACTGGACCGAGAGCGAGCACACCGACGGGCGCACCCGGTTCGTGCTCCTCAAGGGCGGCTCCGGCTACCGGGCGGAGGGCTCCGAGTGGTATCTCGACGGCGGTCCGCAGCCCCCCGAGGTATCGGTGAAGCTGCTGCGCACCGGGCCCGCGGTGGCCCGGTCCGCCTGGATCGGGTTCCGCTGCGCCGTCTCCTTGGAGGTCGGCCGGTGACGCCGGGACCACTGGACGGGCTGCGGGTGATCGAGCTGGCGACGCTGTTCGCCGGGCCGCTGGCCGCGACCTTTCTCGGCGACTTCGGCGCCGAGGTGATCAAGGTTGAACATCCCCGCAAGCCCGACCCGTCACGCGGCCATGGCGCCAGCAAGAACGGGATCGGGCTGTGGTGGAAGACGATCGGCCGGAACAAGCGCACGGTGACGCTGGACCTGTCGCATCCAGCCGGGGCCGAGACGCTGCTGACGATGGCCGCCCAAGCCGACGTGGTGATCGAGAACTTCCGGCCGGGCACACTGGAGCGGTGGAATCTCGGCTATGACAGGCTGGCGGCGGACAACCCCGGGCTGATTCTGGCCCGCGTCACCGGGTTCGGACAGTACGGCCCGTACGCCGGACGGCCCGGTTTCGGCACGCTGGCCGAGGCGATGAGCGGCTTCGCCGCGCTGACAGGGGAGCCGGACGGGCCACCGATCCTGCCGCCGTTCGGGCTCGCCGACGGGGTCGCCGCGCTCGCCACCGCGTACGCCGTGATGGCGGCCGTGCAGGCCAGGCATGGCACCGGGCGCGGGCAGACCGTCGACCTGGCGATCATCGAGCCCATTCTGGCGCTGCTCGGACCCCAGATCACTGCTTTCGACCAGCTCGGCCTCGTACAGCCGCGCACCGGGAACCGGTCGGTCAACAACGCACCGCGCAATCTGTACCGGACCGCCGACGGCCCGTGGGTCGCGGTGTCCACCAGCTCGCAGAGCATCGCCGAACGGGTGATGCGGCTCGTCGGCAGGGAGGAGCTGATCTCCGAGCCGTGGTTCGGGACAGGGCGGCAGCGGGCCGAGCACGCCGACGAACTGGACGCGGCGGTGGGCGGCTGGATCGCCGCCCACACGCTGGCGGAGACCATCGAGGCCTTCGATGCCGCACAGGCGGCGGTGGCGCCGATCTACGACGTGCGCGACATCATGACGGATCCGCAGTACGCGGCGCTCGGCACCGTGACGGCCGTCCAGGACGACGAGCTGGGGCTCATCCGGATGCAGAACCTGCTGTTCCGGCTCTCCGGCACTCCCGGAGCGATCCGGTGGACCGGCCGTGGGCACGGGCAGGACACCACGGAGGTCCTCGGGGAGCTGGGCCTGTCGCCTGAGCAGATTGCCGCCCTTCGCGCGGAGGGGGCGGCATGATCGGTCCGCTGATCCCGCTGTACGTGCCCGGTGACCGGCCGGATCGCTATGACAAGGCGATGGCCAGTCAGGCCGACGCAGTGATCATCGATCTGGAGGACGCCGTATCAGCGGGGCACAAACAGGCCGCGCGGACCGCCGCCACGGAGTACCTGATGCGGGCCCACCGCAAGCCCGTGCACGTGCGGATCAACCACCCCGGTTCCGGCTGGGGCACCGCGGATCTGGCCGCGCTCACGGACCTGCCCGGCCTGGCCGCGATTCGCATCCCCAAGGTCGAGAGCGCCGCCGAGGTCCGCGCCGTCGCCTGCGGCGTGCCGCTGTACTGCGTGATCGAGTCGGCGCTCGGGGTCGAGGCCGCGTACCAGATCGCGACGGCTCACCCGGACGTCTCCGGGATCGGCCTCGGCGAGGCCGACCTCGCCGGTGACCTTGGCGGGACCGGTGACGACGCGCTGCTCTACGCCCGCAGCCGGATCATTGTCGCGGCCCGTGCTGCGGCCCTGCCCCCGCCGCTGCTGTCGGTCTTTCCCGATCTCGGCGACCCCGACGGGCTGCACGCATCCTGCCTGCGCGGACGGCGCCTCGGCTTCGTCGGCCGGGCCCTGATCCATCCACGGCAGGCCGGGCCGGTGCTGGCGGCCTTCGCCCCGGACCAGACCGAGGTCGCCTCCGCCGAGCGATTGCTGGCCGGACTGCGTGAGGCGCACGCGCTGGACGGCGGGACCCTTGTGCTCCCGGACGGCTCCTTCGCCGACCGCGCGATGGCGCACGCCGCGCGCCGCGTGCTGGCCGTTCGGGATGCGATCGCCGCGTCCGCCGCCCCGCCGGGCTGACCTTACGAGACCATCTTCGCCCGTGGCCACCGCCCAGACCCCGAAGGCCCATGCACTGCTTCGGCCGGTGGCGACGATCCGTGCTCCGAACACCAGCGAGGGGGCGGTCTCGGCTACCCGCCAGCGCGTGGCGGCTGCATCGGCGCCGCACCCGCGACCGGTCAGTTCCGGGCCTGCGTCATGTGGACGCAGGCCCGGAACCGCTGTGCTGGATTCAGCGGCAAGGACCTTCGGGCTTACCGGCTGTTGGCGTTCGCGGCGACGATCCTGGGGCTGAACTCGAACAGGTTCGGGTCGCGTGGGTCGATGGTCGCGGCCACCCAGTGGGTGTTGGCGGCGCCGAACGTCTCGACCCGGGTGAACTTCTCAACGACCTGGCCGTTGTCATAGTTCAGCGGCTTGTCCATCTTGAAGTAGTGGCTGTCACCGTGGACGAGCGCCGACTGGCCGGGGAACGCGATGACCTGCTTGCGCAGTTCGGGGACGATCTCGGTGAAGCCGTCGTACTGCGCGGGCTGCAGCTTCTGCTCGTTGTTGAAGTTCGGGTCGGCTTGCCAGTCCACGAGCACGCCCTTGAGCCCGAGCCGACGGGCCTGGTCGTACGACTCCGCCAGCCAGTGGATGTTGGCCTTCTCGCGCTGCTGGTGCTCTTCCGCCATGCGCGCGATCTCGCTGGCCGGCCGGCTCTCCCCGTCAACGCCCGCGTGCGGCAGGTTGTCGTTGGAGCCCTGGACGTTGAGGCCGATGTACATCACCGGACCTGACATCCAGCGGACGTTCTCCCGGTACTTCTCGTAGCCGGGCTCCGAGCTCTCCCGCTGCACGGTCAGCGTGTGAGCTCCGAGGCTCTGGTCGGTCGGGTAGAAGACCTGACGCTCGTGGTCGAGCCGCTCAAGCGCGTCGAACCCGCCCGTGCCCGGGCCGTACCTTCCCCAGCAGTCCGTCCAGTCGTTGTCGCCCGGTACCACGACAACGGGGCGCTTGAGACTGTTGAACGAAGCGAGCGACTGGGTGTAAAGCTGATCCGTGCAGGCGCCGTCGCCGCCCGCCTTGAGGTCGCCATCGAAGATCGAGAAGCGGATGTTGGACTTGTTCATATCCGCGATGAGGTTCGGGTACTCGACCTTCCCGGCGGCGCCGTAGGGCACGTCACCGAAGAGTCCGATCGTGTACGCGTCGTCATTGGCATGGCTACCACCGTTGCTGCCATGGTCGGCGCGCGCGATGCCCGCCCCCATGGTCATGGTCACAATCGCAGCCGCTCCGGCTGCCGCGATCGCGCGTCGTCTGATGTTCCGCATACCAGAAGCTCCGTTCGGGGGGAAAGATCAAGCGGAGCGTAGCTAGACGCGGCTGCATGGCTCTGGCCTGGCAGATTGCCGCTAAATGGCAGTTCGGGAAACGTATATCGGCAGCCCGAAACCGTAGGTCGTACTCGCTTGGGGCTTCTCGCCCTCAGTGCAGAGTTACCAGGAGACGTCGATCGTCCGGACGTCGGTCGTCACCCGGGCAAGAGTGCTGGTGTCCACCACGGCTCCGGAGCCTGGCCCGGTGGGAACCTCGAGGCAGCCGTCGACGAGTTCGAACGGCTGGGTGATGTCCTGCGCGTAGTAGCGGCTGGTCGCCGAGATGTCTCCGGGCAGGGTGAAATTGGGCAGCGACGCGAGCGCCAGGTTGGATGCCCTGCCGATGCCCGTCTCGAGGACTCCGCCACAGAACACCGGGATCCCCTGGGCCATGGAGAGGTCGTGGATCGACCGGGCTTCGAGATACCCGCCGACCCGGGCGGGCTTGATGTTGATTATCTGGCAGGCGCCCAAGGCGATGGCGACGGCCGCCTCGTGCAGGCCCGCGATCGATTCGTCGAGGCAGACGGGCGTGGAGATCCTCTCGGCCAGACGAGCGTGCGCGATGAGCTCGTCTTTGGGGAACGGTTGTTCCAAGAGCAGCAGGGAGAAGTCGTCCAGCGCGCGCAGCACACCGTGGTCGGCAGGCCGGTAAGCCTGGTTGGCGTCGACCTGGACGGTCAGTTCGTCGCCGAAGGCCCGGCGCACCGCGGCGACCGGTTCCACGTCCCAGCCGGGTTGGATCTTCAGCTTGATCCGCCGGTAACCCTCATCGAGGTAACCCTCGACCCACCGCAGCAGCTCCGCGATGTCGTCGGCGATGCCGACGGAGACGCCGACCGGGACACGCTGTACGGTGCCGCCCAGGTACTCGGACATGGGCATCTCCCGACGCCGCAGCTCGGCGTCCAGGATCGCGGTCTCCAGGGCGGCCTTGGCGACCTGATGGCCGGGGACCTGCCGCATCAGCTGTCGCGCCCGGCTCGCGGTGACCGGTCCATGGCCGGTCACCAGAGGCAGCAGCACCTTTTCGATCACGTCGCGGGCCGAGTCGAGATAGTCCGCGAAGAACACCGGCAGAGGTTCCGCGGCGCACTCACCCCAGCCCTCGGCCTCCGGGCCGATCCACCGTACGAGCAGCAACTCGCGAACCGACTCCACCGAGCGAGAGGTTCGAAACGGCCGTACCAGCGGCATCCGCACCGTGCGCAGCTCTACGCGGACCGCCGAACCCACCTGCTCTTTCACGTCTGCCTCTTCAAGACGTAATATCCGTCGGCGCTGACACTCTCCGGCCGGTAACCGGCCTCGAACGTACTTTGCAGCGTTTCCCGGAGGGCCATCCGCCATCGCATCGCTGATGCCCGGTTCGTCGTGCGCAGAGCCTCGATGTCCTGGGGGATCCACGCCAGCAGCACCTGCTCCCCGTCCGATTCCGAGGTCGTCGGCTCAAGATCCTGATCCGGCTGGAGAACTCGCACCCCCTCGGAACTGACGGCGTCACTCACGTCAGGGCACAACAGGTCCCAGACCACGGCAAGACGATCGGTGAGATCGCCCCGGTTTATGGCGTCATGCATCGGTGGGTAGAAGTCCGGCAGGTACTCGGTAACGCGAGCTCCGAGCCGGTTCAGATTGAAGTGGGCGTTCCGCCGCACCATCGGGTCGTACGTCCACATCGTCCGCGTCGCGCCGCGCTCGAGTGCCCAGACCCGCTGGTGCTGTTTGAGAGCCAGCCCCACGCCCCGGTTGGCATGGCCACGATCCACGCCCGCGATGACGGAGTACAGGGAGTCCGATTGAGGGGGGCCGCCCAGTCCGACGGTCAAGCCGACGATCCCGTCCGAGTCGATGGCCCCCAGCACGCACGCGCCCGAGTGGATCAGGCTTACGAGCAGGTCACCGGAGAGTGGAGACGCCTCCAGCGAGGTGCCCCAGATCTTCGCCAGCAGCGACGCCGCCTCCACACACTCGTCACGGGTATGTAGCGGCCGCACCGTCACGCCGGCTTTCTCCACGGCCGCCCGAGCGTCTTGTTCCGCCCGGTCCCGGGCCGCTGCCGCATTGGTGGTCAAGTCACGAACTTCCCTGCCGTGCTTTCCTGCCGTGGGGTCTTCGATATCGAGCCTACTCAGCGGGGATTCACCGCTCGTCGAGAGCCCCTCCGGGTCTCAAGTCTTATCGGCGCAGGCCGCGGTCCAAGCACCAGTCCGCGGACCAGTTCCGGTGCCTCGACGCCGGCGAGCGGTTGTTCGACGCGATCCTGAGGTCAGTGGCAGCCCCAGGAGAATGAGCGTGAGGGGCTCGTAGGGGTAGATGTGGCGTACGCCTCGGGGCCGTCCCGCGCCCCGGGCCATCTGATGACCTTGCCCGGCGACGTATGCGCTCAGCGCACTAGGCTGTGCGCAGCCGGACGATCTCGGATGGAGGCCATGTGGGCGAGCAGGACGGTACCTGGCCGACAGGCATCGACGTCAGCAAACCGAGCGTCGCCCGTATGTACGACTACTACCTGGGAGGGAAGGATAACTTCGAGGTAGATCGGGCTGCCGTGGCCAGGGTCGCCGAGGCGATGCCCGAGATCCGCCAGCTCGCGCAGGAGAACCGCGCGTTCCTGCGCCGCGCCGTGCGGTTCATGGCTCAGCAGGGGATCCGGCAGTTCATCGACATCGGCTCCGGCCTGCCGACCGCGGGCAACACACACGAGATCGCCCAAGAGATCGCACCGGGCGCCCACGTGGTCTACATCGACAATGACCCGGTCGTGCTCGCGCACGGACGTGCGTTGCTGGCGACCGACGACTACACCGCGGTGGCCACTGCGGACATGCGGAGCCCGGCCGACGTACTCGAGCACCCGGAAACGACCAAACTGATCGACTTCGACGCCCCGGTCGGGATTCTGCTGATCGCCATGACGCACTTTCTGACCGCGGAGGAGCGGTCGGCGATCATGGGCCAGCTGCATGCTGCCCTACCGGTCGGCAGCTACATCGCCGCGACCCACGTCACCGTGGATGGTCACCCGGCTGAGGCGGTCGAACAGATCGAGGCCGTGTACAGATCCACGCCGACGCCGATCTACTTTCGTGAGCACGCCGAGGTCCTGCGTTTCTTCGCCGGGTTCGATCTGGTCCGTCCCGGCCTGGTCACCATAGACGCCTGGCGCCCCGATCCAAACGACCCGGCACCGGAGGCCACCCGGTGGTTGTACGGAGGGGTCGCCCAAAAGGGCTGAAGCACCCTGGTGTGCCGCCGCGTGGAGCTGCCGCCAAAGGTGAAGGTGACCTTCACCCCTGGGTGGGCGGCCTCGAAGGCCTTGCCCAGCGAGGTGAACGTCCCGGTCAGTGACGCGGCGGCCAGCACGGTCACGGTCTTATCGCCCCCGGACTTCCGTGACGCAGCGGAGGTCATGCGGCACCTTTCGGGCGGACGGGCGATCACTACCGGTAGTCCGTCACACGACTTCGCCGCGTTCACGACGCCCCGACCGCAGGGGGAACCACCCCCCTTGCCCAGGGAGGTCCGGGCCGGGGTGGTCATCCCTAGCCAGGGCCTCCATACCGCTTGCGCCGCGGCTGTCAGCAGGTCGTGAGACTGGTCCCGTGCTGGAGCTTCGGCAGCCTGTCGACGACCTGGACCCGCACCAACGCGTTCGTGCTCCACACGGTGCCGGCGGGGAGACCCTGGCGCGGGCCGCCCAGAACAGACCGGTCGCCGAGGTAGCGATGGGATTGCGGGTCGAAGAGGAGCTGCTCGACGTCGTTGTCCCGGTTCGGCTCGAATGAGCCTGCCAGGCCGATCGCGACTCCCCGCCGACCGAGCGCGTCCGGCACGTTGCCGATCACGCGTACGCCGGGAATGCCTGCGGCGACGCGGAACAGTGTCGCCCGCAACTTCGGTGGCAGCCCGCCCTGCTGAAGAGCTTGGGCAATGCTCTGCCACAGCAAACGGTCGTTCTGGTGTGGCAACGTCGTGAGGATGGTGCGGCGCAGCTGTACGGGATCGGTCGGTAGCGCAGCAGCCCAGGCGTACGTCGGGGCGAGAGGGCCCGCCTCGCCACAGGGCGCGACGAGCTCTTCCCCGTTGTCGAGCTCGGGATCGCGCCCGGGCGGCTTCGTCCCGGGAATCACGGCGACGGGGCGCCCGCTCTGCTGACGGGAGAGCCTGTTCCCCCGTCCATCCGCGCGCTCCCACCGGTAGTCGCGCACCTCGACGGAGTACGGCGTGCGCTGCTGCTCGTGGCCCGGCTCCCCGAGGTTCCCGTACGTCTGCGTCCCGCGGGTCTCGGTGTAGACGTACTGATGAGGGCGGGGGGAGATACCGGGATCGGCCTCAGCGACGACGGCGGCCTGGGTCAGCAGCCGCGCCGCGGCCGCGTTCTGGGTCCTGAGCGGACCAGCGCCCTGCCCACCGGCGATCTGTACGGCTGTGATTCCAGCCGCGAGGGCGAGGGCGGCAGCGCCGACCACCGCCACGCGAAACCCGAAGCGGCGCGTGCCGAGGGCCGGCCGAGAGGATCGCCCGGAGGAGGCCGGCTCCGCCAAGTGCTGGGTCAGCTGGGACCTGATCGTCGCGAGCCGCCGGGTGTCCGGCTCGGCGAGCTGGGTGCGCATGTCGCGCAGCAGGTTCAGTTCAGTCATCTGAGGACTCCTTCAGAGCCTGGTAGCCGGATGCGCCGAGTGCCTCGCGTAGTTGTCTTCGAGCCCGATTGAGACGTGAACGGATCGTTCCGACGGGCACCGCCAGTGCGCGGGCCGTCTCCTCGTACGACAGATCACCCCACGCGATGAGGAGCAACGCGTCACGATCGCGCGCCTTCAGTGAGGCCAGCGCGACGGCCAGCCGAGAGCTCTGCCCCTGGGCCGTGACGGCGGCGATGACCCCCTCGTCATGGGCTTCCACGACCAGCGGATCGACCCCGGTGCGGGCGTACGCGCGGAACATGCGCACCTCGGCTCTGCGGTGTTCGCCGATCAGCTTTGTCGCGATTCCGTACAGCCAGGGAGCTGCGTTCGTGCGAGCGAGGTCATAGCTTTGTCTGCGGCGGAAGGCTATGAGGAACGTTTCGGCGACGATGTCGTCGGCGGTGTCCGGACCGAGACGGCGCGCCACGTAGCCGCGCAGCTTGGCCGCGTGCCGGTCGAAGATCGTCGCGAAGATCTCGGGCTCATCCGTGGACCGCTCGATGAGGCTCGCATCGTCGTCCTCCGTGGATGGCGGCGCGAGCTCGGATCTGGCGGGAGCGGCGGCCATGGGGCGTCCCTTCGTAAGGGCCAACAGGCAGGCGCTGAATATGGTCAATCAGTCTTTGGCCGATGCTCCCGGATAGGTTCACGGAACATCTAGGGCGATCAATCGGAGGAACCACCGACATGAGCGACATCTTGCATGCGCGATCGGCCGCCGCGGACGCTCTCGGGCTGGTCCATCAGGCCGCAGGGCCGTACTTGGACACGCTGTCCGACCGTATGGTGCGGGACCCCGCGGCAGAGGAACTCATCGGTGAACTGGACGGGCCGCTGCCCCGGGACGGTGTCGGGGCGGTGCAGAGCATCGAGGAGTTGTTGCGCGTGGGCACGGGTGCGGCCGTGCACTCGACCGGCCCGCGCTTCTTCCATTTCGTGGTGGGCGGGGCGACCCCGGCGGCCATGGCCGGCGACTGGGT
>JAOPYO010000441.1 GCA_025964575.1 Actinomycetes bacterium
CTCGGCATCCCCGGTGAGGAGCTGCCGGGCAGCGTGGCCGCCACCGACTTCGTCAACTGGTACTGCGGGCATCCCGACGCGGCCGACCATGACTTCGACCTGTCGGTCGAGGAGGTCGCCGTCATCGGCGTGGGCAACGTCGCGGTCGATGTCGTACGGATCCTGGCCAAGACCGGCGAGGAACTCCGCGACACCGATATCCCCGAAGCGGTGATCCAGGCGCTGACGGCCAGCAAGGTGCGGAAGATCCACCTGATCGGGCGGCGTGGCCCTGCCCAGGCCAAGTTCACCACCAAGGAGGCGCGCGAGCTCGGCGAGCTCGGCAACGCCACCATCCACATCCGTCCCGAGGACATGGACCTGGATCCCGCCAGTGCCGCGCTGGCCGAGTCCGACCGGCATGTGCGCGGCAACATCAAGGCCATGCGGGCCTGGACGGAGCCATCCGCCGGCGACCTGCCGCGCCATATCGACGTGCGCTTCTGGCTCGCCCCCGCCGAGATCCTCGGCACCGGCCGGGTCGAGGGGCTGAAGCTGGAGAAGACCCGGCTCTCCGATGAGGGCCGGGTCGTGGGCACGGGCGAATACGAGACCCTGCCCGTCGGCATGGTGCTGCGCTCGGTCGGCTATCAGAGCGTGGCGCTGGCCGGAGTTCCGTTCGACGCGCGCTCGTACGTGATCCCCAACGAGAACGGCCGCATCGTCGGCGACGACGGCCGGCCCGTTCCGGGGGAGTACGTCGCGGGCTGGATCAAGCGCGGCCCCACCGGGGTCGTCGGCACCAACAAGTCCGATGCCGCCGAGACCGTCAAGACCCTGCTCGCCGATCTCACGGTCGATGAAAGCCATGAACGGCCGGTCCGGCGGATCGAGACGGTGCTCGAGGAGCACGGCTGCCCGGTGGTCACCTACGACGACTGGCTCAACCTCGATGCCGCCGAGATCGCCCTTGCCGCCGACCTGGAGCGGGGCGAGCGGGTCAAGCTCGGCCACTGGGCCGAGATGCGCGCCGCCTGCCGCACTGACCGCCCTCTTCCGTGATCCTGCCGAAAGCCGTGTAGTCACCCTGACCGTGCACGCAAAATGTGTGATCTATCAGGCCAATGACCGCAAAGACATGGGAGTGGCCTGGTAGGTGCGGGGGAAATGGTGATGGGGGGTTGACGCCAGCGCTAGCGTGCGGCTGTGGCCGGTGGTTCCGAGGTGTACGGATTTCCTCCGCCCGGGCAGCTGCCTCAACTGAGGTGGCTCGGCCCGGACTACGTGTCCGTGCTCATCCATGATCTGACGCAGGGGCTCCTGCGCCAGGATTCCGGTACGCAGGTCATGGGGGTGCGCTGCGAGGCCGATCCGGTGCTCCAGGCCTCGGTCGACCCGGTCGGGGTGATCCGCGCCCACGAAGCAAGCTTCCGGCTCCAGGTGTTCGTCCAGGACGGCGCGGGACGGCCCTGGCGGCTCACCGGACGCTGGACCTACACCGGCCGTGACCTCAGCACCATCACCGCCTCCATCACGCACTACTGGGAGTTGTTCTCCGCCGAAGGCGTCTGAGGGAGAGCCGGAAGGGCGTTCCGCGCACACGGAACGCCCCTCACGCCTGACAAAGCCCTGCTAGCTGGGCAGGTCGGCCACGTCGGCCACGCCGGCCGCAAGGAACCGGCTGCCCGCCACTCGTTCACTGATACCGCTGCGGTCCAGGTACGGCGTGATTCCGCCCAGGTGGAACGGCCAGCCCGCGCCGAGAATCATGCAGAGGTCGATGTCCTCCGCGGCCGCGACCACGCCCTCATCGAGCATGATCCGGATCTCCTCGGCCAGCGCGCTGAGCGCCCGCTCGAGGATCTGCTCCTCGGTCGACGGCGAGGTCCCGCCGCTGAAGATCTCGACGGCCTCCGGGTCCAACGTGAAGTCGGGCAGATAGACACCGGTCTTGCCCTCCGCCACCAGCTTGGCGAGTTTGTCCGAGAGCGGGAACCGCGCCGGGAACGCTCTGTGCAGCGTCTCGTTGACGTGCAGGGCGATGGCTGGGCCGACCAGGCCCATCAGGACGAACGGCGGCATCGGGAGCCCCAGTGGGGCGGCGGCGCGCTCGGCCACCTCGATCGGGGTGCCCTCGTCCACGGTCTGCACGATCTCGGCGAGCAGGCGCAGCAGGATCCGGTTGACGACGAACCCCGGGGCGTCCTTGATCAGCACACAGGACTTCTTCAGTGACCTGCCGACCGCGAAGGCGGTGGCCAGTGTCGCGTCATCGGTGGCGGAGCCGCGGACGATCTCCAGCAGCGGCAGCACCGCGACCGGGTTGAAGAAGTGGAATCCGACGACCCGCTCGGGGTGCTCCAGCTTCGAGGCCATCTCGCTGATGGACAGCGAGGAGGTGTTGGTCGCCAGGACGCACTCAGCGGACACGACCGCTTCCACATCACGGAACACCTGCTGCTTGACGGACAGCTCTTCAAAGACCGCCTCGATGACGAAGTCGGCGTCGGCGAAGGCGTCCTTGGTGAGCGAGCCCGAGATCATCGACTTGAGGCGGTTGCCCTTGTCACCCGAGACCCGGCGCTTGGCGACCAGCTTGTCGATCTCGCTGTGCGCGTAGGCCACTCCCTTGTCCAGCCGCGCCTGGTCCAGGTCGGTCATGACGACCGGCACTTCGAGGCGGCGGGCGAACAGCAGCGCGAGCTGGCCGGCCATCAGCCCGGCGCCCACGACGCCGACCTTGGTGATCTTGCGGGCCAGGGCCTTGTCGGGTGCTCCGGCGGGCCGCTTGGCGCGCTTCTGGGTGAGGTCGAAGGCATAGAGCCCGGCGCGCAGCTCATCGCTCATGATGAGGTCGGCCAGCGCCTCGTCCTCGGCCGCGAAACCCTCGTCGCGAGTGGCGGTGCGAGCCGCCGCGACCAGGTTCACCGCACGGACGTAGGCAGGGGCGGAGCCGTGCAGTTTGCCGTCGATGGTCCACCGGGCGAGGTTGACGGCCTGCTCCCACGCGTCGCCCTTGTCGACCTCGGCCCGCCGCACCGTCACCGTGCCGGTGAGAACGCGGGCGGCCCAGAGCACCGACTCCTCGAGGAAGTCGGCCGAGTCGAAGATGGCGTCGGCGATGCCCAGCTCGTACGCCTGGTTTCCGCGCAGCATCTTGTTCTGGGCGAGCGGGTTTTCGATGATCAGCTTGAGGGCCTTCTCGGCGCCGATCAGGTTCGGCAGCAGGTAGGTGCCACCCCAGCCGGGCACCAGGCCCAGGAAGGCCTCGGGCAGTGCCAGCGCGGGCACGCTCGAGGAGATGGTGCGGTAGGTACAGTGCAGCGCCACCTCGACGCCGCCGCCCATGGCCGCACCGTTCACGAACGCGAACGACGGGACCGGGCCTCGACTGTTGCGGAGCTCTCCCAACCGGCGGAACACCGAGTGGCCGAGCTGCCCGATGGCCAGCGCCTGCTCCCGCCGCTGGATCAGAGGTACGCCCTTGAGATCGGCGCCCACCGCGAAGATGAAGGGCTTACCGGTGATCCCGACGGCGGCCAGGTCCTCGCGGGCGCTGAGCCGGTCGAGGGCCGCGTTCAGCTCGGTGAGCCCGCTGGGGCCGAAGGTGTTCGGCTTGGTGTGGTCGTGCCCATTGTCGAGGGTGATCAGCGCCAGCGTGCCGGCGCCGTAGGGAAGCTCGACGTCACGGACGAGGGCGTGCGTGACGACCTCGCCCTCGAACAGGTCCTTGATCTCCGTCACTTCGACCCCTCGGCGGTAGCTGTTTCGGTTGCTCCGGAATATGCGACGTTCTCCCAGAGCACGGTGCCGCCCATGCCCATGCCGACGCACATGGTGGTGAGTCCATAGCGCACGTCCGTGCGTTCCTGGAACAGCCGGGACAGCTGCAGCATCAGCCGTACGCCGGAGGAGGCCAGCGGGTGGCCGAGCGCGATGGCACCACCCCACGGGTTCACCCGCGGGTCATCGTCGGCGATCTTGAAGTGGTCGAGGAAGGCGAGCACCTGCACGGCGAACGCCTCGTTGATCTCGAAGAGGCCGATGTCGTCGACGGTGAGTGAGTTGCGGTTCAGCAGCTTCTCGGTGGCGGGCACCGGTCCGAGGCCCATGACCTCGGGATCCACCCCAGCCCAGGCGTAGTCGATCAGGCGCATCCGCGCGGTCAGCCCCAGTTCGGCCGCGACGTCCTCGGCGGCGAGCAGGCAGGCGGTGGCACCGTCGTTGAGGCCGGCCGCGTTGCCCGCGGTCACGTTGCCGCCGACCCGGAACGGGGTCTTCAGCTTCTCGAGCTGGGGCAGGGTGGTGCCAGGGCGCGGCGGCTCATCGACCGTTGCCAGCCCATACCCCTTCTCCGCGGACCGCACCGCGGTCGGCACCAGGTCGGGCTGGATCTTGCCGGCGGCATAGGCCGCGGCGACCTTCTCCTGGCTGCGCACCGAGTAGGCGTCGGCGCGCTCCTTGGTGATGTGCGGGAACCGGTCGTGCAGGTTCTCCGCGGTCATGCCCATGACCAGCGCGGACGGGTCGACCAGTGAGTCGGCCAGGAAGCGCGGGTTGGGGTCGACGCCCTCGCCCATCGGGTGCCGGCCCATGTGCTCGACGCCACCGGCGATGACCACGTCGTAGGCACCGAAGGCGATGCCCGACGCGGTCGTGGTGACCGAGGTCATCGCACCGGCGCACATGCGGTCGATGGCGAAGCCGGGCACGCTCTTCGGGAGACCGGCCAGGACGGCCGCCGAACGGCCGATGGTCAGGCCCTGGTCGCCGATCTGGGTCGTGGCGGCCACGGCCACCTCGTCGACCCGTTCCGGCGGCAGGTCAGGGTTCCGGCGCATGAGCTCCCGGATCGCGCGGACGACGAGGTCGTCGGCGCGGGTCTCGGCGTAGAGACCTTGGGGACCGGCTTTGCCGAACGGCGTGCGTACGCCGTCGACGAAGACGACGTCACGTGCGATACGGGGCACGGGCAGTTCTCCCTTGTTGAGGCCGCACTGCGGGGTTGAGGTCGTGTCGCGCGGCGGCGCGGCACCATCCCCACGACCCCAATGCTACTCGTCAGTAACCACTGACCTGTCAGGTGGTGACGCCGCGCGCCGGCCCAAGGCGGGGAGCGGCCGGTCAGCTGGTCTCTACGGTGGCCATGGCGCTCACCACGGCCTGATGACCATGGGTGAGACAAACCGCCATCCGCCAGAAAAGTTAGGTTTGGAACCACTAACCTGATGGATCTGGTCGGTATGGCTCCGTCGAGGCGCCGGTGGCCGGAACGGTGAGGTGGTGGGTTCGTGCGGCTGGGTCGGCTGCGGCGGCGGGTCGCGGCGGCGGTCACTGTGCCCGTCGTGATGAGGCGCAGCGGTCTGCTGTGGCCAGGCTCTCCCAGCCGGATGGTGCGCCAGCTCGCCGCGCTCCAGCGGTGGGGCACCAGCCTGGCCGGCTCGTTCATCGTCGCGGCCGTCCGGGACCCCGACCGGCCCGCGATCATCGACGAGTTCGGCACGCTCACCTACGCCGAGGTCGATGCCCGGACCACCCGGCTGGCCACGGCCCTCGGCGCCGGGATCGCCGCCGAGGACGGGCCGCCCCGCGTGGCCCTGCTGTGCCGCAACCACCGGGGCATGGCGGAGTCACTGATCGCCTGCGGCAAGCTCGGCGCCGACGCGGTGCTCCTCAACACCGGGCTCGCCACCGAGCAGCTGCTGATCATCCTCGCCGAGCAGGAGATCGACGTCCTCATCGCCGACGCCGAGTTCGAGCCGCTCCTCGTCGCCGCCCCAGGCTCCATCCGCAAGCTCACCGCGGACGGGCTGGACGATCTCCTGGCCGCGACCCCTGACGAGCCGCTCCTCCCGCCGGAGCGGCTGGGCCGGACCATCGTGCTCAGCTCGGCGACCGGCCGGCCCAAAGGCGCCGAACGCCCGCCCCGGCCGGGATTCGGGCCGTTCGCCGCGGTGGCGTCCCGCATCCCCCTGCGGGCCAGGGACACGATCCTGATCGAGGCGCCGCTCTTCCACAGCTGGGGTTACGCGGGCCTGCAACTGGCGCTGGCACTGCGTGCCACGATCGTGCTCAACCGCCGGTACGAGGCGCAGTCCACCCTCGCCGCCATCGAACGGCACGGCTGCTCGGTGGTCATCGCAGTGCCGGTCATGCTGCAGCGGCTGCTGGAACTGCCCGCGGAGCGTTACGACTTGACCACTCTCCGGGTGGTGGCGACCAGCGGTTCGACGCTGCCCGGCGGCCTGGCCACCGGCTTCATGGACACCTTCGGGGACGTCCTCTACAACCTGTACGGCTCGACCGAGGCGTCATGGGTGAGCATCGCCACCCCCGAGGACCTCTGGGACCGCCCGAGCACGGCCGGCCGCCCGCCGCGGGGCACCCGGCTGGCGATCCTCGCCGAGGACGGCTCGCCAGTCCCTCCCGGGGGCCAGGGGTACATCCACGCCGACAACGGCTACTACACCGGCGGCAAGCCGCGCGAGGGCCGGGACGGCCTGCTGAGCCTCGGCGACATCGGGCATCTGGACCCGCAGGGCCGGCTGTTCGTCGAGGGGCGCGGCGACGACATGGTGATCTCGGGTGGGGAGAACATCTTCCCCAGCGAGGTCGAGGACGTCATCGCCCGGCTGCCCGAGGTCCGCGAGGTGGCCGTGCTGGGTGTCACGGATGCCCGCTTCGGGCAGCGGCTCGCCGCGTACGTCGTCGTGCGCGCGGGTGAGCACCTCGACGGTGACGCGGTCCGCGACTGCGTGCGCCAGCGGTTCGCCCGCTTCGCCGTCCCCCGCGACGTGCACTTCCTCGACGCGTTGCCGCGTAACCCCACCGGCAAGGTCGTTCGCCCCGCTTTGCTCAGCTTGGCGGCGGCAGGGCGCTGACGGCGCCCGGTTTTATGAAGAGGCCGGTTCGGGAGCCTTGGCGGGTGCGGGGGCCGAAGTCCTGGCCGGTCGAAGGAAGAGGTACATCACCGGGCCCGCGTAGGCCATCCACATGACCAGCTGAAGCCAGGTGATCTTCGGGGTGACGTTGAGGACTCCCTGGAAGATGGTCTGCAGCCAGTCGCCGACGGTGCCGAAGTGGGCGAAGAACGTGGCGGGCTCCATTGCCAGCGACGTGATGCCAGGAAGGACGTCGGCCTCCTGGAGGTCGTGGAAGCCGTACCCGAGGACCCCGGCCGCGACGATGATCAGGCCTGCGCCGGTCCAGGTGAAGAAGGCCTTGAGGTTGAGCTTCAGGCCGCCCCGGTAGATCAGGTAGCCGAGGACCACGGCCACGGCCAGGCCGGTCACGGCGCCGCCCACCGGCTGCACCGGGGAGCCGGTGGAGTGGCTGATGTTGGTCCACAGGAACAGGGCGGTCTCCAGCCCCTCACGGCCCACCGACAGGAACGCGACGACGAACAGGGCACCGGCTCCCATGTCGATCGCGCTGTCGAGCCTGCCCTCGAGTTCGGCCTTGATCCCGCGGGCGGCTTTGCGCATCCAGAAGACCATCCAGGTCACCAGGGCGACCGCGACGATGGACAGAAGGCCGCCGGTCAGCTCCTGAATCTTGAAGTGGTTCTCCTGCGCCACGAGCAGCTGTAGGAGCAGCGCGAATCCCACGCTCACCGCGATCGCGGCCCCGATGCCCGTCCAGACCGGTGCGAGGGCCCGGCGATTGCCCTTCTTAACGAGGTAGGCGATGAGGATGCTCACCACCAGCGCGGCCTCGAGCCCTTCACGTAGGCCGATGAGAAAGTTGCCGAGAAACACGCGGGGGCTCCTGAGGGTCGGGGGCGATCAGGCCATGGTTAGCTTAGGTAAAGCTAACCTAATGACGAGTGTGACCCGATCCCAGGGTCCGGTGCAACCCCCAACAGACCACTCAGAGGGAGTTCAAAGGTCGCCTTTGGACTCCAGCCGCTGCAGGGCCTTGGCCACCGGCACGGAGACCAGCTCCACCTGCCAGGTCCGGGCGCCGAGGCCGCGCAACACCGCCTCGACCTGCTCGGCGGTGAGCTCGGTGGGCGGACTCCAGGTGAGTCTGCGTACGGCGTCGGGCTGCAGCAGGTTCTCGCTCGGCAGATGGTGCTCGTCGGCGAGGGCGGAGACCACGGCGCGGGTCGTGCTGAGCCGCTTGGCCGCCTCCGGGTCGCGTTCCGCCCATCGGTGGGCGGGCGGGGGGCCGTCGCCGGCCTGGCTGTGCTCGGGCTGCTCGCTCTCGGGAAGCATGCGGGCCGTGGAGATCGACCGCAGCCAGACCGACAGGTGGCGGCGGGCGCCCCGGTTGCGCATCGTGGCCAGCGCGGTCAGGTCCGCCGGGGTGCGGGGCATCGTGAGCGCGAGCTCGACGATCGCCGCGTCCGCCAGCACCCGGCCGGGAGAGATGTCCCGGTCCTGAGCGATCTGGTCCCGGGCCTCCCACAGCTCTCGTACGATCGCGAGCGCCCGCCTGTTGCGCACCCGGTGAATACCGGAGGTACGGCGCCAGGGGTCGGAGCGGGGAGGTTTGGGCGGCGCGGCCAGGATCGCCTCGAACTCCTCCAAGGCCCAGTCCAGCTTGCCGGCTTCCACCAGCTCGGCGTGCAGGGCGTCACGGAGCTCGACCAGCAGCTCCACGTCCAGCGCCGCGTAGCGCAGCCAGTCCTCGGGCAGCGGGCGGGTCGACCAGTCGGCTGCCGAATGACCCTTCTCCAGCGAGAAACCCAGCACCGTCTCGACCATCGAGCCGAGGCCGACCTTCGGGTGGCCGAGCAGGCGCCCGGCCAGCTCGGTGTCGAACAGCCGCCGCGGTGCCAGGCCGACTTCGGCCAAGCAGGGCAGGTCTTGATTGGCGGCGTGCAGCACCATCTCGGTGTCGGCCAGGGCCGCGTCGAGTGCGGACAGGTCCGGGCAGGCGATCGGGTCGATGAGGGCGGTGCCGGCCCCCCGGCGGCGCAGCTGCACCAGATAGGCGCGCTGGCCATAGCGATAGCCGGAGGCCCGCTCGGCGTCGACCGCGACCGGCCCGGTTCCGGCCGCGAACGCCTCGATGACCCGCTCCAGGGCCTCGGCGGTCATCACCACCGGGGGAACGCCCTCCCGAGGTTCCAGCAGCGGCTCAGGCTCGCGCTCCGGCACGGCTTCGAGAACCGACGTCTCCGGAGACTTCGTCTCCGCCGGCTCGCCCGGCTCGGGCACCACCGGCTCCTGTCTTATTTCCGACACTCCCACGCGCCTACCGTACGTCCTTGAAGTCGAGGTCCTCGAACACGGCCCTCGGCTACTGTCCGGGGCCGTTGGGCCGGGGCGGCAACACGCTCACACCCGACGGCGGCAGCCCGGCTGCCATGCACATCACATCGCACCACGCGGCCACATGAACGGCCATATCGTCCCCGGCCGGAGACCATGAGGCGCGCAGCTCCAGCTCGGTCGTCGGGGGTTCGTCCTGTTTGTCCCCGAAGCTCTCCGAGACCGCCCGGGTGATGGTGCCGGACACTCCGCCGTAGCCGGCCTTGTCCAGCGCCTCGATCAGCCAGCTCCACGCGACCGAGCCGATCAGCTCATCGGCGGCGATTTCCGGATCCAGATCGGCCCTGATATAGGCGACGAGCCGGAATTCGCCCACCCAGCCGCTGCGCCCCTCCGGGTCGTACAGCAGGATCAGGCGGCCGCCGGCGATCTCGTCGTCATCGCGGTACACGGTGGCGGCGATGGCCGCGGAGTAGGGTGCCAGCCGCTGCGGGGCCGGCAGGTCCTCGAGTTCGAGCTCCGGCCTGCCCGGATCGCTCTCGAGTGCGCGGCGCAGCGTCTCGACCGCGCGTTGGAACACGGCCGGTGGTTCGGTGGCCTCGGGCTTCGGGGGTTTCATGCGAGGGGCGGCCATGGAATGAGCGTAGATCGCCCGCTGGCCGGAACCCAGGGACGCCGCGCCGGGCGGACTGCTGTGGTGAAGAAGCACGGCACGATCTCAGGCGGCCCGCGAGAAACGGCCGGCCACACGTACGTCATGTGGCTCGGGAAGTCCGATCAGCAGCGCGCCGCCGCAGTCCGTACAGGCCCACTCCGGGCAGTCCGCACCGTGCCCGTCTGCGCACGGCGGCTGCTCGAACGGGCGCTCGCCACCGCAGGCGGAGCAGTGGCGGATGCTGACGGAATCGGGGCGGGACACGACGGGGGCCTCCCTTGGAGGGCTGGAAGGATTCAAAGGGGACGCTGACATGTCCGGCAGGGGGAATGCGGGACTTCGCTCGGCGTGTCCCCAAGTTCCTCGTCTCGTTGCAGGTGCCGCCGTGATTCATGGGACGATCGGAGACGTGTCTGTTACCTCGACTGACGACGAACCCGAATTCCTGCGCGCCTGCCGCCGCCTGCCGGTGCCGCACACCCCTGTCTGGTTCATGCGCCAGGCCGGCCGTTCGCTGCCTGAATACCTGCGCCTGCGTGAGGGCATCCCGATGCTCGAGGCATGCGCCACGCCCGACCTCATCGTGGAGATCACGCTGCAGCCCGTACGGCGGTACGCGGTCGACGCGGCGATCCTCTTCAGCGACATCGTGGTGCCGCTCAAGGCGATCGGGATCGACCTCGACATCAAGCCGGGGGTCGGCCCGGTCATCGCGGACCCGATCCGGGACGCGGCCGCCGTGTCCCGGCTGCGGCAGCTGACCCCCGATGACGTGCCCTATGTCACCGAGGCGGTCGGCGGGCTGGTCGCCGAGCTGGGCAGGACCCCGCTGATCGGTTTCGCCGGCGGGCCGTTCACGCTCGGGTCCTACCTCATCGAGGGCGGCCCGTCGAAGAACCACGATCGCACCAAGGCCATGATGTACGGCGAGCCAGAGCTGTGGGCCGAGCTCATGGACCGGCTCGCCGACATCACCATCGCCTTCCTGAAGGTGCAGGCCGACGCGGGCGCGAGAGCCCTCCAGCTCTTCGACTCCTGGGTCGGCGCGGTCAGCCCCGAGGACTACCGGCGCTCGGTCCTGCCGCACACCAGCAAGATCTTCACCGCCATGGAGGAGTTCGGCGTGCCCCGGATCCACTTCGGGGTCGGCACCGGTGAGCTGCTCGGACTGATGGGCGAGGCGGGCGCCGACGTCGTCGGGGTCGACTGGCGGGTTCCCCTGGACGAGGCCGTCAGCCGGGTGTCGTTCGGCAAGGCCCTGCAGGGCAACCTGGACCCGGCGATCCTGCTCGCACCGTGGGAGGTCGTCGAGGAGCGCGCTCGTGACGTGCTCCGCCGTGGCCGCACGGCCGAGGGGCACATCTTCAACCTCGGCCATGGCGTGCTGCCCTCGACCAACCCGGACATCCTCGCCCGGCTGACCGACTTCGTCCACGAGGAGTCCGCCCGCTGATCACGCCACCAGAAGACCTCTCAGTGAAAGGCGAGCGTTCGGAACTCTTGCCTGATCACGAAACGGGTGGGGCCGGTGGGAGGGACGCGGCGGGCGGGGCGGTGGGCTTGCGTCGGCCGCGGAGCAGCCGCCAGGCGGGCAGGCCGATCACGGCGGCCAGGACCAGGAAGGGCAGCAGCCAGCCGAGCAGGGTGGCGGCCCCGGAGAGGAAGGCGGTGAACGCGTTCCACCCGGACGTCAGCCCGCCGATGAAGCCCCCGCTGGGCCGCTTCGACGGCTCCTTGCTGGGCGCCTCGAGCTGCAGTGTCACCGTGGCGTAGCGGGTCTGCTGGGCCAGTGACTTCTGCCGGGCCTGCAGCGACTCAAGGTCCGCCTCGCGCTGAGTGATCTCCTGCTCGACGTTGAGGACCTCGCCGACGGTGTTCGCCCGGTTGAGGAGCTTGCGGAACGTCTGCAGCGTCGCCTGCGCCGACTTCACCCGGCTGTCGACGTCGGCGACCTGCTCGGTGACGTCTTCGGCCTGCTGTTGCAGAGAGAGCTTGGTGCCAAGCTGTCCGGTCAACTGATCCAGGACCATGCTGTATTTGTCGGAGGGCACCTTGAACGTGAGGTTCGAGCCCACCGGTTCGCTGGAGCCGGTCTCGTTCTCGACATAGCCGCCCGCGGCTGTCACCAGCTGTTTGGCCTTGGTGGCGGCGCCTTCCACGCTTTTGGCCCGGACCCTGAGGTCGGCGGTGTAGACGACCGAACGGCCGACGGGAGAGGTCACGTTGAGCTGCCCGCCGGGAGAGGCCACCTTGAACTGCCCGCCGGTGGCCTTACCACCACCGGCGGCCCGGGATCCCGCCGCCAGCTTGGCGGCCGAACCGCTGTCCGCGGCCTGGGGGGCGCCTGCCGGGGCCGGTGCGGCCTCGGACGTCGAGTTCGAGTGCTGGGAGCCGGCACAGCCGGCCAGCAGCAGAGCGGTTGCGGCGAAGCAGAGCACATGCTTGACGGGACGCATAGAGATCCGACGATGTGACGTCTGTCACGGTTCGATGCATTTGATCGCGATCTGGTCACGATGCCGTGGCCCTCTGATCATGGGCAGCACGTCCGTCGCGGATGGTGCGGAGTCGTTGGTCAGGTCATCGCCGAACATCTGCCATGGTTGAAGATGGGTGCGTCACCGTCCTGGAGGGATCACCATGAGTTCGTCCCACGGGCCTCGTTCGGTCCACTCGTCGGACGGCCTCCTGAGCCTGCCGCATGTCGCCGTCATCGGGGCCGGTATCGCGGGCTTGGCGGCCGCGCGGTTCCTGGTCCGCGGCGGCGTGCGCGTCACCGTTCTGGAGGGATCACCCCAGATCGGTGGCAAGCTGAGGGTCAGTGAGATCGCCGGAGTGGCCGTCGACGAGGGTGCGGAGTCGATGCTGGCCCGCCGCCCGGAGGGGCTCGACCTGGTTCGCGGCGTCGGGCTCGGTGATGAGCTCGTCTATCCGGGGACGACCTCCGCGGCCATCCTCAGTTACGGCACGCTGCGCCCGATGCCGGCCGGTCAGGTGATGGGCATCCCCACCGACCTGGGCGCTCTGGCCCGGTCCGGGTTGCTGTCGCCGGCCGGGTTGGCGCGGGTACCGCTCGATTTGGTACGGAGCCAGACTCCGCGCGGCGCGGACGTTTCCGTCGCCGACTACATCGGAGCTCGCCTCGGCCGCGAGGTCGTGGACCGGCTGGTCGAACCGCTGCTCGGCGGGGTCTACGCCGGACGGGCCGAGGACTTGTCGTTCGACGCGACATTGCCGGCGGTCGCCGACGCCGCCCGTACGCATCGGTCCCTCATCGCCGCCGCCCGCGCTGTTCGCGAGGCCGCGCCCGCCGGTGCGGGCCCGGTGTTCACGACTCTGCCGGGCGGTATGGGCACGCTCCCTCAGGTGCTCGCCGACCTGGTGGAAGGGGCGGGGGGTTCCGTACGCACGGAAGCGATGGTGCGGGAGCTGCAACGCCTCCCCGCGTCGGCCGAAGGCGGGCCTACGGCGACCGGGGGCTCGGAGCGGGGCGGCGGGCTCACGGCGGCCGGATCCGGCTGGCGGCTGACGATCGGCTCCGCGCACGAGCCCGAATATCTCGATGTGGACGCAGTGATCGTCGCGGTGCCGGGCCGTCCGGCGGCCCGGCTTCTCGCAGACGAGGCACCGGCCGCCGCCCGCGAACTCGATCGGATCGACTACGCCAGCATGGCGATCGTGACGCTCGCCTACTCCTCGACGGCGTTTCCGCGGCAGCCGCGCGGCAGCGGCTACCTGGTGCCCGCGGTGGAGGGGCGCGAGGTCAAGGCGGTGACGTTCAGCACGGTCAAGTGGCCACATCTCGGCGAGCGCCACCCGGGCATCGTGATCGTGCGATGCTCCATCGGCCGATTCGGCGACGAGTACCTGCTGCAACGATCCGACGAGGATCTGAAGGCGATGGCGATGGCCGAGCTGGCCGCCACCTGCGGGGTGGGTGAGCTGCCCATCGACCACCGGGTCACCCGATGGGGCGGCGGGCTACCGCAGTACACCGTGGGCCATGCGGACCGGGTGGCCCGGATCCGATCGGCCGTGGCCGGACTTCCGGGGCTCGCGGTGGCCGGCGCGGCGTACGACGGGCTGGGGATTCCGGCATGCGTCGCCTCCGGCCGGTCCGCCGCATCCCGGGTGCTCGAACATCTGAACCATCGGGGAGAATCAAGTCATGGCGACGACGGGCAAGCCCAAGGCACGCGATCTCAACCAGGTGATCCGCTACACCATGTGGTCGGTCTTCCGGGTGCAGAACCCGGTCGAGGCCGACAGATCCGCGGTGGCCCGTGAGGTCGAGGAGCTGATCGAGCAGGCGGCCGCGAAGGACGTCACCACGCGGGGTCTCTACGACGTCGGCGGGCTGCGGGCCGATGCCGATTTCATGTTCTGGTGGCACGCACCGACCGCGGACGACCTCCAGGAGGTCTACAGCCGGTTCCGGCGCACCTCCCTCGGCCGCGCCTGCCAGCCGGTGTGGTCGGCGATGGCCCTGCACCGGCCGGCCGAGTTCAACAAGAGCCACATCCCGGCGTTTCTCGCTGACGAGGAGCCGCGGGCGTACATCTGTGTCTACCCGTTCGTCCGGTCGTACGAGTGGTATCTGCTGCCCGACGAGGAGCGTCGTGCCATGCTCGCCGAGCACGGCAAGATGGCACGCGGTTTCCCCGACGTACGGGCCAACACGGTGGCCTCCTTCGCCCTGGGCGACTACGAGTGGATGCTCGCCTTCGAGGCCGATGAGCTGCACCGCATCGTGGACCTGATGCGGGAGCTGCGCGCCTCGACCGCCCGGCGCCACGTGCGCGAGGAGATTCCCTTCTATACGGGGTCCCGTAAGCCCGTCGCGGAGCTGGTGGCGGCCCTGCCGTAGCGGTGACCGGTGAGTTGACTACTGAGTTCGGAGGATTCTGTCCGGTGTCGACCAGGTCACTGTGTTTGCCGAAGTAAGGTGCCCTTTGTGAGCACCCCTCCCCGGCATGCCAGTGGTCGGCATTCCAAGCCCCCCTCTAAGTTCGCCACCACCTGTGACGACGCTATCCGCTCCTTCTCGGCGGGCAAGCGCCGTCGGCAGCTCATCGTCGCGGGAAGCGGGCTGGGGGCGCTGGCACTGGTCGGGGTGGTCGTGACGGTCACCCTCTCGGCCGGTAGCGGGCACAGTGCTGCGGCCAAAGGGACCGTCAAGCGCCAGGTGGTCGGGCCCGCCACCCCCGCGGCCAACTCCAGTCAGGTGCCCGCGAGTGAGGCGGCAGCCGACGACACGGCGGTGGTCACCTACTTCAAGGCCAAGGACACCAAAATCGCCGACCACGTCCAGCGGGTCAGCCGGGACGGCCAGTTCTTCCGGGTCTATACCAACTACCCTGAGGCCGACGCGAATTCCACGTCGGCCATCTCGCTGTGCGACTGGACGAGTCAATATCTCAAGGACCAGGGCGATTCGAACACCTTTGTTTTCGTCCACGGCACGAGCAGCGACAACGGCAGCGTGGTGCTCGCCAACAAGGTCAGCCCCACTGACAGCTGCAAGGTCGACGAAACGAAGTAAGAGCGGTCACCCCGGGGCTTCTCACTCTTGGGGTTCGAGGGTAAGGCTGACGCTGTTGATGCAGAATCGGTCGTCGGTGGGCGTTCCGTAGCCCTCGCCATGGAAGACATGGCCCAGGTGGGAGTCGCAGTGGGCGCAGCGCACCTCGGTGCGGACCGCGCCGAGCGAGCGGTCCTCGATCAGGGTGACCGCGTCGGAGTCCGAGGGCGCGTAGAAACTGGGCCAGCCGCAGTGCGAGTCGAATTTGGTGTCCGACCGGAAGAGTTCGGTGCCGCACGCCCGGCAGCGGTAGACCCCGACGGTCTTGGTGTCGGTGTACTCGCCGGTGAAGGGCCGCTCCGTGCCCGCCTCGCGGAGTACGTGGAACTCCTCGGGGGACAGCTGGGCTCGCCACTCCTCGTCGGTCTTCTGGATCTTCTGAGTGCTCATGCTCCGACGGTACCCGGAATTGGTGGCGAACCGAGGCAACGAATCTTGCCGTAAGAGTGTCATAAGGAGGGCAAGGAAACTCTCACGGGGAGCTGATGGGCGTGCGAGATCATGGGGGCAGACCCCGGCTGGCGGCTCTGGGGGTCGTTGCCGGTTACGGGCTGGTCGTGTCGGTGTTCACCACCATCGCGGCGGTCCAGTTCAGGGGCCTGGACGATACCGGCGTGGGGCTGCGGCTCAGCTGCGTGCTCGGCACCACCGGTCTGCTCGTCCTCGGTACTACGGTGGTGGCCGCGATACGCCGGATCAGGCGGCGTCGAGCGGCCTCAGGGATGTCTGAGACCGCCGGGACTAGCGGACCCTGACCTCGGTAGGGGTACCTTGCTCCTATGGCGTCGCCCTTCATCGAGATCCCGGTGGGGGATCAGCTGGTCAAGATCTCCAACCCTGACAGGATTTATTTTCCGGAGCGCGGACTGACCAAGCGGGACCTGGTCGAGTACTACCTGTCCGTCGGTGACGGGATCCTGCGTGCTCTGCACCGTCGGCCCACGACGCTCGAACGCTGGCCCTCCGGGGTCTTCGAGGGTGCCAAGCTGGCCACCCGGATGGACACCAAGAACGCCGACGCCTTCTACCAGAAGCGCGTGCCCAAGGGCGCCCCCGACTGGGTCCAGACGGCCCGGATCGACTTCCCGAGCGGTCGCTCCGCCGACGAGATCTGCCCCACCGAGCTCGCGGTGGTGGCCTGGGCGGCGAACCTCGGCACCCTCACCTTTCATCCGTGGCCGGTACGGTCCGATGACGTGGATCACCCTGACGAGTTGCGCATCGATCTCGATCCACAACCCGGCACGGACTTCGCCGACGCGGTCAAGGTCGCGCTCGGACCGGTCCGCGACCTGCTCGGCGAACTCGGTCACACCGGGTTCCCCAAGACGTCCGGCAAGGCGGGCGTCCACATCTACGTGCGGATCGAGCCACGCTGGACCTTCACCGAGGTTCGCCGCGCGGCGCTCGCCTTCGCCCGAGAGGTGGAACGGCGGATGCCCGACAAGGTCACCACCAAATGGTGGAAGGAGGAGCGCGGGGAGCAGATCTTCATCGACTTCAACCAGAACGCGCGCGACCGTACGATCGCCTCCGCCTACAGCGTCCGGCCACTGCCGCACGCGCCCGTGTCGGCCCCGCTCACCTGGGACGAGCTGTCGTCAGCCGTTCCCACGGACTTCACGATCGAGACCATGCCGGCCAGGTTCGCGTCGCTGGGTGACCTGCATGCCACCATCGACGACCAGGCGTTCTCGCTGGAGCCGCTGCTGGAACTGGCCGACCGGGACGAGAAGGATCACGGGCTGGGCGACATGCCGTACCCGCCCAACTATCCCAAGATGGCCGGCGAGCCCAAACGCGTCCAGCCCAGCCGGGCCAAGGATTAAATCCCCCTTAGGCCGTGGCCCGCTCCTCTCCCACGTTCGTTGGCCGTTACGTGCGTCGTACAGTGGCCGGCGTGGAGATCTCACCGATGCTGCCGGAGCATGCTGCCGAGGTCCTGGCGATCTACCAGGCCGGGATCGACGGTGGGGACGCGACCTTCGAGACCGTGGCCCCGGAGTGGGCGAGGTTCGACGCCACCCGGATGGCCGAGCACCGGTTCGTGGCGCGGGACTTCGACCGGGTGTTGGGCTGGGTGTCGCTGTCGGCGATCTCGGATCGCTGTGTGTACGCGGGCATCGCCGAGGTCTCGGTCTACGTCCACCCGGAGGCGCAGGGCCGGGGCGTCGGCCGGGCGCTGCTCGGAGCGGTCATCGACTCCAGCGAACGGGCGGGCCTGTGGACCCTGCAAGCCGGGATCTTCCCGGAGAACGCCGCAAGCGCCCGGCTGCACCAGGCGGCCGGATTCCGCCTGGTCGGGGTGCGCGAACGGCTCGGCCGGCATGAGTTCGGCGGCGGAGCCCGGTGGCGGGATGTCGCCCTGCTGGAACGGCGCAGCTCCGCCGTCGGCTAGGGCATGTCCCTAGTTGCCGAAGATCCCGGAGAACGCCGTGCCCATGAGCACCTGCACGTTGATGTAGTCCATGGTGGGCGCGCTCGCGTCCTTGTCCTGGTGCCCGCGGAGGAGGCTGTCGGTCGTCTGACCGTGCTTCCAGGCCAGCTCGAACGTCACCCGGTCGAAACCCGCGGGGAACTCCTTGAGCGGGTTCCGGCCGGATCCATCCTTGCTCGGGATCCTCGCCAGAGCGTCCCCCAGGTTGTCGCCCTGAACGGTCATCTTGATCGAGATGGTCTGGCCGTCGATCGAGCCGCTGCACTCCACGCCCGCGGGGCACGCTCTGCCCAGCGCGTCGTTCAGCCGGGCCGTGGCAGTGAGGTTCCACAGGAGCAGCCCGACCGCGGCCAAGACGACCAAGGTCACCGCGGTGGCCGACACGATGAACCACGGCCTCTTGATGAGCGGCCTGTCTGGAGCCTGTGGCGGGCCATATCCGAGAGCAGGCTGCCCATACCCAGGGGGAGGTGCGAAGTCCGGGCGGCCCGCCGACGGGGCTGGGCCGAAGGGCTCGGATGGTGTGGACATACAGGACCCCGATCGAGATCGATCATGGACACGCTGGAACCGCCGAATCTACCAACAGCGGAAAAGCCACCGGACGGCCACCGAGCCCGGCTCCGAGACCAAGTCACGCCAGGTCAGCCCCCGCCGGAGGCTTCAGTCGCTTGCCGACCTGCCAAGACTTTGCCCCACTTTGGGACGTTATGGCCAGATGTCGCGGTTCCCTGACTTGTAGGAGGTGAGCACGCATCTTCGGGGGATCAGTTGCTGAACTGGAACCGATCATCGGTTCGGGCTCGTAGGGCATTGGAGTACGGTGCCGTCGCGGCATTGGTGTGCATCGGGGTCAGTGTGCTCTTCCTCTTATACGCGGGCCGCAAGGAGGCCGACGCGGCCCTGGCTCGGACCGGCGAGGCCTGGAACCGCGTGGTGCCCCTCATCAGACAGGGCCCCCTCCCGTCCGTGCTGGCGGGCGACAAGGGCGAGGTGATCCAGGTCCTGGACGCGCAGAACCGGGTGGTCGCGGCGACCTGGCAACTCGCCGGCAAGCCGCCGATGGCCACCTTCCGTTCGACCAGCAGCGAGGTGCGTGCCGCACGGGCGCTGTGCCCTCCGGCCGGGCTGCAGGGCTGCATGACTGTCGTGTCGTCCAAGGTCTATCAGCCGGAGGGGATCTGGTTACTCTACGTGGCGGTTCCGGTGGTCGCCTGGTACGGGAACGCCACAGCGCTGTTCCTGGCGATCGGCGTGTCGGTGCTGATGACCACGATGGTGGCCGCCGGGACTTTCCGCGCGACCAACAGCACCCTGGCGCCGATTAACGCCATCCGCACTGAACTGGCGGAGATCACCTCCACCGGCTTGGACCGCCGGGTCCCGGTGCCCGGGAACAATGAAGAGATCAAGTTTTTGGCCGAAACAGTGAACGACACCCTGGACCGCCTGGAGGGCGCCTACCAGCAGCTACGGCGCTTCACCTCGGACGCCTCCCACGACCTGCGCAACCCGATCACCGCCATGCGGGCCCAGGTGGAGCAGGCACTGATGTATCCCGACGACACCGATTGGCCGCGGACAGCGATCGCGGTGCTGGCGGGAATTGAACGGCTGCAGGCGATCGTGACCGACCTGCTGACCCTGGCCCGGCTGGACGCCCGCGCCCCCCTCACCCGCGAACCGACCGATCTGGGCCAGTTGGTCGGCGCCGAACTGGACCGCCGCACCTGGTCCCGGATGGAGATCGTCAAGGATCTACAACGAAACGTCGTCATCACCTGTGACCGGCTGCGGATCGCCCGGGTGCTGGCCAACCTGCTCGACAACGCCGAACGCCACGCCACCTCACAGATCACCGTCACCGTGCGCGCTGATGGATCCATGACGATCCTGGAGGTGATCGACGACGGCGCCGGAATCGCGGTCGAACAGCGGGAGATGGTCTTCGACCGTTTCACCCGGCTGGATGCCTCACGCGACCGGGACGCCGGAGGGACCGGGCTGGGGCTGTCGATCGCACGGGAGATCGCCCAAGCACACCGGGGCACCTTGACCATCGAGGACAGCGAATGCGGAGCCCGCTTCGTCCTGCGCCTCCCCCGTGTGCGATCCCACTCCAGACCGCTGACGTGACTGGCTTTCTGATTCACGATCCTGAGCGCAGGCGCAGGCGCAGGCGGTGGGGATGCTCGCCCGGGACTACCTGCACGTTGTAGCTGGACGGTTCCGGCCTTGCGCGGGGGCGGGGCCTCGTAGCCTGTGCCTCCGGACGGGCGGCTCGCCGCCTGCCCGGAATTGGCCGTCGTGAGTGCTCCGGTCGATCGCGTTCCGGGCGGACTCGACTGTTCCGGCTACGCCGTCCAAGACCAACGCTCTAGCGGAACACAGACGGAATGGGCGTCGCAGTGATGATCGCTGCGACGGCATATCACCAGGTTGTAGCCTTCGCAGCCTTTAAGTCTCGATCAAGCAGGACTTCTCGCGGGTGTTGGCGAGCAGGGAGTCGTGACCGTAGCCGCTGTCCTTTCTTCCCTCGAGGGGGAAGAGCACCTTGCGGTAGGTGTTGATCCAGACGGTGCCGGTCTCGAGACTGCGGAACATCCGGTGGGCCGTGGCCAGGTTGCTCGTCCAGACGCCGGCGGCCAGACCGTACGAAGAGTCGTTGGCGATCGCCAGGGCCTCCTCCTCGGTGTCGAAGGGAATCGCCACCGCGACCGGGCCGAAGATCTCCTCCTGGCAGATCCGGAGGGAGTTGTCGCTGGTGGCGAAGAGCGTCGGCTCGACCCAGTAGCCGCCGGCGTGCTCCTCGCCGACGAGCTCGGCGCCGAAGCGGCCGCCGAAGATGAGCTCAGCGCCCTCCTTGGCGCCGATCTCCAGATACATGGTGATCCGCTCGTACTGCTCCTTGGACACGATCGGGCCCATCGTGGTCTCCATCGACAGCGGTTCGCCGAGCTTGATGCCGGCGGCGATGGCCTTGACGCGGGAGATCATCTCGTCGTAGATCGGTCGCTGAATGAGGATGCGCGAGCCCCCATAACAGATCTGACCGGCGTTGGCGGTGAAGATGCTCATCGTCGAGACGCCCAGCGCGGCCTTGTCCAGGTCGGCGTCGGCGAAGACGATATTGGGCGACTTGCCACCCAGCTCGAAGGCCATCGGCTTCAGCGCATCCGCGGACGCCCTGGTGATGATCTTGGCGGTCTCGGTGGAGCCGGTGAGGCTGATCCGGTCCACGCCGCGGTTGCGGACCAACGGGTCGCCGACCTCCTCGCCCAGCCCGGAGACGATGTTCAGAGTGCCCGGAGGCAGTACCTCGCGGAGCAGCTCGCCCAGGCGCAACGTCGAGACGCTCGCCTGCTCGGCAGGCTTCATGATGACCGTGTTCCCGGCCGCCAGCGCGAAGGCCGCCTTGGCCGAGAACGTCGATATGGGGGAGTTCCACGGGATGATCCCCAGCACCACGCCGTACGGCTCGCGCCGGGTGATGCCCAGACTGCCCGGACCGAAGTCGACGCTCTTGCCCTCGACCGCGGCACTGCACTCAGCGGCGGCGATGTTCCACAGGTGCGTCATCCCGGGCAGGTCACGCTTGGCCGTCTCGCTGAGGATCCGGCCGTTGTCGCGGGTCTCGATCTCGGCCAGTTCCTTGGCGTTCTGCGCGAACACGTCGGCGACCTTGCGCAGGTAGTGCGCCCGTCCTCCGGCCGGCATGGCCGACCACTTGGGGAAGGCTTGTCGGGCGGCCCGCACCGCGGCGTCGGCGTCCTCGGCCGTACTGCGCGGGATCTTGGCCCACACCTCGCCGGTCGCCGGATTGATCGAGTCGAGCGTGTCGCCGCCGGAGGCCGGCCGCAGTTCGCCGCCGATCAGATTGGAGAACTCCCGCACTTCTGCCATCGCCGTCCCTTCGCGGTTCTGCCCGTTCGTGCCGTACGGACTCGCCGTACGACGCCCAAGCGTACGCTTGCTCAACCAATGAGCGGAACCCGGGTACGGCGTGAACGTCACCTCCTGGGTGATCGCGCAATCGAGGCGGCCTTCTCGCTGGGCCTCCCGCACGACCGATGATCAGACCTTCCTGATCGCCAGTGCGGTCAGGAACACCAGGATGAAAGTGGCGATGGCGACCGTGCCGTGCACCGCCACCGCGACGGCCGGGAACGCCTGCTCAGCCCCCCGCGCGTGCCTGCCGCCCCGGCCGACCAGCCAGCGGGTCAGCATGACGAACCCGAGCAGGGCCACCACGACGAGTGTCCCGAATGCGCTCCATGCGTAGACCACGCTGGTCGTCATCAGATACATGATCCAGACGATCAGGCCGACCACCGCGAGCAGTGGATGCCCCAGGACGATGATGGCCGGAAACCGGGTCACCTTGGTCGCCTGCTGCTTCAATCCCTCGTTCGCCAGCCACACCATCAGCAGGTAGAGCCCCGCGATGCCGGCCAGCACCCATGCGACGAGTGCCGCGAACTCCAACCCCCCTCAACTCCCTCTTCTGTTCCTTCAGTGAATCCCCATCCTCGACTCAGTCTCTCCCCACACCCGATCCGCGGCACACCCAATTCATATAGATTGCGGCACACTGCCTGCTTCGTCGTGACGGCGCCGCCCGGTGCCTCTCACGGCCCGGCTATCGAGATACCGTTGACGACCTTGAACAATTGATCTTTATCCAGCCAGTTGGACTGAATGACGATCACCATTCCGGAGCGTGGCTGCCAGATCGCCTGGACGCCGGTTCCGCCGGACGCGTGCAGGGTGTATTCCGCGGTACCCATCTTTACCGGTAGTGCGGAGAATTTCTCCGGACCGTCCACCGACACACCGGCCCGGAAGGACGCCATTCTGACCTGCCCAGTGGCCACCCAGATCTGCAGGATCGACCGACGCTGGCTGCGAGGATTCCTGGTCGGCGGCAGATAGGACACCAGCCACCGCCTGATATGGGCGGCCTTGTCCTGCGGCTCGGTCTGCTCCTGAAACCCGCCCGGGTGCAGGGGGGTCCGGAGCATCGTCCACCCCGACGGCGGATTCCCGAACGTCAGGAGGCGAGTCGGATCGAAGGGGGTCGGTGAGGCTGTCCTGATGGCGATCGGCTGCTTCGGCTGATCCGCGGGCTCGGGAAGCACGGCCGAGGTCAGCGCGACGACGCCGGCCGTGGCTGTGGCGGCGCCCACGACCATGAAGTGCACCCGCCACCTCCGCTGACGCCGCGGCGGCCGGGCCACGACCCGCTGCACCAGGTCGGCAGGGAGGGTGAGGCCTCGCAGGTCCTCCTCGACTCCGGCTCGGATGAGCGCCACAAGCCGATCTTCGGTTTTCATCGTCCCACTCCCTGCGCCGATTCGGCGTACGGCTCGTCACTGAGCGCCAGCTGTTCACGCAACGTCTTCATGGCGCGATGCGCCTGGCTCTTGACGGTGCCGACGGAGATCCTCATGAGCTCGGCGGTCTCGGCCTCGGTCATGCCCTCCCAGTAGCGCAGTACGAGCACGAGGCGCTGCCGCGGAGGCAGACTCGCGAGCGCGCCGCGGACCACGTCACGGGTGATGACCTCGTCGAACGGCAGATAGCTGCCGGAACCCTCGCCGAGGCCGAACACCTCCGGATGACGCTTCTGCTTTCGCCAGCTGTCGCGAGCGGCGTTGACGATGCTCTGCTTGATATACCGCTCTGGATCGCCGCGGCCCGCGACCCGGCTCCACTTGCCGTACGCCCGCTCGAACGCACCCTGGAGGAGGTCCTCCGCCTGATGACGGTCGCCGGTGACCGCAGTGGCGAACCGGAGCAGGCCGAGGCCGCGCGCCTCCACGAACGCGGTGAAGCCGACCTCGTCGTGCTGAACCACAGAGTCTCCCTCCGCAACACATGTCCCATCACACACGTCGCCCGCGTCCGGATGGTTGTCAGCCCTCGATCGGGAGATAGGCGACCGCCCCCGGAATCACGATCCCGGGGGCGGCGGTCGTGCAGACGGTCAGCAGGGGGAGATGGCCCCCGGAGCGAAGCTGTAGCTCAGTCGCGTGCCGCCGTAGTAGTAGTAATAGTTGGAGGTGCTGCGGGTGAAGTTGAGCGTGTCGTATGTACCCCAGTACGTGACGGTGGAATTTCCACTGAGATAATTGTCGGCCCGGCCCCGGGTGTTGGCTCCAACGATTCCATCGCTGCCGAGGCCTTCAGCGCTCTGCCAGGAACGCGTGGCCGAGGCGGTGCCACTGCCGAACGAGCAGTCGATGCTGGACCAGGCAAGCTTCTTGTCCGCATAGAGCACGAGCTGCCACATTCCGGTGTAGTTGCCACTGGAATAGGAGCATCCGCTGCACAGGGTGGCCTCATTGGCCCAGTCGTCGGTGACGACTCCGGAACCGTCAACGGTGTAATTGGTGGTGGAACGCTGGGCCGGCCCGGAGGTCTGGGGCCCCTTGACGATCTCGTCCACATTGCTGACGACCGGGGGTTTGGCCTTGGCGATGCGCGACAAGGTCTTCTTGCTGACCGTCGATGAGTCCTTGGGCAGCGCCCGCACGATCTTCAGCAGGTCACCCGCGCCCACGGCGCCGCGAGACACCACCTCGTAGTTGACTCCGCTCCGCTCCGTCCATGAAGCGATGGTGAGCCCAGGGCCCCATTTGTCCGCGGTGGACGTGACAATGACCGATCGCGCTCCCGCGCCCGCGCGGCGTACCGAGGTGGTGGACAGCACCCGGGCGTTCCCTGGCACCGTGGCTCGCGACACCTGTCGAGAGGCCCCGACGACCCGCTGGACTCCGACGATCTTGTTGCCGGAAGCGAAGACTGCGGTGTCGACCGTCGCCTTCTGAGCCGGATCGAGCTCTGATACGGAGCTCTGGACCCGGCTCGTCTTGAGTGAATAGGAAGCTGCTACAGCACTGACCGCCTTTTTCGCTGATCGCGCAAAGGCCGGACCAGCGGCCGCATGCGCCGGAGCGGCCAGCGAAAGGACGAGGGCCAGGGGGGTGACCAGGCCAAAGGCCAGGATGGTTGCAGAACGTTTACGTGGCGTGACCACGATGCTCCCCTCGAGCGGGCGGAATTATGATGGCTAGGATCATCGAGTTCGAAGATCCTTGATCAGGTTGTCATGATCAAGGGATATCACTGGCCTCAGGCGGCCACTTCCACCGATGTCCGGATATGCGGCGCGGCGCCACGGTCGCACTGCCATCCCAGTCCCGCGACCCGGCTCGATCGCCTCCAGCCCGCTGAAAAACGACGAAGCGTTAGGTATCGCAAGTCGCCGACCTGTGGTCATGACGCACGGTGCGGGCTGGGGGCCAGGGCTCACGTGGCCTTCCGGCTCAATCTGTTTCCCCCTGTTGTTTACATCCGTCTCTTGTTTACATCCGCCTCTTCGGGGGGAGGGGCGGGAGGGTCCGAACATCGCACGTTCCGAACATCGCACGTGAGGAGATGACATGCTCACCCTGACCAGCAGTGCCGTCCAGGTGATCCGATCCGTGACCGAGCAGCCGCAACTGCCGCCCGACACGGGCATCCGCATCGCACCTCAGGACGATGGAAGCTCGCTCGGCCTGTCCGTGACTCCTGGCCCGGAGGCGGGAGACCAGACGGTGGAGGCCGAGGGCGCACGGGTCTACCTCGAGCCGACCGCCGCGACGGTCCTGGAGAACTCGACCCTCGACGCCACCTTCGACGAGCAGGGCGAAGTGACCTTCGTCGTCGCCGAACCGGAGAGGTAAGTGCAGAGGTTCCTCCCGCGCTACCGGCGGCGTGACAGCGCATAGCGCAGGAAGAGAACGCCTTCGTCGAGATAGACGGCGGTCGGCTCCAGGTCGGCCCGGTCGGGCAGGTCGCCGAGCAGGCGGGTGTGGTGGCCGCCACCGATCAGTGTCGGGGCCAGGTTCAGGCAGAGCTCGTCCGCCAGGCCGGCCGCGATGAGCGACGTGGTGAGCGCAGGGCCACCCTCGCAGAGCAGGTGGCATAGGCCGAAGCGTTCCCGCAGATCACGGACCGCCATCGCCAGATCCACGGTGTCCTCCCCGGCGGACAGGACCTGGACAGGGTCCGGGACCTTGGCGCTCCGCAGCGCCGCGGCCGAGGTCACCACGATGGACTCACCCGCTGTGAACAGCGGCAGTGTCCAGTCCAGCGCGAGCGACCCGCTGACGACGACGATGGGTGCGGGGGCCGGCTTGCCGATCGCCGCCCGGCGGGCCCGGAGCTCAGGCCGGAGCCGGTGCGGCCCGACCCGGCCGGTGCGGATCGTGGTGGCACCGACCATGATCCCGTCGGCCAGCGCGCGGAGGATCCGGAACACCCGGAAGTCCGCGTCCCCGCCCAGCCCATCGGTCCAGGCCTGCTCGTCGGTGACCGAACCGTCGGCGCTCATCACCATCCCGATGCGCAGCCACGGCTCGCCTCGAGCCCCGGGGACGTCCCGGTACGCCTCGAACGGGTCGATCTCGACGGCGGGCTCGGGTAGGAGACGGCGCATGGCCTTGAGGTTATCTGCGGAGGCGGCTCCACAGCCTGCTCCGCGTTCGCGGTGGCTGGTCACACTGTGAGGTCTCGTGCCCGAGGGGCAGAATGTGGCCTATGGAACTGCCGATAGGACCACCGCTGGCGCCGATGCTGGCCAAGGCAATCAAGACCATGCCCGAGGGCGATCTGCTGTACGAGCCCAAGTGGGACGGCTTCCGCTGCATCATCTTCCGGGATGGTGACGAGGTCGAGCTGTCCAGCCGGGGTGAGAAGCCGCTGACGCGCTACTTTCCCGAGCTGGTCGAGGCCGCCCGACGGGAACTGCCAGAGCGCTGCGTCGTCGACGGCGAGATCGTGCTGCGCTCCGGCTCCGTACTCGACTTCGAGGCGCTGCAGCAGCGCATCCATCCGGCCGCGTCCCGGATCACGCTGCTGGCAGAGCAGACTCCGGCGTCGTTCGTGGCCTTCGACCTGCTGGCCCTGGACGACGAGTCGCTGATGGAGGTGCCGTTCGGGGAGCGTCGGGCCCGGCTCACCTCGGCATTGGCGAGGGCGAAGGCACCGATCCACATCACACCGGCGACGGACTCGTACGAGCTGGCGCAGCAGTGGTTCCAGGAGTTCGAGGGCGCCGGCCTGGACGGGGTGATCGTCAAGCCTCGGTCGATCCGCTACGAGCCCGACAAGCGCATCATGTTCAAGGTCAAGCACGAGCGCACCGCGGACTGCGT
>JAOPYO010000369.1 GCA_025964575.1 Actinomycetes bacterium
ACGCCCGCTCCAGGGTGTGAGTGTCAGTGTTGTAACCGGCGGTGGGATCAAGGAAGTCGATGTCTCCCTGCCCGGCCAGCTTCAAAGTGCCGCCCTTTTGTGGTGTGGCCGATTGCCCGCTCGACGACGTGGCCGAACCTCCCGTACATGCAGTGAGCAGAAGCCCGACAACACTTCCTGCTGTGATGCTCAGGGTCAGGCGGCGAATTCCCGGCACTGTCACGGCCTCTCCTGGTTACCGCTGACCACACCACAGCCAGCGGAGAATTGCGGAAGATATTTGGTGGTACGTAAGTTTGTACTCTTGTATGTTTCTTGTCGGTTAAATCCTGTAAATCTATGGTTACGGTCCGACCGAAACAACGTCTCCGCACGCGCCGCACAGCTCATGGGTCGCAAACCGTCGGCATCGGCCTCCCGTCGGCCGGGTGCAACTCGCCGCCGTCAATGAGTTTGGCCAGTTTGTCGCGGTATGGGAGATCGGCGACCCAGTGATCGCGTGGCGCTTGTAGCGACTTCTCTGTACCTTGTCAAGGAGTGGGGAAATTAACGCTGTCCCTTATGGGTGAACAACACCCCCGCGCTCAGCCGAAGAGCAATCGAGGGCCGTCGAGGCAGCCGACGGCGGGATAGTACCTTGTTGACATTCGGAATGTTAGCAAGCAGGTTTTCCCGAGGTCAAGACTTCCTCCTAAGGTCACGTGACCACGTCCACGCACCTGCCTCCGTCCAGCGGTCCTGGTTTCAGGCTCGCCGCGACCGGCAGCCCACCGGCACGCTGTCAGCGGAGGCCTTGCCGCACCGTCGCCGCAAGTGGATCGACGCGGCCAAGGCGTGCTGACGTGTCCGTGTACCTGGCTTGGGCGGGTGCGTGCACAGCCGCGACTGCAGCCTGCGAAGCCGTCGTCCGGGCAAGCATGGGCCGTTTTTGAGCCGGCATCCGCGGAGTTGCTTCCGCGCCGCTCCATGCGAGCGCGTACGGCTAAGTCGCGGACGGCGAGCCGCTCTGCCCGTCGATGGTCACTCGAAGCGCATCGTCGGCGAGCACCGCGTGCACGCCCCACACTCCGTTGGCCACCTGAGTGACTCGAAGATCAACGACAGCGCTCGCCAGCGCCAGCGCCTCTGTCCTGCTCACCGTGAACAGCTGTTCCATCCAAGTGAGCATTGCGTTCAGCGCCGCCGTGGAAGCCTCATTGAGGTCTTCGTCGAAACCAAAGGTGATCCGGCCACTGGGCGTCGTCGCATAGGGCGTCGTCAGCACCGGGTCTGGTACGACGCTCACCTTGAGTTCGGTGGTCATCGGGCATTCGATGGCCGTACCGGAAACCTCACCGTCGCCCTGCCTCGCGTGGCCATCGCCGACCGACAGCAACGCCCCCTCGACCGCCACCGGAAGGTAGAGCACGCTGCCCTGGACCAAGTCCTTGCAATCGATGTTGCCGCCGCAATAGCGCGGCGGAGTCGTGGAATGCTCGCCTTCCTCGGCGGGCGCGACCCCGATCACGCCAAGGAACGGATGGAGGTCAACGCTGAAACCGAGATTGTTCGTACCGACGTGCGACTCCGAGTCCAACCGCCAGTGCAGGGCGACCATCGCATCGGTCGGTATGCCCAGGCAGTCCATGAAGGCGCTCTCATGGTCACCGGCGAGGGTCCAGCCCCAGTCATCAGGTGTCAGTTTTACGAGGTGTACCGCGACGGCCGTCCCGGGCCGAGCGGAGCGAACGAAGATCGGCCCACACAAGGCATGTCCCCGGGAACCGGGCAGGAAGGTGTCACCGAATGCGCCAGGTGCCTCCGGTTCTTGGAGATGGCCACGGGCATCGAGGGATCTGACCGTCACCGTGTCGCCGGAATCGACATAGAGCACCGGTGCGAGTGCGCGGCTGAAGAAGTCGTGAACCACACCGTCTGTGGGCTCAAGAAAGTGGTGTGCCATGCGGGCCCTCCAGGACCGAATTCTGGGCCTCATGCCCACTGACTACGAAGCCGTCCGGCCTCAGAGCTGGTAGACACGCCGGGCGTTGTCCTTGCCGATCATGGTGATGACTCGTTGGGCGTCGGCGGCCGACCAGTCCCCCGCGGACACCCAGCCTCCGGCGATTTCGGTGATCGCGTGTCGCCACAGATGTGCTCCGAGATAGTGGAGTTCGGCGGGTCCCCAGGCATCGGAGGAGTAGAGCTGTTTGGCGAACGGCGCCAGTTCCAGCGACTCGGCCACGATGGCCGTGGCCCGGGCTCCCACGTGATTCAGCGCGAGGCCGACGTCGAAGTAGACGTTGTTGAACGACTGCGCCAGGTACCCGGCCTCACGGTGGTACGGGTAGCAGTGCAGCAACATGATCGGTACGGCGGCCACCTCGGGTCGGCGCAACAGGCCGAGCAGCAGCATCGGGTTGACCCTGTGCAGGTCCAGGTCCCGGTCACCGTAACCCACATGGATCTGGATCGGCAGGCCCAGGTCCACCGCACTGTGGATCCCGAACCGCAGCAACGTCGGGTCGGTCAGCCGGGGCTCGGGGCCGGCATCTGACAGCCACCTGCCCGCCGACGCCGTGACCTCCGCCGGTGGTGGCGGGGTCCAGTCGATATCGAATCCGGTGCGGTAGGCCACCACGGTCTTGACACCGACCGCCGCCCTGGCCGCCACGCGCAGCAGGTCCCGGAAGGCGTCCGCGTACCGCGCCCCGGAGACCCCGTCGGCTGCGAGGGACTCCGCGAGTGCCTCCAGCCGGACGATCTCGTGGGCCCGCCCGCCGGAGACGGCAGCAAGCCCGGACGGAGCGAGGAGGTCGCCGCCGAGATAGCCGGTATCGACGATCCAGTCGCTCACACCGGCGGCCGGCAACAGCCGCCCGGCGACCTCCTGCTCCCCCAGTTCCGCACGCCGGGCCCAGTAGTCATCGGCCGGCGCATGCCCGGGGAGGCCGAGCAGGGGAGCACACCAGCGGCGGATGGCGAACCCGAGCTGCGAGTCGAACTGCGTCATCCAACCCGGAATCGGATCTGGCGACCCCTCGTTGATGGACTCCTCGAAACGGGCGCGCGTCACGGGCACGTCGAAGGCCCCGTGGACGTGGTGGTCGACGAGCAGCAGCTCCGCCACCGCCGCACGCAACGTGTCCATCATGCCTCACCTCCAATCGCCCGTCTCGCCGGTGCCGCGGCTAGGTCCGGCCCGCCGAACTCGAGTTTCTCGGCCAGCGCGACCCGCATCCGCCGTGCGGCAGCGGTGGCCGCACGAGCGACGACCAGCCCGACCGCCGCCCAGGCAAGCCTCAGATAGGTGGATGAGGAGGAAGGATGCCGCTGGTCCTTCACGTTGTACCAGAGCCCACGAGTCCGGTGAAAACGCAGCCGAGCCAGGGCAGCGCCACGGCAAGCGGTGCGCGGCATGGCACACGTGCCGTCCCTGCGAACTGATCCATCGCGGATTCTCCTTACACTGCTCGGGGAGGACGGGAGAGAGACGGTCAGAACGACCAGGCGTACCGGAACCGTTCAGTGAGTTCGTCCAGCTTGGCCTGGGCGTAGGTATGTTGCTCATGGCGGCGAACGGCCAGTAGCGCCTCGATGATCTCCTCACCCAGGATTCGGCGGGCGAGCGCCGAGCCGCTTAGCGCGTCCAGCGCTGCGGCCTGGGTGTCTGCCAGCTGTACGACCTCGTCCGCGCCCCGCTCGGCACCTTCGGCCTGCAGCGCTGCGGGATCGATCCGTACCTCGGCGGGCAGGGCCGCCGACCGCTCCATTCCTTCCAGCGCGAGCCCGAGCATCGCGGCGATGGCCAGATACGGGTTGGCCGACGGGTCGACGCACTTGAGCTCGATGTGGGCGCCGTACGGGTTTCCACCAGTCGCGGCGCACAATCGTACGGCCGCCTCGCGGTTCTCCAGCCCCCAGCAGGCGAAGGCACCCGACCAGCGGCCCGGCTGAAGTCGCGCCGCCGACAGCACAGAACCGGCGAACACCCCGAGCAGCTCGGGCAACCCCGTGACGATGCCGGCCAGCGCGGCCTCACCCCGCGCCGTAAGACCCCTGGGCCCCGACCCACCCGACAGCAACGGCGCGCCGTCCCTGGTCAAGGACAGGTGCGGATGCGCGCCGTTGCCGGCGCCGCCCTCGAACGGCAGAGGCGAGAACGAGGCCCGCAGGCCGTGCCGGCGGGCCACCCGCCCGATGACGAGCCGGGCGAGGACGACCCTGTCTGCGGCCTCGAGGGGGCCGACCGGGCCGAGGGAGACCTCGTACTGCCCGATGCCGTACTCGGCGTGCAACTGCTCCACCACAAGCCCGACGGCCTCCATGGCCGAGGCCAGGTCGGCCAGGAACCCTTCAGGGTCGAACATCGGGCCAAGGCCGTACGCCTGCCAATGCCTGCTCTGCAGAGCCCCACCGTCGGCATCAGTGAGCACGAACTCCAGTTCGCTTCCGACCAGCACTCCCAGCCCGGCCGCCTCCGCCCGCGCCTGCAGGCCGCGCAGCCGCCCCCTCGCGCAGCCCGCCACCGGTATGCCGTCCTGATCGAAGAACTCCGCCGGGGCCCAGGCGAAACCGTCGCCGAGCACCCGCAACTCGGTCAGATCGGCGCGGAGCCGCAGATCACCGACCACGCCGAGCCGGTCGGTGAAAGCGATCGCGTTGTCGATGCAGAACACGTTCCAGCTCGGCGAGGCGCCCATGCCGACGACATGGAAGGAGGCCGCGCGACGCACCGGAACGGACTTCGCCCTCGCGACCCCAGCCATGTCGACCACCGAACCAACGAGGAGCTGGGCGCCGCTCTCCGCCAGGACTGCGTGGCAGGCAGACTGCTCGGCCTCGGTCAGCACTGGCATGGGATCGGCGATCGCCATGACAGCCTCCTCTCGGACTGTTCTGGTGGGACGCTAGTGCGGTGTCCACATACCTACACTGGGTCGCTCGCGGGCGTCCGCCCAGGTGCGGCGCTGTCGCCGACCCGGTGAACCTTGGTGGACACCGCACTAGCAGCCAATGATCATCTGGCCCCTCGATCCCACACCGGGCCTACTGGTTCACGAGAAGCTCGAAAGCGTGGCTGCGGTGCTCCGCGAAGAGCTCCAAGGCCCGCACGGCGTCACGCGACCGCAGCGCGTGCGTGAGATCCCGGTGCTCGGCCGGGATGTGATCGGTGTAATCGTTGTCGCTCAGGCCGATCCGCATGAGCAAGAACAGATGGACCTGAGCGCGGATCGCGTGCCAGGCCGCTTCAAGGCGACTGTGGTGGGCGGCGGCATAGACGGCGTCATGGAACTCGAGGTCCGCCCGGACCATGGCGTGCCCGTCCTCGGCACTATCCATCCGCTCAACAGTCTTCTCGATTGCCGCCAGGTCCTCGTCAGAGGCGTGCTCCAGGAGTTGTTCGACGGCCAGTTGCTCCAAGGCCCCGCGCAGCGTGTTCAACTCCGAGGCGTCCTGCGCGGACAGCGTGGTCACGGTGGTCCCGCGGTGCCACTCGCCTTGGACGAGACCCTCGCGCTCCAGCCTGAGCAGCGCCTCGCGTACCGGACCCCGGCTGACCTCGAGCACCTTGGCGAGCTCGACCTCGCGCAACTGGGCTCCCGGGGCGTACGTTCCAGAAAAGATCGCCTCCCGGATCCGATCTGCGACCTCGTCTGCCAGACCACGCCTGCGTGCCGGTTTCATGTCGCTCTGCTCGCCCATCCCGCAGCCCCTCTCATCTTGTCTGGATGATAACATCCGGACAAGACGTCGGTGCGGTATCCGGCGTTTCCTTTAGAAGGGCGGGAACAACTATGACCATCCTCAACTCGCCGATTCCGCGGTTCCACCTCGCAGTGCCCGTCAGCGACCTGACCGCGGCCCGGCACTTCTACGGCGAGATCATCCGCTGCGAGCAAGGGCGCAGCGCCGATACCTGGATCGACTGGAACCTGAGCGGCCACCAGTTCGTCACCCACCTCGCTCCGGGTCGCACGGAGCAGATCCACAACCCGGTCGACGGCCACAACGTGCCCGTACCGCACTTCGGTTTGATCCTCACGATCCCGGAATTCCAGGCACTCGTCGACCGCCTCCGCGCAGCGGGCACAAGGTTCGTCATCGAGCCGTATCTGCGCTTCGAAGGACAGCCCGGCGAGCAGTGGACGATGTTCCTGCACGATCCCGCCGGCAACGCCCTGGAATTCAAAGCGTTCGCCGACGACTCACAGGTCTTCGCAGTCTGAAACGCCGAGCCTCTGAGATGGCGACCTGACGAGGAACTCCTGGTCATCGCCGAACCCGATTTCGCGCGGGTCGCAGAAGAGCGTCATAACTTCGCCGCCGTCCCTCGCGTGGGAATGGCCACGTGGTCCTTGCAAGCTCCCGTCCGCCTGTAAGGACCGCGTCCGGACTACGCCAGGAGGCGCTCGGCCAGGTCATGAACCAGGCCGTCCGTGGCGTTCGGGTCTAGGACACCGCCGAATACCTGGAAGTCGGGGCGGATCACCACGACCGAACCATTGAGCGTATTTGCCGTCGGCGTCGATGAGGCCGCCCGGTCCGAAGTGGGCGCTGCGGCCTCCCAATTGCTGCCAGCCCGCGCTGGACCGGGGGAGCAGTTCGGCCGGGTCACGGTCGCGTCCCAGGAGGAGGAAGCCGGGTGGCGGGATCACGTCGTCCCGGTGCCCACATTGGCCTGCACCCGAGGTGTTCACCTGCGGTGGGATACGGATCATCAAGACCCCGCCCCGGTCGCCCCCGGGCGAACGCCTATGCGGAGAGGTTCGTTGGAACGCTAC
>JAOPYO010000464.1 GCA_025964575.1 Actinomycetes bacterium
ACATGATCCCGGCCGCCTTCGTCCGGCTCGACCGGCTACCACTCACCCCCAACGGCAAACTCGACCGCAAAGCCCTCCCCTCCCCCGACGCTGAACAGCTCCGCCGCGACACCGCCTACACACCACCCCAGACACCCGAGGAACAGATCCTCGCCGACGTCTGGGCGCAGGTTCTCGGCATGCCGCGCGTCGGCCGCGACGACAACTTCCTGGATCTGGGCGGACACTCTCTGGCGGCGGCGCAGGTCCGGAGCCGGCTCAGTGCGCAGTTCGGTCTCGACGTGCCCTTCCGTGACATCTTCGACGCGCCCGACCTCGCGTCACTCGCAAACGGCATCACCGGTCACCGCCCCGAGACGGAACCCGCCGTCCAGCGGCTGCGGCCAGGGGACGAGTCCGGAGTCTCGCCTCTCTCCTTCACCCAGCAGCAACTCTGGTTCCTGGAGCACCTCGTGCCGGGCACCCCGGCGTACACCTCTCATGTCGCGCTGCGAGTGACCGGACCGCTGAGGATCCGCGACCTGGAACGCAGCCTGAACACGGTGGTCGCACGGCACGATGTGCTGCTGACCAGGATCGTCACAGAGTTCGGACAGCCCCGCCAGATCATGGCCGCACACCAGACGGTGCCCGTACAGGTCATCGATCTGACTGATCGGCCGGCGGCCGAACGTGCGGCGGCGGCGCGGGAGCTGGCCACCAAGGTCGTCAGAAGCACCTTCGACCTCGGCGAAGGGCCGCTGCTGCGCGCGGTCGCGATCCGCTGTGCCGAGGACGATCACCTGTTGATCCTGGCCGGACATCACATCGCCTTCGACGGCTGGGCGTTCCGTGTGCTGTTCGAGGAACTCGCGGCGGGTTACGCCGCCGGTCCCCCGGTGGCGGAGCCCGAGCCGCCCATCCAGTACAGCGACTTCGTCCGGTGGCAGCGCCTTCTGGCGAAGAGCCCTGCCATGGAGGAGCATCTGGCCTACTGGCGCGATCAGTTGGCGGACGCCACTCGTCTGCTCGGGCTGCCCCTGGACCGGCCACGCCCGGCGGTTCAGAGTTTCCGAGGCGCCACCCGTACCTTCATGGTTCCACCCGCACTGCACCAGGCGCTGGTTCGGAAGAGCCGCGAGGAGAACAGCACCCTCTTCATGCTGCTGCTGGCCGCTTACACAGTGCTGCTCGCACGGCACAGCGGTCAGGACGACATCCTCGTCGGCACGCCGGTCGCCAACCGGGGACGCCCAGAGTTCGAAGACCTGATCGGCTTCTTCGCCAACACTCTGGCGCTGCGCACGGATCTGTCCGGCGACCCCACCTTCCGCGAGGTGATCGCCCGGGTGCGCCGAGCCTGCCTGGACGCCTACTCTCACCAGGACGCGCCGTTCGAGCTGGTGATCGACACGCTGCGGCCCGACCGCGAAGCCGGTCACAATCCGATCTTCCAGGTGCTGTTCGCCCTGCAGAATGTCGGAGTCGCCGACGTGACGCTCCCCGGCGTCGAGCTGACTCACCTGGACCTCGACCCCGGCACGTCCAGGTTCGATCTGGCCTTCTCGCTGGAGGAGACGGCTGACGGGCTCCGATGCTCCGTCGAATACAGTACGGATCTCTTCGCGGCGTCGACCGTCGAGCGACTGGTGGACCACTACCGGCTGTTGCTCGAGGCGATGGTCACCGATCCGGACCAGCACGTCGGGCGCATGTCGCTCCTGACACCGGAGGAGCACCAGCGGCTGGCGGCATGGAACGACACGGCTGCCGACTATCCCGATGACCGCTGCCTGCACCAGCTCATCACGGCACAGGCCCGGCGTACGCCGGACGCCGTCGCGCTGGTGTGCGGTGACCGACAGTTCAGCTATGCCGCGCTCGACAGCTGGGCTAACCGGATGGCTCAGATGCTGCGCGAGGACGGCGTCGGACCGGAGGTCGCCGTCGGTGTCTTCCTGGAGCGGTCGTGCGAGTCGATCGTGAGCCTGCTCGCGGTGTTCAAAGCCGGCGGAGTGTACGTGCCGCTGGATCCGGCCTACCCGGCCGAGCGGCTGGCGTTCATGCTGGCGGACAGTGATGCGGCCGTGGTCATCACCACACGAAGTCTGCTGGCCGCGCTGCCGCCCGACGCCAAGGTGATCTGTGTCGACCGCGACGCCGAGCGGATCGCGCGGACCAGCTCAGCCGAGCCTCCCGTCGACGTCTTCCCAGACAACCTCGGCTACCTGATCTACACGTCCGGTTCCACGGGTCGCCCCAAGGGCGCGCTGATGGCGCATCGGGGGCTGGCCAATCTCGTGGTCGCGGAAGCCGAGGTGATCCGGCCTGCAGCCGACGACCGTGTGCTGCAGCTCGCGTCGTTCAGCTTTGACGCCTCGCTGTGGGACGTGGTGATGGCGCTGGCCTTCGGCGGAACCCTGTGCCTGGCCACGGGCGAGCAACGGTTGCCCGGGCCGCAGCTGGCCGCGTTGCTCGTCGAGCAGGCGATCACTCACGCGACGCTGGCGCCTTCCGCCCTCGCGGTGCTTCTCCCGGAAGCCGCGCCCTATCTGAAGCTGTTGACCTCGACCGGGGAGGCTGTGACCGCAGACGTCGTCCGACGCTGGGCTCCCGGGCGGCGTTTCATCAACGGGTACGGTCCGACCGAGACGACCGTGGGCGCGACCATGGGCGAGTGCCGGTCGGACGACATCCAGCCGCACCTGGGACGTCCCTTCTCCAACACGCGGGTACACCTGCTCGACCAGAATCTGCTGCAGGTGCCGCTGGGCGTGCCCGGTGAGGTCTACATCGGCGGTCCCGGTCTCTCGCGTGGGTACCGATACCGGCAGGGTCTGACGGCGGAGCGTTTCGTTCCCGATCCGTTCAGCGAGGAACCCGGCGCCAGGCTCTACCGCACCGGCGACCGCGCCCGTCGGCTGAGTGACGGCACCCTGGTCTTCCTCGGCCGCACCGACCACCAAGTCCAGATCCGGGGCTTCCGCGTCGAACTCGGCGAAGTCGAAACCGTCCTCCGTTCCCACCCCCACGTCACCGACGCCACTGTCATCCACACCAACCAGCTCATCGCCTACGTCGTCACCGACCTCACCACCACCGAACTACGCGCGCACTGCAGCCGCGACCTGCCCGACCACATGATCCCCACCACCTTCGTCACCCTGGACCGGCTCCCCCTCACCCCCAACGGGAAAGTCGACCACAAGAACCTTCCCGCCCCCACTCAGCACAGCAACACCCCTTACGCCCCACCCCGAACCCCCGCCGAACACACCCTGGCCACCATCTGGGCACAGGTTCTCGGCGTGCCGCAGGTCGGCCGCGACGACAACTTCTTCGCTCTCGGCGGCGACTCCATACTCACCATCCAGGTCATCGCTCGCGCCGCTCAGCACGGCATCACCCTCACCCCACCCCAGCTCTTCCGACACCAGACCATCGCCACTCTCGCCCCCACGCTCACCCCCACCACACCCACGACCGCCCCGCAGAACCCCATCACCGGACCCGTTCACCCCACCGCCATCCAGCGCTGGTTCCTCAACCAAAAACTCCCCAACCCCCACCACTACAACCAAGCCCTTCTCCTCCAAGCCCATCACTCCCTCGACACGCAAGCACTCGACGCCGCCCTCCACGCACTCCACACCCATCACGACACACTGCGCCTACGCATTCACAATGGCGTACTCGACAACGCCCCACCCTCAGATACTCCGCCCGCGCTTCTCACCACCGACATCCAAAGCGACTTCGACCTCAGCAGCGGCCAGCTTCTCCGCGCCCTCTACATCGCCCACCAGCAACAGCTCCTCCTTATCACCCACCACCTCGCCACCGACGGCGTCTCCTGGCGAATCCTCCTCGAGGACCTCACGACCGCTTACCACCAAGCCGCGACCGACCAACCCATCCAGCTCCCTCCCAAAACCACCTCCTACCAGGCCTGGGCACAGCACCAAGCGACTCACCACCAGGCCGATTTCCCGTACGTTCACGTCGCTCCTGAGGTCAACACCTACGGCAACGCCGAGACGTACGTCAGAACACTCGACGTCGACCTCACCCAGGCCGTGCTTCGCCCTGGAAGGCACACGTCAACCCAGAACCTTCTGCTCACTGCGCTGGGCCGGACGCTTACCGCCTGGACCGGCGAGGAACGCGTGGAGGTGGACGTCGAAGGCCACGGCCGCGACTCGGCTCCGGAAGGCATGGATCTCTCGCGCACCGTCGGATGGTTCACGACCATCAACCGGGTCACGCTGGACGCGGCGGACGGCCAGCCCGTCTTCACCCCCAGCTCGGAACTGCATGGTCAGCCGGTCCCTGAGGTCTGCTTCAACTACCTGGGCCAGTTCGATACTTCACTCGACCCCGAGGCACCGTGGCACCTGGTGCCCGAACTCCCCGCCGGCAGCCAGGACGGACGCCAACCACGCCCGTACCCCTTGGAGATCAACGCGCTGGTGGTCGGTGGACGGCTTCAGGTGAGGTGGGGATACGTGCCCGCTCTTCAGGAGCATGAGGCCGTCGTCCGCCTGGCGGAGCAGTTCGACGCCGAGATCGAGGCACTGGTCAACGCCGCAGGCGACGTCGAGGACATCTACCCTCTGACGCCGTTGCAGCAGGGGATGCATTTCCACTCCATTTACGAGCCGGACAGCAGCGTCTACGTGGTGCAACTGGCGGTGCGCTTCGAGGGGCCGCTCGACACCGCTGCCTTCCGATCGGCCTGGGATCAGCTGGTACGTCGGCACGCGGTTCTGCGGGCTTCCTTCCACCACCTGTCCCAAGAGCAGCCGCTGCAGAAGATCCACCGTCGGATCTCTCCGCCCTGGCTGGAGCAGGACTGGCGAACCCTCGACGACGAGCGCGAAACCCGGCTGGCCTCGCTGCAACGCGCCGAGCGGGCACGGGGCTTCGACCTCACGCAGCCGCCCCTGATGCGGTTCGCCCTGGTACGTCTGACCGAGGACAGCCATCAGTTCCTCTGGACACACCACCATCTCCTGCTCGACGGCTGGTCGCTGCCCATCATTCTGAAAGACCTCTACGCGCTGTACGAGGCGGAGCTGACCGGACGCCAAGCCGACCTGCCGCCCACCCGCCCGTTCCGGGATTTCGTGGACTGGCTTCAGGCCGGCACCCCGCCCGACGCCGAGTCGGTGTGGCGCGAGGCATTGGCGGGCTTCACAGCACCCACTCCGCTGCCGCTCGGCGCTCCTGCCACCTCGGCGACCGACCCGAGAATGGTGGAACTGACGCTTCCCGCGGACCTGTCGGACGCATTGCAGCAGGTCTGCCGCACTCATGGGCTGACCCTGTCCACGGTGGTGCAGGGGGTGTGGGGTGTGTTGTTGGGTCGTCATGGTGGTGTGCGGGATGTGGTGTTCGGGGTGACGGTGGCGGGGCGTCCGGCGGGGTTGTCGGGTGTTGAGCGGATGGTGGGTTTG
>JAOPYO010000474.1 GCA_025964575.1 Actinomycetes bacterium
ACCGGGGAGCCATGCGCGCGGCGATCTCCACCGCGGAGACCGACCCGCGGGCGTTGCTGGCCCGCATCCTGGAGAGCCCGTCGATGGCGGGCGCGGATCTGGCCCGCGAGGTCAGCTCGCCGCATCCGTACGTCGTCGCGGCCCACGGGGAGAAGCGCTTCACGGTGGCCGCGGTGGACCTCGGCATCAAGGCGATGACGCCGTACCGGCTGGCGGAACGCGGCTGCGAGGTGCACGTGCTGCCCGCGACGGCCACCGCCGCCGAGATCCTGGGCCTCGGCACCGACGGGGTGTTCTTCAGCAACGGGCCGGGTGACCCGGCCGCCGCCGACTACGCGGTCGCATCCATGCGCGGGATCCTCGACTCCCGCACGCCGGTCTTCGGTATCTGCTTCGGCAACCAGATTCTCGGCCGGGCGCTCGGCCTGGGCACCTACAAGCTCCGGTTCGGGCACCGCGGCATCAACCAGCCGGTCCGGGACCGGCGGAGCGGCAAGGTGGACATCTCCGCTCACAACCATGGGTTCGCGGTCGACGCTCCCGTCGACGGGCCCTTCGACACTCCGTACGGCCGGGCCGAGGTCAGCCACGTCAATCTCAACGACGGCTGCGTCGAGGGGCTGCGGCTCCTGGACCGTCCCGCGTTCAGCGTCCAATACCACCCGGAGGCCGCCGCGGGCCCGCACGACGCCGCCGGCCTGTTCGACCAGTTCTGCGCGCTGATGGAAGGTGCCCGGTAATGCCCCGCCGTGAAGATCTGAAGTCGGTCCTGGTCATCGGCTCCGGGCCGATCGTCATCGGCCAGGCGTGCGAGTTCGACTACTCCGGCACCCAGGCCTGCCGGGTGCTCAAGGCCGAAGGGCTCCGGGTTTCGCTCATCAACAGCAACCCGGCGACGATCATGACCGACCCGGAGTTCGCCGACGCCACCTATGTCGAGCCGATCACCCCCGAGGTCATCGAGAAGATCATCGCCAAGGAGCGCCCGGATGCGCTGCTGCCGACCCTGGGCGGCCAGACCGCGCTCAACGCCGCGGTCGCGCTGCACGAGGCGGGCATTCTGGAGAAGTACGGCGTCGAGCTGATCGGCGCCAACTTCGACGCCATCCAGGCGGGTGAGAACCGTGAGCTCTTCAAAAAGGTGGTCGCCACCGTCGCCCGCCAGCAGGGTCTCAACGCCGAATCGGCCCGGTCGGTGGTCTGCCACACGATGGACGAGTGCCTGGCCGCCGCGGATACCCTCGGCTACCCGATGGTCGTGCGCCCCTCCTTCACCATGGGCGGCGCCGGTTCCGGTATGGCCTACAACGAGCAGGACCTGCACCGCATCGCCGGCTCCGGCCTGGACGCCTCCCCGACCAGCGAAGTGCTGCTGGAGGAGTCGATCATCGGCTGGAAGGAGTACGAGCTCGAGGTCATGCGGGACCGGGCCGACAACGTCGTGATCGTGTGTTCCATCGAGAACATCGACCCGATGGGCGTGCACACCGGTGACAGCGTGACCGTGGCGCCGGCGCTGACGCTGACCGACCGCGAGTACCAGAACATGCGTGACGTGGCCATCGCGGTCATCCGCGAGGTCGGGGTGGACACCGGCGGCTGCAACATCCAGTTCGCGGTCCACCCCTCCACCGGCCGCATGATCGTCATCGAGATGAACCCGCGCGTGTCGCGGTCCAGCGCGCTGGCGTCCAAGGCCACCGGCTTTCCGATCGCCAAGATCGCGGCGCGGCTGGCCATCGGCTACACGCTGGACGAGATCCCCAACGACATCACGGGGGAGACCCCGGCCAGCTTCGAGCCGAGCCTCGACTACGTGGTCGTGAAGGCCCCGCGGTTCGCCTTCGAGAAGTTCCCCGGCGCCGACCCGACCCTCACCACCCACATGAAGTCGGTGGGTGAGGCCATGGCGATCGGCCGGTCGTTCCCTGAGGCCCTCCAGAAGGCCCTCAGATCGCTCGAGCAGGCCGGATCCTCCTTCTCATGGGTCGAAGGGCCAGGAGGGGTCTCGGCGGCGCAGCGGGCGGCGCAGAGGGACGAGCTCGTCACGCGGAGTCGTACGCCCCACGACGGCCGGATGCGCACCGTCCAGCAGGCTCTGTGGGCGGGGGCGACCATCGAGGAGCTCTACGAGGCCACCGGCATCGACCCGTGGTTCCTCGACCAGATCGCCGCGATCAACGAGGTCGCCACGGACATCAAGTCCTCTGCCGACGCGCTCACGAAGGAGAAGCTCCTCAACGCCAAGCGGCACGGATTCTCCGACGAGCAGATCGGGGGGCTCAGAGGTCTTTCTCAGGAGGTCGTCCGCGAGGTGCGGCACGCCCTTGGCATCCGGCCCGTCTACCACACGGTGGACACCTGCGCCGCTGAGTTCGCCGCGCGGACCCCGTACCTCTACTCGACCTATGACGAGGAGACCGAGGTCCCGCCCGGCCAGCGGCCCAAGGTGATCATCCTGGGCAGCGGGCCGAACCGGATCGGGCAGGGCGTCGAGTTCGACTACAGCTGCGTGCACGCCTCCTTCACCCTGCACGACGCCGGTTACGAGACCGTCATGGTCAACTGCAACCCGGAGACCGTCTCGACCGACTACGACACCTCCGACCGGCTCTACTTCGAGCCGCTCACCCTCGAGGACGTGCTCGAGGTCGTCCACGCCGAGCAGCAGACCGGCATCGTCGCCGGCGTGATCGTTCAGCTCGGCGGCCAGACCCCGCTCGGCCTGGCGCAGAAGCTCAAGGACGCGGGCGTCCCCATCGTGGGGACGAGCCCGGAGAGCATCCACCTCGCCGAGGACCGCGGCGCGTTCGGCAAGGTGCTGGACCGGGCCGGGCTGCCCGCGCCCAAACACGGCACCGCGACCTCCTACGAGGAGGCCGTGGCCATCGCCGCCGAGATCGGTTACCCGGTGCTGGTACGGCCGTCGTACGTGCTGGGCGGGCGCGGCATGGAGATCGTGTACGACGACGCCACACTCGAGTCGTACATGGTCCGGGCGACTCAGGCGCTGGGCGCGGTTGTGGGCCCGGACCACCCGGTGCTGGTCGACCGGTTCCTCGACGAGGCGATCGAGATCGACGTCGACGCGCTCTACGACGGCCGCGAGCTCTACCTCGGCGGCGTCATGGAGCACATCGAGGAGGCCGGCATCCACTCCGGCGACTCGGCCTGCGCGCTGCCGCCGATCACGCTCGGCCGCGAGAACATCGACCGCATCCGCGAGTCCACGGAGGCGCTGGCCCGCGGTATCGGCGTTCGCGGCCTGATCAACGTGCAGTACGCGCTGTCCGCGGGAGTGCTGTACGTCCTGGAGGCCAACCCGCGGGCCTCCCGTACCATCCCGTTCGTCTCCAAGGCCACCGCGGTGCCGCTCGCCAAGGCGGCCGCCCGCGTCACCATGGGCGCGAGCATCGCGCAGCTGCGCACGGAGGGGCTCCTCCCCGCGGAGGGAGACGGCGGCACCCTGCCGCTCGACGCGCCGATCTCGGTCAAGGAGGCGGTGCTGCCCTTCGACCGGTTCCGCACGATCGAGGGACTGGGCGTGGACACCGTTCTCGGCCCGGAGATGCGCTCGACGGGTGAGGTCATGGGCATCGACGAGGTCTTCGGGACGGCCTACGCCAAATCGCAGCAGGCGGCGTACGGCTCCCTGCCCGTCAAGGGCCGGGCCTTCGTGTCGGTCGCGAACCGTGACAAGAGAGCCATGATCTTCCCGGTCAAACGCCTTGCCGACCTGGGCTTCGAGATCCTTGCCACCGAGGGGACCGCGGAAGTCCTGCGCCGGAACGGCGTGCGTGCCAAGGTCGTCCGCAAGCACAGCGCCGGGCCGGGGGCAGATGGCGAGCCGACGATCGTTCGGCGAGTCCTCGACGGCGAAGTGGACCTCATCGTCAATACTCCGTTCGGCAGCCCGGGGCAGTCCGGGCCGCGGCTCGACGGCTACGAGATCCGTACCGCGGCCGTGCTGCGCGGCATCCCGTGCGTGACGACGGTCCAGGGACTCGCCGCCGCGGTGCAGGGAATCGAGGCGATCGTGCGCGGAGACGTCGGCGTCCGCTCGCTGCAGGAGCACGCCACGCGCGTCCAGGACGGTCGCGCACAGGCATAGTCGCGCACAGGCATGGCGGACAGGAGCGGGAGGCACGGTGAGCGAGCTGGCGGGGCGCGGCGCGGTCTGGACTGAGGAGCCTGCGACGAGGGAAGGCCGTGCCTGCGGGCGTCCCGGTAGTGAGTGGGGGACGCTGTGAGCGAGCTGGCGGGGCGCGGTGCGGTCTGGACTGAGGAGCCTGCGACGAGGGAAGGCCGTGCCTGCGGGCGTCCCGCAAGCGAGCGGGGGGCACAGTGAGCGACTCGCCGGTGCAGGCATCGGGAACCGTTCTGACGGTCCGTCAGGTCGGGGCCTACCACGCCATGACGCTGGTGGCCCCGGCCGTCGCGGAACGCTTCCGGCCGGGCCAGTTCGTCGCGCTCGCCGTCGGCGGTGAGCACACGAGCCGGCTGGCCCGGCGGTGCTTCGTGGTCTACGAGGTCAAGTCCGACTACGGCGGCACGGTGGAGTTCGTCTTCGCCGACAAGGATCCGGGCACTGCGTGGCTGACCCGGCGCCGGGCGCGTGACAGCGTGGATCTGCTCGGCCCGCTCGGCCGGCCGTTCCCGCAGCCGCGGGATCCGGTGAACTGTGTGCTGGCCGGCGGCGGGCCCGGCGGGGCCGCGCTGTTCTCGCTGGCCGACGCGTTGCGGAGGCGCGGTTGCCAGGTGCACTTCGTGCTCGACGGGCCCGACGCGGCCCACGTCTTCGGGGCCCGTTCCGCCCAGCGGATCGGTGATTCCGCGACGGTCACGACAGGCGACGGATCGGCCGGCGTCCTCGGCTCGGTGGGCGACGTGCTCGCCCAGGTCATCGAGGAGACCCGGGCCGACGTGGTCTACGCCTGCGGGCCGACCTCGATGCTCCGGTCGGTCAGTGCCGTCTCCACCGAGTACGGACTGCCCGCCCAGGTCTGCCTCGAGGAGTTCCTGCAGGAGACCGGGGTCTGCGGCACCGGGATGTGCCTGAACTGCGTACTGCCGGTCATCGGTGACGACGGCGTGACGCGGATGCTGCGCGCCTGCGCCGACGGGCCGGTGCTGCGTGGCGAACGGGTCCGGTGGGGCGATCTCGGCACCATCCCGCTGGACGCGCTCGGGGGGCCGCGCGCCCCATACATCACGGAGAGCGCCCGATGAGCGTCGCGATGGCCGCCCGGCTCGGCAAGATCCAGCTGCCCAACCCGGTGCTGACGGCGTCCGGTTGCGGGGGCACGGGCCGGGAGCTGGCGCAGTTCGCCGACCTGAGCAGGCTCGGCGCCTTCGGCACGCACACGGTGATGGCCCAGCCGCGGGCGGGCAGGCCCACTCCGCGGCTCGCCGAGACGCCCAGCGGCCTGCTCAGCGCGTCAGGCCTGCCCGGGCCCGGCGTGGAGGCGTTCCTGGCCCGTGATCTGCCCTGGCTGGCCGAGCAGGGCGCACGGGTCGTGGTGTCGGTAGGCGGGAACAGCGTCGCGGAGTACGCGGAGGTGGCGCGCAGGCTCTACGACGCGCACGACACACCCGGCGGATCTGCGATCACGGCCGTCGAGGTCAACATCGCGTGCCCGAACGCCGAGGACCGCGGGCTGATGTTCGGCGGTCACCCGGCCGCGTCCGCCCAGGTCGTACGAGCCGTACGGGCCAACACGCGGCGCGACGTGCCGGTGTTCGCCAAGCTCTCCCCCGATGTGGCCGACATCGTGACGATAGCGCTGGCCTGCGCCGACGCCGGCGCGGACGGTCTTTCGCTGATCAACACGATGATCGGCATGGCGATCGACACGACGACGCTCAAGCCCGCGCTCTCCGGCGTGTCGGGCGGCCTCTCCGGGCCGGCCATCCGGCCCGTGGCGATCCGCTGCGTCTACCAGGTGCACGCCGCGCTGCCCGACACGCCGATCATCGGCGGCGGGGGGATCGCGACCGGGCTGGACGCCCTGGAGTTCCTCCTCGCCGGTGCCTCGGCGGTCTCGGTCGGCACCACGGTGCTGCACGATCCCTCGGCGGGCCCCCGGATCCTGCGCGAGCTCGAGGACGCGCTCGCCGAGCGCGGGATCGCCCGGTCGGCCGACACCGTCGGGCTGGCCCACCGCCCGCCCGGTTTCGTCCCCCGCCAAGTCCGGCAGCGGCAGGCGCCCGCCGCCGGTCCTGAAGTGACCCGCGCCGAGAAGGAGAAACTGCCGTGACCCCCGCTCCCATCGCCGTCGCACTCGACGCGCCGGATCTGGAGACCGCTGCCCGCTGGGCCAGCCTGGTCACCCCCCACGTGAGCACGGTCAAGGTCGGCCTGGAGCTCTACCTGAGGTACGGGCCGGACGTGGTCGCCAGCGTGCGCGGCGCCAGCCGGGTCCAGGTCTTCCTGGACCTCAAGCTGCACGACATCCCGGCCACCGTCGCCGGCGCCGCGCGCGCCGTGGCGCGGCTCAAACCCTCGTTCCTGACCGTGCACGCCACCGGTGGCGCGGCGATGATCCGGGCCGCGGTCGAGGCCGCCCCGGCCACCAAGATCGCCGCTGTGACGGTTCTCACATCCCTGGGAGACGGGGATCTCCGCGACCTCGGTCTTGCCGGACCGGCCTCAGATGCCGTACGACGGCTTGCGGCCATCGCGGTAGGGGCAGGTGCCCCTGCCCTCGTCTGCTCGCCGCAGGAGGCCGCTGCGGTCCGCGCAGAGGTGGGTCCCGAGATCACCCTCATCACACCCGGGGTCCGGCCGTCCGGCGCGGCCGTTCAGGATCAGGCGCGGGTCTCCACCCCCGAGGAGGCCCTCAACGCGGGCGCTGACCTTCTCGTGATCGGCCGCCCGATCACCGGGGCCCCCGATCCGGGCGCCGCCGCGGCCGGGATCGCCGCCGCCCTCCGCCGCACGGGAACCGCGGCGCGCTGATGCTCTCGCGGCGGGGTCCGCGGGTGACCCTCGGGGGGCTCCGGGGGGCCTCTGACGGGTTCCTGACGGGGTTCCGGCGGACTCTGTCGGGACGGCGGCGGGAGGCCTTGCGGGGCGCCCTCCGGGGCTCCAAATCGCGGTCAGGTGAAAGTCCAGGCCGGGTGGGTTCCAGGCCCGTTGAGGCCTAAGTTTGTGTACAATCCGTATTCAGGACATCACCAAGCGCGACATTAGTGATTTTGTACCGGGCTAAACGGGGGTTCACGTTGCTTTATGGGGTCTGAACTCGCTAGTTTCCCAACCCGTCCGACTCCGTCGAGTGGAAACACGAGGTGACCCGGCGTGGCTCTTCCGCCCCTAACCCCCGAACA
>JAOPYO010000003.1 GCA_025964575.1 Actinomycetes bacterium
AGGTGTAGCCGGGCAGGTCGGTGTCGAGGGGTTCGGCGAAGAACTGTGCCACCGCCTGGTCGGGGCAGATGACCAGCACCGAGACCGGCCGGCGGAGCAGCAGCCACAGTTGTGCGGCGTATCGGGCTAGTTGTGCCCGTTTGCGGTCGTTCTTGTCCTGCTGGATTTCTACGATGATGCCCAGGAACGGCAGTTGTGGCGGCCCGACCGTGATGACGGTGTCCGGGGTGAAGTCATCGGAAGGGCGGGTGTTGAAGTCGTTGGGCTCCACCCGCGCCCCGGCCTGTTCGGGCAGGTCCACCCCATACAGGTCGCACAGGATCTCCGCGGCCAGCTCGGGGCGGTCGCGGAACAGCCGGTTCAGGGAATCGTGCCGGGGGGAGGGCATGACGCCAATCCTTCCACAAAAATATTACCCTTCGTGTTTATTTGGTCACAGAATCAGAGTCATCTGTCACCGGATCACCGCCCACACGCACTTTCCCTGACCGGGGAACACCTCACAGCCCACGCTTTCGGCGAGCGCGGCGGCGATCACCAGCCCGCGCCCGGTCTCGGCACCTAGGTCCTCCGCCCGGGTCACCGGTCGCCGGGTAGAGCAGTCCCACACCTGAAGGACCACTTTCTGTTGCACCAGGAACATCAGGAGAGAGAAGGTCCCGTTCGGATGGACTCGGAGAGTCTCCTCATAACCATTGGTCACCAACTCGGAAGTGATCAATAGCGCGTCCTCGACCAGAGCCTCACGGTGCGTCGTGGTCAGCCAGTGCCTGACCATGGCGCGTGCCCTGCCGACTTCCTGCGGTACGGGGTGGAGGGTGAGTTCGAGTCGATCGGCCACGGTGCTCACGGAGACCTCTGTTCGTCTCGGTTCGGTATCTGCGACTTCCGATTCATTTCTGTAATCGCAGCGACACAGTGACATCGGACACCTAGCATCGATATGTCTGCGCAGACATGGCAGACACCAATGCGTCAACCGGAGGTCATCGTGAGCGAGGCAGAGGAGATAAATCCTGATAACTCGCTATGGGACTGGTTGGCTTACGAGCTGCGTCAGTGCCGTCTGCAAGCGGGAATGTCGCTCGCCCAGTTCGGGCAGGTCGCGGGTGCCGCGCGGTCCACCGTCTCCAACTGGGAGACCGGATACCGCAAACCGGACGAAAAGAATCTCGAACTGGTGGACGCCAGGTTCGCGACGGGTGGCCGTTTCTTACGCCACCTCAGATTCGCCAGGCTCAACCATGACCCCTCATGGTTCGCTCAATACTCCGGATATGAGCGGCACGCCACCGATCTCAAGATCTACTGTGGCCAGGTGATTCCGGTTCCACTGCAGACCCCGAACTACGCGCGAGCGCTGCTGAGCACCGGGCCACTGGAACTCGACGAGGCACTCGCCGATCGGCTGTCCCGCCAGACGCTCATCCTGAACGACCACCACACGCCGCGCCTGTGGGTGCTCTTTGACGAGTGTCTGCTCAGACAGGAGATCGGAGGCGCCGACATCATGAGAGAGCAGCTCGGCCACCTTCTCAAACTGTCGGAGCTCTCGCACGTGAGCATCCGTATCATTCCCACGTCGGCCGGTGCGCACGTCGGCGTGAACGGCGAGTTCCGGATCAGCATGCTTCCCGGGCGGGACGTCGCTTTCACCGGAGCCCAGCTCTCCGGGCGATTGGTGGAGAGTCCGGCCGAAGTGCGTATTCTGGTGCTGCGGTTCGACCAGATCGGCGCGCAGGCACTCCCCGAAATCGCCTCCCGCGAGCTGATCAGACGAGTAATGGAGGACCTCAATGACCACCTGGCGTAAGAGCCGCCGCAGTAGCGGCAATGACAACGGCAGTTGTGTCGAGCTGGCGACGCTCGGCCTCGGCACTGTCGGGATCAGGGACAGCAAGAACACCGCGCTTCCGCACTTGACGTTCTCACGCGGGACGGTCGCCGCTCTGGCCGCCAAGATTCGCGAAGGCCAGTACGACAGGTAGAGACCAGGCTGAAGCCCTGGACGTCGGCGCGGTACTGGTCGACGCCTGACGCGCAGTAGGACGATCGCACGCTGCGCAAGCGGACCTCGTATGCCCTTCGGCGCGCGGCATCATGATCCCGTTTATAAGCGATCTCGTTAGACCCTTGTCTATCTGCGCGGATACGGAGATGATCCCGAGAACGACGCAGGGAGGTCGGCGTGGCGGTGACGCACGAGGACAAGGTCGCGTGGGAAGTCACGGAGGCGCTCGGCCGCCTGATGGACTTCACCGAACCCGAGCTGGATCCGGAGGACATCGTCCTGGAGGTCGCCTGCTGGACCGGGCTGGTGGCCCGCGCGATCGGCCGGCGGGTCCGGCACGTGACCGCGATCGACGCTTCCCCGGCCATGCTCGAAGAGGGCAAGCGGCGGGCCGACCGGGATGGGATCACCAATGTGACCTTTGCCCGGGGCGATGCCGCGGACCTGGCCTATCTCGACCGGTCCTTCACCCTGGTGGTGTCGCGTTTCTCGCTGCACCACTTCGGTGACCCACTGGGTGCGCTGCGCGAGATGGTCAGGGTGAGCCGCCCCGGTGCCAGCCTGATCATCGCCGACATCGTGCGTCCGGACGGGCCCGGTGACCCGGATGTCATCGAGCGACTGCGCGATCCGTCGCACGCCGCGCTGCTGACCGCCGACCAGATCGCCGAGTTGCTCGCCGAGACGGGGGCCGAGGTGAGGCGGCGAGAGTCGTTCGAGGTCGTACGTCCTGTGGACCAGTGGCTGGAGCAGTCACGGACGCCGCAGGAGGCGGGCGAGCGGATCCGTGCCGAGCTCACGGCCGAGCTCGATGGCGGGCCGCCCAGCGGATTGCGCCCCGAACTCGTCGCGGGCGAACTCTCCTTCACTCATTCCCATGTGTTCCTGGCGGCCACCGCCTCCTGACCAGGGGTTTCGAGCAAACGTTCGACATTTGGCAGGGATGGGCGCTAGGCTTCGAACATGGGTTCTAGAAGTGGCGTTCTGCCCTCCAAATCTCAGACCGCCCAGCGCACGGAGACCTCCCCCTCTGTGCTGGCCATGCGGATCGGGGTGGTGGCGGCCGAGACCGCGTTCGCGACGTTCGCCCGCAACGTCGATCTCGAGGAGGCAGCCGACGACGGCTATGACTTCGAGGGTTACATCAGCCCGGCCGAGTGGCCGCTGTTCTCTCTGGTGCTGGACACGCTGGCGGCCGCTGAGCCGGGAGACGCACGCCCGCTCGAAGAGCGCCGCGCCGACGCCATCCGCGATCTCGCCCGCATCTGCCTGGCCGTGAAGGACGCGGAGACCAGCTGATCCCCCACCCGGGTCAGTCTTTGAGGGCCCGATGCTTGATCTTGCCGGTGGTGGTCCGTGGGAGTTCGTCGACGAAGAAGATGTCGCGCGGCACCTTGTAGCGGGCCAGATGCTCCTTGACGTAGGCCTTCAATTGGTCTTCGGTGACCTCGCCGGAGTCGCCGCCGGACCGTACGACATGGGCGACCAAGCGCTGGCCGAACTTCTCGTCGTCCGCGCCCACCACCGCGACCTCGGCGACGCCGTCATGTTCTTCCAGCAGTTCCTCGACCTCGCTCGGGAAGATGTTCTCGCCACCCGAGATGATCATGTCGTCGGCACGGCCGTCGATGAACAGCCGGCCCTCGTCGTCCAGATGCCCGAGGTCGCCGGTGCTGGTGAGCCCATCGCGGATCTCTTTGCCGCCGCCCCCGGTATAACCGGCGAACTTCAGCCCACCACCGACGAAGATCTCGCCGGTCTCGCCGGTGGCCGCTTCGCCCCCTCCCGGCTTCAGGATCTTCAGGGTGAGGCCGAGGGAGGGCCTGCCGACCGTGCCCGGTGCGGCCCGCAGGTCTTCGGAGGTCGAGATGGTGGCCCAGCCGGTCTCGGTCGCCCCGTACACGTTGTGCAGTACCTCGCCGAACGCGTCCATGAAGGCCTGGGACAGGCCGGTGTGCAGAGCGGCGCCGCCGGAGACCACCACCCGCAGCGAGGATGTGTTCGGCCGGGCGGACGGCGGCACCTCGAGGATTCGCTGCAGCATCACCGGGACTGTGATCAGCGCACCCGCCCGATGCCGGGCGATGGCGTCCAGGGTCTGCTTGGCCTCGAACTTCCGGTGCAGGACGACCGGAAGGCCGAGGGCCAGGCCGCTCATCAGATAGGCGAGTCCCAGCACGTGGAACAGCGGCGGTCCGATGACGATCGGCTCTCCCGAACGCAGCGGCACCCGCACCAGATGGGTGAGCGCCGCCGGGATGACGGCTCCGATTGACAGGTCGTGCTGGGCGCCCTTGGGCGTCCCGGTGGTGCCGGACGTCAGGATGATCACGCGGCCGGCCCGCTCGGCCACCAGCGGTTCCGGCTCGGTCGCCGCCACCAGATCGTCGATCGTGGCGTTGCGGGCTGAGCCGTCGTGCCAGGCGGTCACCCGTTCACCGGCGAACGACGCGTCATCGAGCAGTGCGTCGAACTCCTCGTCCAGCACGAGGGCGCCGATGCGCTCCCGGCCGAGCACGGCGCTCAGCTGCTTGGCGGAGAAGTCGGTGTTGAGGAAGACGACGTCGTGGCCAAGCCGTGAACCGGCCAGCGCGGCCTCGATGAAGCCCCGGTGGTTACGGCACAGGATGCCCAGCCGCTGCCCTTCCCCGAGGCGTTCGCGCAGTGCGATCGCGAGGGCCGCGGCGCGGTGCTCCAGTTCGGCGAAGGTCAGCTCGCCGCGCTCATCGATCACGGCCGTGCGGTCGGGATAGCGCAGTGCCGCCATCGCGCCCGCGGTGGCCGGCGTCAGTCCGAACCGGGCGATCGGGAAGAGCAGACGCCCCGCCCGATCCGGGCGGATGGGGTGGAAAGCCCCGGCGTTCCAGGCGGCCCGCAGAGCGTTCACCCCGAGCGCCGCATACTCCCGCGGGCGCTCCGTGATCGTCTGTCCCAGTTCCCGAACCCGATCGACCAGCACTGAGGACCTCCTTTACGACTTGCCGGAATGGAGCGGCCATACCCGCAATTCACCTGGATATGTAGTGGAAATCGGCCTTCGGGTGCATCAAAAGATCATGATGTGAGATATTCCACGCGTAGGCGCCGGCCATTGCGAACGTTTGCGGCACGTCGGCCTGTGTTGGGGGCAGGTCGGTTGCCAAAGGTAGTCCTCCCGGAAAGGGCTGGGGACGGCGACGTATTCGGCGGCGCGGTCGGCGGCACGGGCCCAGCGGGCAGATGCGCACCGGACTCCCACACCTGGTGCTCGGGCACACTGATCTCCCGCACCAGGCAGTTGAGCAGGGCGATGCCGGTGGCTTCGCCGGCATCGAGACGGGTCGGGCTGGTGAGCGACCTCACTGAGCGTTCCCTCGCAGGTAGTTATGCCCGGGCGGGCCGTAGTGCTTGTTGATGTCGGCGGCGCCGGTGCGGGTCTTGTCGACGAGGGTCCCGGCGGTGAGCATCGCCTTGACCGGCAGGGTCTCCGCGTCGAGCGTGCGTTCGCGGAGAAACGCGGACTTCGAACCGAAGGCCCCCAGCGCCTCATCCAGCCGGTCCCGGATCAGGCCGAGTCCGGTGGTGAGTGGCAGCAGTTCCCGCTCTGAGAGCCCGAACGCGATCGCCCCGGCGCACAGATGCAGGGTGATCGTGACGAAGACCTTCGAGAGTGCCTCGGGATCGGTGGTGAGCAGACGGTCGTCGGCGGGCTGGAAGGCGGCACCCGGCCCGAGGGCGGCGGTCATCCGTTCGCGATCGACCAGCGGGCTGTCGTTGTCCTTGACCAGCAGCTCGAGGGATCCGGGGCGAAGCACGACCGAGACGTTCTGCTGATGCGCCTCCAGCACGATGCCGTACCGCACGAACAGGGTGACGTTCCAGGTGAACAGCGCCCGCAGATAGTCGTTGAAGAACTTTTCGACGTCGGTGGTCAGCTCCTCGACGACCCATCTGCCACCGGGTGCCGGTGCCAGCAGGGCCGCGACCGGCACGACCCGGGCATCGGCGGTTTCAGCGGGGAACCGCCGGACCAGGTAGCCGAGGTGGGGATCACCCGCGTGGCCGTACGTCTGCTCGTCGGCGAGCAGCACCGGCAGTTCGGGCTCGCGGTCCAGGAGCCTTCCCAGGGTGCGCTGGACCAGCGCGCCGTCGCCGAGCGTGCGCGGCACGATCGTGCGACGGTTGCGCAGACCGAGAGTGCTGGTCGGCAGCGGCACCTTCAGATGGGTCGACGGGTCCGCCACGACACAGACCGTCCGCATCGACAGGGTCGGTCTGACCTCGAGGTACGGCTCGGGTGCGAGCACGGTGCCGGCGGGAAGAGCTTCCCGGCGTGCCTCGGGCATGACGTCAAGCCCGCGTCGCTCCGGCATGGCCCAAAGGTCACGCGCTGTGAGGGGATGGAGGGGAAACAGATCGTAGAACGGGTCGCGGGAGAGGCCGACGTCCTCAGGGCTGGGCCACCACGGCGGACGCTTCCCGGCCGAGGTGACGTGTCCCCGGGGGACGGCGGCCCAGCGGAGCGAGAAGACGGGATGGAACTCGGGGGCGTAGCGTCGCAGATCCTCCTCGCTCAGCCCTAGCCGGCAGCGCCCGGCAGGATGGACGGGATGGTCGGTGTACGCGGCCAGCGTGTCGTAGAAGGTCCTCGATCCCAGGTCGGCGGACCGATCACCGCGCCGCAGCGTGCCCAGGTGGTCGAGCACCCGGGAGTGGACCGAGACATGCAGCCGCTCCGTGGCCAGGGCCTGCCTGCACTCCTGCTCGAACGCCGTGACGTCATCACGCGGATCGGCTACCTGCCGCACCAGGGCCAGCACCTCATCGAGCCCCAGACCGGGCCGCACCGCCGGCTTCGACAGGAATCCGCTGGGCTGCAAGGGGGACCTGATCCCCCCGGGGCGGGGTGCGGATCCCGGCGGGAGAGGTGCGTCGTATGCGATGAAGCGCCGCAGGCCACCGAAGTCTTCGCGGAGGAGGGCGTCGAGCACCCGGGCGGCGAGGGAGGCCTCGATCACCGGATCTCCCAGGTGTGCTCGGCCCGGAAGTCCTGGAGCGCGGTTTCGACGCCTTCCGGGCTGGGGGCGATCACCTGGATGATGCCGAGGTAGTCGCGGTTGGTCCGGGTCAGTGTGATCCGGTCGCCGGGGGCACGCAGGGGCCGGTAGGTGAGCCGCACTCCGCCGGTCTTCCGCTCGACCGGTCCCGGGGCGACCGTGAGCGTCCCGGACCGATCGGCCAGGACGTTGTCCATTGCCGCATGCGTGATCTTGGCCTCGTGCCGGAGGCGTGCCGGGAAGTTCTCACCAACTGCATGATCATCGCGGGGAAATCCGGCATCACGGGGGAGAAGCTCATCGAGGGAGTCGCCCAGGTGGAGGCGGAGGATGTGCTCGAAGACCGGGAGACCCAGGAGATCGGCGAGCAGGAAATCGCCGTGATCACCGATGACCCGGTAGTTGACCTCGATCAGCCGGGCCCGGCCCTCGTGGACGACGAACTCGGTGTGGCAGGCCCCGAACCCGACGCCCAGAGCGGCGAGCTGGGTCAGTACCTGGCCGATTTCCGCTGGTGGCGGGGCCCAGTCGAGCCGTTCCTCGATGAAGTACGGTGGCGGCGACAGCGCCGTACGGAAGGAGCCGAGAACGGCCAGGCGCCGCTCGTCGCCGAGGGTCTCGAGGGTGTGCAGCGACCCGGGGAGATACTCCTCCAGCACGAGCGGATCGGTTCGGCGCCGCCGGATCTCCGCCACCCGGCCGGACAGTTCCGCGGCGTCGCTCACCAGGAAGACGTCCTCGCTGGCCACACCCTCCCGGGGCTTGAGGACGGCGGGGAACGGCACGGGGTCCGCTGGGTCTCCGGTGGACACCCTGTCTAGACCCAGGTCGGCGAGATGCCGTCGCATGAGCGCCTTGTTCTTGGTGCGGGTCGCGGCGCGCCAGTCCTTGGCAGGCAGCCCGAAGTAGGCCGCGGCCAGCGCGGTGGGTGTCTGCAGATGGTCGCTGTTGGAGAAGATCGCGTCGGGCGTGCGCGCGTGCTCGACGATCTCTCGGAAGTCCGTGACCTCGCACCCGACCACTGAAACGCGACAGGGGACCCCTGACGTCGTAGAGAGCGATTCGTACGCCCGATCATGGTCGCCGGGCCGGTCGGTCAGCACCGTGACCTCGAGACCGAGGCAGGCGGCGGCGGGCAGGAACCCATGCGTCACCGAGTCGGTCACCTTGCCCGCGACGAGGTAGAGCCGCACGCGCACATCCTTCCCGACATGAGGTAAGCCTTGCCTAACTTCGAGTCACCTTAGTGGCCGGCTGGGTGTCGCGCCCAAGAACCCGTTGACTCGTGGCGAGTCCCACATTCATCCGGGGGGGCAGGGTGCGGGGCTCGCCGTGAGTCGACCAAGATGGCGAGCATGGATCTTGTGCAGCGGTGGGTGGCCCTGGCGGGCGCGGAGACGAGGCGCCTCGGGGCGGACCTCGTCGCGCGTTATGGCGAAGAGCACCGGCGCTATCACAACCGTGAGCACCTCACCGTGGTGCTGGATCTGGTCGACGAGCTCGCCGATCACGCCGCCGACGCCGATGCGGTACGGCTCGGAGCGTGGTTCCATGACGCCGTCTACGACCCGGAGCGTGCCGACAACGAGGAACTCAGCGCCAGGCTGGCCGAGCGGATGTTGACCGACACCGATCTGCCGCCGGCGATGATCGCCGAGGTGGCCCGGCTGGTACGGCTGACGATCACTCACGCTCCCGAGCCGCAGGACTCCAACGGGCAGGTGCTCTGCGACGCCGATCTGGCGATCCTCGCGGCCTCTCCCACCGACTATGCGGCGTACGCGTCGGCCGTACGGGAGGAGTACGCCTTCGTGCCCGAGGAGTTCTTCACCACGGGCCGCGCCGAGGTGCTGACAAGCCTCCTCGCGCTGCCCGTGCTCTTCCAGACACCGGCCGCCCGTGAGCGCTTCGAGCTGAAAGCCCGTCACAACCTCGAGACGGAGCTCACCCTCCTGCGCGCCCAGTCTCCTCCGTGATCAACGAAGGTGGGGCGGGGCGGTGCTTCGGGCGGCGCAGGCCGGAGTTCGTGAGGCGCCGGAGCAGTTCCTGGCAGCCGACCGGTGCGGCACCCAGCTCGACCGCCGCGTCGTACAGCTCGCTGGGAACGTCGTAGTGGTCGCGCTCGAACGCCCGGGGCGGCATGCCCAGCCGGGCCGCGAACCCGTGCAGTTCCTCGAAGGACTCGTCGCTGACCAGGTGGGACCACACGCGCCCCCGCGTCGGCCACAACGGCGGGTCGATGAAGATCACTGCACTCCCTCCTTCGGGCCCTCGCGGGCACCTGACTAGAGTGACACGACGGACGACGTGCAAAGGGGCATGGCAGTGGATGTTCGTGAATACGTCGAGGTCAACGCGAGTGGGTTCTTCGCGGATCTGAAGGAATGGCTGACGATCCCGTCGGTCTCCGGTGATCCCGAGCATCACATCGACGTACGCCGCTCCGCGCAGTGGCTGGCGGAGTATCTGCGGGAGGTCGGCTTCCCGACCGTCGAGGTCTGGGAGACGCAGTCCCACCCCGCCGGACCCGCCGGCCTGCCCGCGGTCTTCGCCGAATGGCCCGCCGAGGATCCGGCCGCGCCCACGGCCCTGGTCTACGGTCACCATGACGTCCAGCCGGGCGAGCCCGCTGACGAGTGGCTCACCGCGCCGTTCGAGCCCGTCGAGCGTGGTGAACAGCTCATCGGCCGGGGCACCTCCGACGACAAGGGCCAGGTCCTCTTCCACACGCTCGGACTGAAGGCCAATCTGGCGGCACGCGGTTCCACGGCCCCGCCGGTGCATCTCAAGCTGCTCATCGAGGGTGAGGAGGAGTCCGGCTCGATCCACTTCGCCGACCTGCTCACCCGGCAGCGTGACCGGCTTCGCTGCGACGTGATCGTCATCAGCGACACGAGCATGTGGGGCAGGGACGTCCCGTCCATGTGCACCGGCATGCGCGGGCTCACCGAGGCCGAGATCGACATGTACGGCCCGGAGGTCGACCTGCACTCCGGCTCCTTCGGCGGTGCGGTGCCCAACCCGCTGCACGCGATGGCAGCGCTGCTCGCCGGGCTGCACGACGAAGACGGGCGGGTTACGCTGCCCGGCTTCTACGACGGCATCATCGAGCTCACCGCCGAGGAGCGCGAGCTGTTCGCCAGGCTGCCCTTCGACGAGGCGGCTTGGCTGAAGACCGCCGGCAACAGCCGCGCCGCCTACGGGGAGAGGGGGTTCACCACCCTGGAGCGGATCTGGGCCCGGCCCACCGCCGAGATCAACGGCATGTGGGGCGGCCATACCGGTCCCGGCGGCAAGACGATCATCGGCCGAGAGGCTCATGCCAAGGTCTCCTTCCGGCTGGTCGCCGGCCAGGATCCGCTGAAGGTGCAGGAGGCGCTGCAGTCGTACGTGGCGGTGCACACCCCTCCCGGCATCCAGGTCAAGGTCACGATCCCCGGCCCCGGTGTACGGCCCTGCTTCTCGCCGATCGACTCGCCCGGCGTGCAGGCCGCCAAGCGGGCCATGGAGAAGGCATTCGGCAAGGAGATCCTCTTCACCCGGGAAGGCGGCAGCGGCCCCGAGGCCGATCTGGCCGACCTCCTCGAGGCCCCGCTGGTGTTCATGGCGGTCGGTCTGGCCGACGACCGGATCCACGCGCCCAACGAGAAGGTCGAGATGCCCTTGCTGCTCAAGGGGGCGGAGTCGGCCGCGTACCTCTGGGACGAGCTGGCCACGAGCATGCCCCGCTGACTCGTGCTGTGCGGGACACACCACGGCTCAAGGAAAGGACCCCTGTGACTGAACTGGGCTGGCTGGCACTGGCGCGCGGCACCCTCGACCGGGTGTCCGAGCGGCGCAAGGACGACGCGTGGGTGGCCGAGGCCTGGGCCGACCTGCGCACCCGGGTCTTCGCGATCGAGAAGGGGCAGGCACTCGTCCGGGTCCAGGACGCCCCGGCGCTGGTCCTCGTCTCGCCCGCGGAGCTGCCGGAGCCGCGCGAGCGGTATCTGCTGGGGGTCGACACCGACGGGGTCGCCTATTTCGCGGTCTCCGGCCCGCTGCCGGTCATTGAGGGGGCCGAACACTCCGATCTGCGACGGGTTGGAGCGCTCCTCAGTGATCGCGACTCCGGGCTGTTCACCCACGCGGTCGCCCTGCAGCACTGGCACTGGACCCATCAGCACTGCCCGCGCTGCGGCGCCCGAACGGAGCTCGCGGCGGCCGGTCATGTACGGGTGTGTCCCGCGGACGGATCCGAGCACTTCCCGCGGCTGGACCCTGCCGTGATCATGCTGATCACCGACCAGGCCGACCGGATCCTGCTGGCCCGCGGCCCCGCCTGGCCGGAGGCCATGCGGTCGGTGCTGGCCGGGTTCGTCGAGCCGGGGGAGTCCCTCGAGCAGGCGGTCGCCCGCGAGGTGTACGAAGAGGTTGGTCTGGTGGTGCGGGACATCCGCTATGTCGGCAGCCAGCCGTGGCCCCTGCCGCAGAGCCTGATGCTCGGCTTCTTCTGCCGTGTTGATGAGGGTGTGACCACGCCAGAGGAACTACGGCCGGACCCGACGGAGATCGTCGACGCCGCCTGGTACACCCGCGACGAGTTCGGGGCCGCGGTCAAGGCCGGGGAGATCATGGCACCCGGCAAACTCTCCATCGCCAGCCGGATGATCAGCCACTGGTACGGCGGCGAGGTCTCCCGAGTCCGGGGTTCCCAACTCCCCTGAACGCCTCTCTCCCGTGATCGTGCCAAGGCGAACTGCAAGATCACGGAAGAAAAGGTGTTCCGCCCGAGGTCAGGAGATGGATGCCAGGCGGGTCTTGACGTCCTTGGCGCTGGGGTTGGTCACAGCGGTACCGTCCGGGAAGACCACGGTCGGCACGGTCATGTTGCCGCCGTTGATGCTCATGACGTACTCCGCGGCGGCGGTGTCTTGCTCGATGTCGATCTCCACCATGTGGATGCCCTCGCGTGCCAGCTGGGTCTTGAGCCGTCGGCAGAAGCCACACCACGTCGTGGTGTACATCGTCAGCTGGCCGGTGGTGGTAGTGGACATCGGTGCCGCTCCTTAAAGTGATCCGTCGATGTGACCCGCCAAGTGATCCAAGGGATCGTAAAGAGGGAAACACTTTGCCGTAAAACTACATTCCGTTGGGACGCTGCGAGGCCGGGCGAGTTATCCACAGGTTGCGAGGCGCGGGCTATTCCGTCTGTGGCTCCTGCAAGGATGTGAGGCATGGATGCCGAGGCGGTTCTGGAGGGGCTCGATCCGGAGCAGCGCGCGGTCGCCGAGGCCGTGCGCGGCCCGGTGTGCGTGCTGGCCGGGGCCGGCACCGGTAAAACTCGGGCGATCACTCACCGGATCGCGTACGCGACGCTGACCGGCGCCATGGCCCCGCAGCGGGTGCTGGCTGTGACATTCACCACCCGCGCGGCAGGGGAACTGCGCGGACGGCTCCGCGCGCTGGGCGCCCCCGGAGTGCAGGCCCGCACGTTCCACGCGGCGGCGCTGCGCCAGCTCACCTACTTCTGGCCGAGGGTCATCGGCGGCGACCCCCCCAAGATCCTCGAGTCCAAGATCGGCCTGGTCGCCGACGCGGCCCGTGGCTGCCGGCTGTCCTTCGGCCGCACGGAGCTGCGCGACATCGCGGGCGAGATCGAGTGGGCCAAGGTCACCCAGCTCCGGCCCGAGGACTACCCGGGGGCGATGGCCCGCACCGGCCGTAAGGCCCCGGCGGACCCGGTCGACGTGGCCCGCATCTACACGATGTACGAGACGCTGCGGCGTGAGCGCAACCTGCTCGACTTCGAGGGAATGCTGGAGCTCACCGCCGCCGTGCTCACCGAGCACCAGGAGGTCGCCAACCAGGTGCGGGATCAGTACCGCCACTTCGTGGTGGACGAGTTCCAGGACGTCAACCCGCTACAGAAACTGCTGCTCGACACCTGGCTGGGCGGCCGTGACGAGCTGTGCGTGGTCGGCGACCCCAGCCAGACGATCTACTCCTTCACCGGCGCCACCCCGTCCTACCTGCTCGACTTCACCAAGGACCATCCACAGGCGACCGTGGTCAAGCTGGTCCGCGACTACCGGTCGACCCCCCAGGTGGTCCGGCTGGCCAACGGCGTCCTCGAGCTGGCCAAGGGAGAGGGACGCACGCACCGGCTGGAGCTGATCGCGCAGCGCGAAGACGGTCCCGAGCCGACCTTCGCCGAATACGACGACGAGGTCGCCGAAGCCGACGACGTCGCCCGTAAGGCGCGCAAGCTCATCGAGAACGGCGTCCCCGCCCGTGAGATCGCGGTGCTGTTCCGGATCAACGCCCAGTCGGAGGCGTACGAGCAGGCCTTCGCCGACGCGGGTATCCCGTACATCCTGCGTGGAGTCGAGCGGTTCTTCGAGCGGCCTGCCGTGCGCGAGGCGGTCATCCGGCTGCGCGGCGCGGCCCGGGCGGGTGCGGACGCGGAGACGGACGGCACCGGGCTGATCGCGACCGTACGCCATGTGCTGTCGGGCACCGGGTTCACCGACAGGGCACCCGAAGGCACCGGTGCGGCCAGGGAGAAGTGGGAGTCCCTCGCTGCGCTCGCGCAGCTCGCTGAGGACATGGCGGCGGACGACCCGAAGGCCGGCCTGGCGGAGTTCGTCGCCGAGCTCGAGGAACGCGCACAGGTCCAGCACGCGCCGCCGCTGGAGGGGGTGACGCTCGCCTCGCTGCACGCGGCCAAAGGCCTGGAATGGGACGCGGTGTTCCTCATCGGCCTGGTCGACGGCACCCTGCCGATCATCTATGCCGAGACGCCCGCGCAGATCGAGGAAGAGCGGCGGCTGCTCTATGTCGGGGTCACCCGGGCCAGGGAGCACCTCTCGCTGTCCTGGGCACTGGCACGGTCTCCGGGGGGAAGGAAGATCCGCAAGCCGTCCCGCTTCCTGGACGGTCTCGCCCCGCAGACCTCGACCCCCACGCCGACCCGTGTCGACCGCGCGAAGCGTGGCGACGCGCGCAAGGGCCCCCAGCCGTGCCGGGTGTGCGGCCGGCCTCTGATGGCCGCGCTGGAGCGCAAGCTGGGCCGGTGCGAGGGTTGCCCCGCCGACCTGGACGAGGCGCTGTTCGCCCGGCTCAAGGAATGGCGCATGGAGGTCTCCAAGGGGCTGAAGGTGCCGGCCTACGTCGTGTTCACTGACGCCACCCTGCAGGCCATCGCCGAGCGCAAGCCCGCCGTGGCACAGGATCTCTCTGGCATTCCCGGCGTGGGTGCCGTGAAGCTGGAGCGCTACGGCGCGTCCATACTGGCGTTGGGCCGGGGTGAGACTCCGCCCACACTGGTCGATTTGGGAGACTGACCGGCGTCGACCACGTCGTGTCGGAAGCGCGCCAGATGGCGCAGGGTGAGCGGAGTAAACCATGAGTGCTGCGCTCAAGGAACTGCTGGAGATCCTCGATCTGGAGCAGATTGAGAACGACATTTTCCGGGGACGAAGCCCGGAAGATCGCCAGCAGCGGGTCTTCGGCGGGCAGGTGGCCGGACAGGCGCTGGTGGCGGCAGGCCGCACGGTGCCCATCAACCGGCCGGTGCATTCGCTGCACGCCTATTTCATCCGCCCCGGAGACCCCCTGGTTCCGATCGTGTACACCGTCGACCGGATCCGGGACGGGCGGTCGTTCACGACCCGGCGGGTGGTCGCCATCCAGCACGGAAAGGCGATCTTCACACTGTCGGCCTCCTTCCAGGTGGCCGAGAACGGGCCGGAGCACCAGACGGCGATGCCGGAGGCGCCCGCGCCGGAGACGCTGTCTCCGTTTCGGGAACGGCTCCTCCCGCTGTTCGGTGAACGGTTCGCCGACGAGTTCACCAGCCGTCGTCCCTTCGATCTCAGGCACGTCACCCCATTGACCTGGGAGGCGGCCAAGGACCCGTCGTTGATCACGCCTGAGTCCAAGGTGTGGCTGAAGGCCGACGGTGAGCTGCCCGACGATCCGCTGCTGCACGTCTGCTTGATGACGTACGCCTCCGACATGACGCTGCTCGACACGGTGCTGCTCAACCACGGGCTGGCCTGGGGCGACCAGCGCACCATGGGGGCTAGCCTGGATCACGCCATGTGGTTCCATCAGCCGTTTCGCGCCGACGAGTGGTTGCTGTACGCCCAGGAGACGCCGGTGGCCGGTGGGGCTCGCGGGCTGGCCCGCGGCCAGGTGTTCACCCAGGACGGCCAGCTCGTCGTCTCGGTGATGCAGGAGGGCCTCGTCCGGGTCACCGATCCTGAGGACGCCGGCGAGTGAACGCCTGGGGCTGCTGACGCGGAAGAAGGTCCGTGGGTTCCGTGAATCAATCCACAAAACCGCAGGTCAAAAATACCTTGATTGCCTTCGGGTAATTCTCGTACGCTCTACCCGAACACAGAAACAGCCAAGCGCCCGGTGCGTGCGGCCCGAGAGCCAGGAAGGTGGTGTCAGATCCGGTGAGAATCTCAATGCGAATAGAGCCGACCTGGGCCGACACCTGCCCTGGCTCGTATGCCCTCGCACCCAAAGCCTTCGTGCCCGAGTTCGCGTCCGTGACGTCGTTGAACGTCCGACAGGAACTCGCCGTCGTGGGCAGGTCGCTCGCCATCAATGGCAAACGACTGCGCGATGAGCAGCCTTCCCTGAACAGGCAGAGCCAGGACGAGCAAGGGCGAAGTGTCTTCACCGGCACTGCGACCGGCCCGATCGCTCTGACGGCCCACATGGACGCCACCAAGCCTGGCGTGTCGGGTCCGTACCCCTGGAGGCCACCGGTTTAACAAGCACCGGTTAGCCCCCAGGCCGCGGATCCAGCACATCGGATCCGCG
>JAOPYO010000004.1 GCA_025964575.1 Actinomycetes bacterium
GGAGCAGGTGGCGGTGGCCGAGGTGATCTCTTCGGGCTGGATCGCGCAGGGACCCCGAGTGGCGGAGTTCGAGCGGGGCTTCGCGGAACACGTACAAGCCCTGCACGGCGTGGCCGTCTCCTCATGCACGACGGCGCTGCACCTCTCCCTGGTGCTGGCCGGCGTCGGCCCCGGCGACGAGGTGGTGGTGCCGTCGCTGTCGTTCATCGCCACTGCGAACGTCGCACGGCACACCGGCGCCCTACCTGTGTTCGCCGATGTGGACCCGGCCACCGGCAACGTGACCGCGAAGACCGTGGAGGTCGCGCTGACGCCCCGGACCCGCGCGGTGATCGTGGTCGACCAGGCCGGGGTGCCGGCCGATCTCGACGAGATCCGGGCCCTGTGCGATCCGCGCGGGATACGGGTGATCGAGGACGCCGCCTGTGCCGTCGGGTCGGTCTACCGGGGACGGCCGGTAGGCGCTGGCGCCGAGCTCGTCGCGTGGTCGTTCCACCCTCGCAAGCTCCTCACCACGGGTGAGGGCGGCATGCTGACGACCGGCGAGGAGGACTGGGCCCGGCGGGCTCGCCGGCTCCGTGAGCACGGGATGAGCGTGAGTGCCGCAGACCGTCATGCCAGCACGACCGTGATCTTCGAGGAGTACGTCGAGACCGGTTACAACTACCGGATGACCGATCTGCAGGCCGCGATCGGGCTGGTGCAGCTCACCCGCCTGGACGGGATCGTCGCCCGGCGACGCGAGCTGGCCGCCCGCTACCGGCGACTGTTCGCCGAGCTGCCCGGGATCGTGACGGTCCAGGACCCGGAGTACGGCGAGACGAACTACCAGTCCTTCTGGGTCATCCTGCCGGACGGCTTCCCGGTCGGCAGGGATGAGCTCTTGCAGCGGCTCTTCGACGCGGGTATCTCGGCCCGGCGGGGGATCATGGCTGCGCACCGGGAGCCCGCCTACGCCGATGTCCATGCCGACCTGCCGGTGACCGACTGGTTCACCACCCGATCGTTGATCCTCCCGCTCTTCCACGAGATGAGCGCGGCCGACCAGGACCGTGTCGTCGAAGTGATCGCCGGGCTGGCATGAGGATCCTGGTCTATCCGCACGCGATGGAGATCGGCGGTAGCCAGCTCAACGCCATCGAGCTCGCCGCCGGGGTGCGCGACCTCGGCCACGAGGTCACGATCATCAGTGAACCTGGACCATTGGTGGCCCGGGTGCGGGAAGCCGGGATCGACCACCTCGAGCTCGATCCGGGGCGCCGACGTCCCTCGCCGGCGACCGTACGGCTGCTGGCGGACCTGATCGGCGAGCGTGGGTTCGACGTGGTCCACGGATACGAGTGGCCACCCGGGCTCGAGGCCTTCTACGCGGCACGCCGCGTGGCCGGCGCCGGGGCCGTCTGCACGGTGATGTCGATGGCGGTGGCCCCGTTCCTGCCGCCGACGCTGCCGCTGGTGGTCGGCACGGAGGATATCCGGCAGACGGTGCTCGAACGGCGGGGCCGGCGGCCGGGCGTGGTCCATCTGATCGAGCCCCCGGTCGACGTCCGCGCGAACGCGGCCGGGCATCCCACGGACGACTTCCGCGCACGCTTCGATCTGGACCAGGATCACCTCGACGTCGTAATCGTCGGCAGACTCGTCCCCGAGCTCAAGCTCGAAGGGCTGCTGACGGCGATCGAGGTCGTGGGGCGGCTCGCGGAGGAGCTCCCACTGCGGCTCGTCATCGTCGGCGACGGCCCGTCCAGGGAGCTCGTCGAGGCCCGCTCCGCCGAGGTCAACGGACGCCTGGGCCGGCGGGTCATCGTCGTCACCGGTCAGCTCGACGATCCCAGGCCCGCCTACGCCGCGGCGTCGATCGCGCTCGGCATGGGCGGTTCGGCACTACGGTCCCTCGCCTTCGCCCGGCCGCTGGTCGTCCAGGGCGAGCACGGCTTCTTCGAGCTGCTCACCCCCGAGTCGGCTGGGACGTTCCTGGAACAGGGCTGGTACGGGGTGGGAGGAACGGGCGGCGAACGGCTGGAAGCGATTCTGCGTGAGCTGGCCGGGGACGAGGGCCGACGCAAGGAGCTCGGGGACTACGGCCGCGGCCTGGTGGTCGAACGGTTCAGTCTCGAACGGGCCGCGCGCGTTCAGGAGGAGATCTACCGTGAGGCGGTCATCCAGGCCCGGACCGGCCTCGGTCCGGCTGGACGCCGCGATGCCGTGACCACTGTCGGGCGGGTCGTCGGCTACAAGCTCGGCCGGCGCTATCAGCGGATCCGTGGGACGGCCGCCCGGGACGACTTCAACGCGGTCGCGCCTCGTGGCTCCCGCCGGGACCCGGGGTGAAGCGGTTCGCCGTCCGTGACGACGGTTCGCTGTTCGGCCGCGCCTCCCGCGCGATGGGATGGAGCTTCGTCAACACCGCGGTCGGGCGGTTCGGCACGCTCGCCATCGGTATCGCCCTGGCCCGGTTGCTGGGGCCGAAGGAGTTCGGCACGTTCGCGGTCGCGATGGTGGCGCTGCTGGCGGTGCTGAGTTTCAACGAGCTCGGGGTGAGCCTGGCGATCGTCCGCTGGCCCGGCGAGCCGAGGGAGATCGCTCCGACCGTCGCGACCATCTCCATCGTCTCCAGCTGCCTGATCTATCTGGGCTGTTTCCTGGGAGCCCCGGCGTTCGCGGCGGCCATGGGCGCCCCGCAGGCCACCGGGGTGATCCGGCTGCTCACCCTCAACGTGGTGCTCGACGGAGTGACGGCGGTTCCGCACGCGCTGATGCAGCGCACCTTCCGCCAGGACCGCAAGATGATCGCCGATCAGGTGAACAACTGGGGCGGCACGATCGTGTCGATCCTTCTGGCCGTCGCCGGAATGGGCGCGATGAGCCTGGCGATCGGCCGGCTGGCGGGCGCCACGGCGGCCGGAGTGCTGTTCGTGATCTACTCGCCCGAGCCGCTGCGGTTCGGGTTCGACGCCGCCGCGGCCCGTGCGCTGCTCAAGTTCGGGATCCCGCTCGCGGGATCGAGCATCATCGTCTTCGCGGTGGCCAGCATCGACCAGCTCGTCGTCGGCAACGTGCTCGGCGCTACCGCGCTCGGCTTCTATGTGCTCGCCTTCAATCTCTCGAACTGGCCGGTCGGTATGTTCTCGCAGCCGGTCCGGAGCGTCGCCCCGGCCGCGTTCGCCCGGCTGCAGCATGACCCTCCGCAGATGCGGCGGGCCTTCCTGTCCACCGCGGGCCTGCTCGCCGGTGTCACGCTGCCGGTCTGCCTGCTGCTCAGCGGCGCCGCCCAGCCGCTGGTCCGGTTCGTCTACGGCGCCTCGTGGGCACCCGCTTCCGCGGCCCTGATGTGGCTCGCCATCCTCGGCGGATTCCGGATCCTGTTCGAGCTGGTCTACGACTACTTCGTGGTGCTGGCCCGCTCGCGGGCGGTGTTCACCGTACAGCTCGTCTGGCTGGTGGCCCTCGTCCCGGCTCTGATCGTCGGGGCGAGGCTGAACGGCGTCTCAGGGGTGGGTGCGGCCCAGGTCCTGGTGGCGGCGCTCGTCGTCCTGCCGCTCTACCTGTGGGAGCTGCACCGGGCCGGCATCGCCGCAACGGACCTGGCTGTGCGGGTCGGGCCGCCGGTGCTGATCGCTGCGGTGGTCGGGCTGGCCGCATTCGAGATCCACCGGCTGATCTCTTTCGACCTCATCGCCCTCGGCCTCGCTGGGGCCACCGGCCTGTCCGCGGTCGGGCTGCTGCTCTACCGGATGCGGGGCGTGCTCCAAGGACTCCGGACGATGGGACAGGCCGATGCCTCGTGAACTTCTGATCGTCGGCGCCGGAGGGCTCGCCCGGGAGACCCGCCAGCTGGTGGCCGTACTGCCCGAATGGCGGCCGGCGGGTTTCCTCGATGACGACCCGGCCCGGCACGGTTCCGTCATCGACGGACTGCCCGTGCTGGGCGGACTCGAGGAACTCGCCCGCAGGCCGGACGCCCAGGTCGTCATCTGCACCGCGAGCCCGCGCGACTACGCCAGCCGCGCTCGCATCGTCGCCCGGCTCGGGCTGCCGCCGGCCCGCTACGCGACCCTCGTTCATCCGACGGCCTCGGTGTCGCCCTCGTCGTCGATCGGTCCCGGCTCGGTGCTGCTGGCGTGCACCGTGCTGACCGCCTCGGTCCGGGTCGGGGCACATGCCGTGGTCATGCCCCACGTCACGCTGACCCACGACGACGTCATCGAGGACTTCGTCACCATCGCCTCCGGCGTCCGGCTCGGTGGCACGGTGCGGGTCGAAGCCGGTGCCTACCTCGGCGCTGGCGCGCTCATCCGCGAGGGCCGCACCATCGGCCCGGGCGCGCTGATCGGCATGGGGGCCGTCGTCACCCGGGACGTGCCGGCCGGCGAAGTCTGGATCGGCGCCCCGGCCCGGTATCTGCGACCCGCCCCCGGTTCCCCATCTGATCCGCAAGGAGACTCGAGATGACAGCCGTTCCGTTCGTCGACCTGGCCGCCGCGCATGCCGAGGTGGACGAGGAGATCCGCGAGGGTTTCGACCGCGTGCTCGCCACCACCGCGTTCGTTCAGGGCCCGGACGTGGCGGACTTCGAGCGGGAGTACGCAGCCTTCGCCGGCGCCGCACACTGCGTCGGTGTCGGTAACGGCACCGACGCCATCGAGCTCGCACTGCGCGCCCTCGGTATCGGCCCGGATGCCGAGGTCGTACTACCCGCCAACACGTTCGTCGCCACCGTTGAGGCGGTGCTCCGGGCCGGCGCCCGCCCGGTGCTCGTGGATGTCGACCCGGATCATCTGCTCATCGACCCGGCGCGGGCCGCCTCGGCCGTGCGTCCGTCGACCGGCGCGATCGTCCCCGTGCACTTGTACGGTCAGCTCGCTCCGATGGCCCCGCTCCTGGAGCTCGGCCCGCCCGTCATCGAGGACGCGGCGCAGTCGCAGGGGGCCATCCAGCACGGCATCGGGTTCTTCGGGGCGCTGGCCGCCACCAGCTTCTACCCGGGCAAGAACCTCGGGGCGTACGGCGACGCGGGTGCCGTGGTCACCGGTTCGGTGGAGCTCGCCCGGGCAGTACGGCTCCTGTCCAACCACGGCAGCGAGACCAAGTATCACCATGAGACCCTCGGATTCAACTCGCGCCTCGACACCCTGCAGGCGGTCGTGCTGCGGGCCAAGCTGCGCCGACTCGCCGAGTGGAACGAGCTCCGCAGGGCCGCCGCCGAACGCTACTCCAGCCTGCTCGCCGACCTGCCCGGCGTCGTACCTCCCGTACAGGCACCCGGAAACCGGCACGTCTGGCATCTCTATGTCATCCGGGTCTCTCCGCTGGACGGTTCCGCCAGGGGGAGCAACAGGCGGGACCAGGTGGCGCGGACACTGGGCGAACTGGGAATCGGTTGTGGCGTCCACTATCCGGTCCCGGCCCACCTCGCCCCCGCGTTCAGGTCCCTCGGGTACGCGCCGGGCGACTTCCCGGTCACCGAGGCGGCGGCCGACGAGATCCTCTCCCTGCCGATGTTCCCGCACATCACCGAAGACCAGCAGGTACGGACCGTCGAAGCCCTCCGAAAAGCCCTCTCCTGATTCTTATCTGCCTACCGTGCCTTCCTCACTCTGCTTTCTTAGATGAGGTCGCGGCTTCCAGGAGGGCGACGAAGCCGGCCGTCACGGGGGCGGGTGTGATCTCGCCCGAAAGGAGACGCTCCAGCCATTCCTGGCTGAGCAGCCCGGTCGCGGCCACCGGCTCGAGGAGCCCCGGGTAGGCCCGCCAGTGCGCGACCAGGGAACCGGTGAGCGCGCTCGTCACCGCGCCGGAGTCGCCGCGCTTGAAGACCCGCTGCCGGATCTTGTGCGAGGCCTTGACGGCGTAGTCCCGCCCGGTCCGTGCGAGGGCGACCGGACGTGGTGCCATCAGCGCGTCCGGCCGTACGCCCGTGTCCATGGGAATGGCCGCGAGCTCCGGATCGAGCGCGGCGAGCACCCGGGCGTTGAAGGCGGAGCCGCGCTTGGCCTCGGGCGGCAGCGCCTCGGCGATGGCCACGAAACGCGGATGGAGCAGCGGGCTGAGCACCGTGTGCTCCAGGCACGAACTCGTGACGACCGCCCCCACCGCACGGTGGTAACGCTGCCGGTAGTAGTAGGCGTCGGTCGCCGACAGCCAGTCGGTGCCGTAGCCGGCGAAGATGGTCTGCAGCCGGTCGAGCGCCGCTGCTTCCGACTCCCTGGCGAAGTCCGCATCGAGACAGGCCGAGTCCACCGGGTCGAGGCTGAAGATGCGCCAGCGGGCCAGCCGCTCCACCAGCCGCGGTGTCACCCGTGGGTGCTGTCGCTGCAGCGGGTAGTACATGCCGCGCGCCAGCTCACCACCGAAGCCGCTGATGCGCGGTACGTCGGAGGTCTGCTCCTCGACCCACTCGAGCATGCCGAAGTGGATCGGGCTCAGGACCTGCTCGTGTTTCAGCCCGGCCCGCTGGACCAGCCGGTGAACCTCGGCCGGTTCGAGCCGGCCCAGCGCGGCCAGGTCGATCACGTCGCGACGCATCTGATAGCGCTCGGCCAGTACGGTCGCGGCCGCGTGATCGCTGTTGTCCGGAGAGCCGAGGGTGAGGGCGCGCAGGCCGGTACGCCGTGCGGGTGGGATCGCGGCGAGCAGCATGCGGGTGTCCAGGCCTCCGGAGAGCTGGAGTACGGCGTCGGGATACTCGTCCAGGCAGCGCTCCATGGCGGTTCGGAGCACGGTGGTGAGCTCCCGCACCGCTTCGTCCACCGTCGGGACCCGGTCGGTCGCGAAGTCGCCCGCCGGGCAGGGGGTCTCGGTGAGCCGCCCGTCGGCGAGCGTCCAGCGGTGCCCGGCGGGCATCTTGACGACTCCGGAGAACGCCGTGTCCTCGTCGAGGTGGTGGCCGATGAGCCGGTAGACGCCGAGGGCGTCGCGGTCCAGCCCGGCTCCGGCCAGCAGGCCGAGCCGTCTGGCCGAGGTCGAGACGGCGGCCCAGCCGTCCCCTCGGACGCCGTAGAGCTGCCGGAGCCCCAACTGATCGGCTGCGATGGTGAGCGAGGCCCCGTCGGACGCGACCGCGGCGAACGGCGCGGCGATCTCGGCGAGCCCCTCTCCGGTGGTGACCCGCTTGCGGAGGTCGGCCGTGCTCAGCGCCGCGTAGGAATGATCACGGGGGTTCAGTACGAGAGCCGCGGCCTCGCCCGTCAGGCCCGGATCCAGGGTCTCGGGCGCCGGCCCGGGGTGCCCGGGCGCCGCAGATACGGCGAGCAAACGAGGGAGAGTCTCCACTGCCACCTCCAAAAAGTGAACGATCAGGGATCATGGCCTCTATCGGCCACCTCGAATAACTCGAATAGGACGCGAAAGGCACAGACATGGGTTGACAAACGCGGCGATCTTTTCGGTGCGAGATGACAATCGCCGATTTTATCTGCTATTCATGCCGCGCTGGGGGAAATAATGGCAGACTCTGGGGCGACCAGTCGTAGTCGGCGAAGGGCATCCCGTGGCCGCGCGTGGTAGCAAGGTTCTGATACTGACCGTTGCGGTCTCCTGTACTGCCGCCGGACTGGCCGCCTGCGGGGGCGGAGGCGGAGAGCGAGACCGGACCAAGAAGGCCGCGGAAATCGTGAATCGCCCTATCCACCCGCAGCCGACGGCGAGCCCGGTCGACGTGCCGCCGCTGCAGCTCAATCCGAAGGGCAAGGCGAGTGCCAAGGCGGAGGCGGCCGGCGCGGAGGGAGCCCGGTCCGCCTGGCCGAGCCTGCGCACCTCCGGAATTCCCCAGGGCAAGAAGCTCAAGCGGAGCGGCCCCATCACGGTGCACAAAGACGGCACGGTGATCGACGGACTGGAAGTCCAGACCGAGATCAATATCGAGGCCAACAACGTCACGGTCCGTAATTCGCATGTGATCGGGGCCGGGGAGTGGTCCATCATTCAGCGCAAGGGATTCTCCGGACTGCGCGTGGAGAATACTGAGATCAATGGGGACGGAAAGCATCAGGCGCAGTTCGGGATCCTGAACTTCGGCGGCATGCTGACGGTCCGCCGTAGCTACATTCACACGGTCAGTGATGGGATCGGCACCGACCAGGGACTCATTGAGGACTCGGTCATCCTGGGCCCGAAAGAGTTCCCGAAGGATCACATCGCCGCCATCGCCTCCAACGACGGTCCCGCGCCGGGCATGACGCTGGTGATCAGGCACAACGTCCTGTTCAACCCGCTCGGGCAGACCTCGGCGGTTTCGATCTATCAGGACTTCGGGCGTGCGCACGACGTGACGCTGGACAACAACCTCATGGCCGGTGGTGGCTACACGCTCTACGCCGGTAAGGGCAAGTACGGCCAGTCCACGAACATCAAGATCACCAGAAACGCGTTCAGCAACCGGTATTTCAAGAACTCCGGGGCATTCGGGCCGGTCGTCTCCTTCGAGCCGGGGCCGGGAAACGTCTGGAGCGGCAATGTCTGGGCGGAGAGCGGAAAGCCCGTGATGCCCTGATCTCACGGGTTTCGGCTGATCGCTGAGATCGCCTCTTGGCCGGCGCGTTCCCAGGAGAACCACTCCGCCGTCTCGCGAGCCCGCTCGCCGCACTCGTGGTAGACCGCGTCATCGCCGAGCACCTCCGCGATGACCTTGGCGAGGTCGGTGGCGTCGTCGCCGCGGACGAGCCCGCCATTGACGCCGGGCGTGATCAACTCCGGCATGGCGTACGCGTCCCGGCCCACGCAGGGGAGGCCGCGGGAGAGCGCCTCGGCGAAAACGATGCCGAACGGTTCCATCCGCGATGGCATGACGAACAGATCGTGCGAGTCGTACAGCCGCGCGATCTCGGCGGTCGGCAACGGCCCGGCGAACTCGACCCCGGGTGGCGGCTCACCCCGCAGCGGCCACTCCCGTGGACCGGCCACGGTCAGCGTGATGGCGGGATCGACGTCACGGCGCAGCACGGTCAGTGCCTCGACGACGAGATCCCCGCCCTTGCGGTGGAAGTCGCGGCCGACGAACAGCAGCCGGGTACGCCGCCCCTCCCTACGGGATATCCCCGTGGCGGTATGCCGGCCTGAGGTGAGGCCGGGTCGCACGACATGGACCTTGTCCGGGGACAGCCCGCTGTGCTCGACCAGACTGCGGGCGAACCACGCGCTCATGGCGAGGATCCCGGTGGCCTGTTCGTAGATCGCGAGCTGGCGTTCCCTGCGCCGCCGCATCGTCGAGGGGGAGACGTTGAGCAGTGCCTCCGGATCGTCGTCGGCGAGCAGCGCGTCCCAGCTGAGGTCCTGGTAGAGGAAGTACGGCACCGAGAGCGGGGCCAGATCCTGGATCTGCAGGACGGCCTCGCAGCCCGCCCGTGCCGCCGACCGTTCCAATGCGCGCCCGCAGTAGGCGTCGGTCAGCCGGGAGTAGTGCCAGGTGGTGACCAGCCGGCCGGCCCGCCGCCGTACATGCAGGGCTTTGAGGGCGGTGCGGGTCCGCGGCGGCAGCTCCAGGCCGACGTCGACGATGTCGGCCGTGCCCGCGGCCCGCATCCCGGCGCGCAGATTCCACGGAGTGTACGACCAGGTCGTCCGCGGATCCGGGTCCCACAGGCAGGCGAACCCGATGCTCGGGACGTCACTCATGGATGCTCTCCACTTGGTGCTGCTCTCCAGATTGCTCGCGGGTCAGCCGCCACAGGGCGCCGCAGCAGCCGAGCATGAGGAAGGTCAAGTTCGCCACCATCGGGAAGCCGAAGGCGTCGAAGGTGCCATACGAGAAGATCACCACCGCGGACGAGGCGGCGAAGCACTGGGCCAGATGACGGATGGCCGGATCTGTGCTCGCCCGACGGGCACTACGCGCGAGGAACCAGCCCGACATCAGGACGATGACCAGAGCGATCGTCCCGAGGATCCCGGTCTCGACCAGCGCGCCGAGGTACTGGTTGTCGAGAATCCGATAGGTCTGCGGCATATAGGTGCCGAACCCCTGGCCGAACCAGGTCCGCTGTGAGACGGCGTGCGCGACGGCTGTGTAGTCGTCGGTTCTGGCCACTGTGCTGGAGTCGGTGCCGATGGAGGTGACCAGCCCGGTGACCGTGCCGACCAGGCCCGGGACCGCGGCGTGGACCACCACCGTCACCACACCGAGCACGATGATCGACCAGAAACGCCATCGGGCCGGCCATACCGGCAGCATGACAGCACCCGCGATGGCCAGCCCGAGGATCGCCGACCGGGAGACGGTCATCGGCAGGGTCAGCAGGATGACGGAGACCTGCATCCAGCGGCGGCCACGCATGCCCGGCTCGGCATGGATCACGCCGTGCACCGCCAGCGGCAGCAGCATGGCGAGGATGACACCGAACTCGATGGGATGGGTGCTGGTCGCCATCGGGCGGTTGAAATCGTCGCGATGGAGCACCGAGGTGTACGAACCGTTCGCGGTGAGTCCCGGGACGGCCAGATAGCGGGCCACATCGAACCCGCTGAAGAACTGGACGAACCCCAGGACCCCCATGAAGGTGCCGCCCGCGACGAGCCGCCGCCGTATCGCCTCCAGTCGATCGAGGCGCGGGATGCCGTCGGCGGCCAGCAGCGCGATACCGACCCAGCCCATGACGAGGATCACGCCGCGGTCGGCGCCGTTGAGCTCGATGCCGGGCAGCGCCCGTGACATCGCGACCGCATACGTGCCCAGGATGGCGCCGAAGAACAGCAATATGACGGACCGTAGCGGCTGTCGCCCGCGAACAGGGCTCGTCTTCGGCGTGAACAGCGCACTGACGTACCAGAACAGGCAGAGCACCGCCATGATCCCGGCAGGCGTACCGGCCGCGCCGAGCGGGCCCACGACGTAGCGGGCGGGCAGGACCATCAGTGTGACGATGAAGATGCTGAGGATCGTGACCGCGTCGATCTGGCCGAGGGGACGCCGAGGCAGCGTCTGACCGTAGAGCGTCGTGGTCGTCATGGGCGGTGCCCTAGGCATCCGTTTCGGATTGGGAAGGCCTGCGGGGTTCCCCGGGGCCCAGGTAGGACGGCCAGTAATCCGGCCCGCCCGTGGCCTGCTCCTCGGGTTGGCCGTGCCTGCCGGGCGGGTTGCCGAACAGGGGGAAGGGGCCCTCCGCGGAGCCGTTTCTGGCGCCGGTCTCGGGTGGTAGCCGGCTGGGGTCGGGCGGTGCGTCTCGCACGGGTGGTCTCCCCGCAGGGGAGGGAGGGTCTTCCCGGCCCGTGCCGGGTCGCTTTCCGCTCGGTTGAGGGGCGGTCTGGGCGGTTTGGCGGCGGACGGATATCGACTCGACGAAGAGTGGAACGGCGACCATCAGCACCAGGCCGCCGAACAGAATGATGGCCAGGGTACGGATTTTGCTGGTGGCCTTGAGCGTCGGTTGCGGACTGGCCCCGATGACGTTCAGCCGGATCCGCGCCGAGGGGGTGACACCACCATCGGCCTGGATCTGCGCCAGCTTCTCCGGGATCATCTTCATGACCGCATTGAGTGTGGCGGCCGTGTTCGCGTTGTCCTTGCCTGTCACATCGACGGCCAGCACGGGTCCGGTCGAGTTCGGTGCGACCCCCACCAGATAGGCCGACGTCAGCCCCTGGGCCTTGAACGCGGCCACGGTCCGGTCGTCCATCATCTCCCGGCCGACGACCTCGGCGGTCACGGTCAGCGACCCGTCGAAGACGAGCCACGGATTTCCGCCCGCCTGCTTGGACTGCACGGGGGAGGCGAGGAACACCACCGTCGCCTTCGCCTCATAGCTCCACGGCAGTGCGAGAACCGCCGCACCCACGCCGACCAGCGTCAGAAAGAAGATCGGCAGCGTCAGCCACCACCTCTTCATGAGGATGTTCAGCGAGTCGAGCAGGTCCACTGGTCCCCCTCTGCTCCGTCCGCGCGGCCGGGGCTCCGGCGCACTCGCCGACGTGCTGACTCAGTCTCCCCGAGGATGCGCGACTTGGCCACAGGTGGCGAATCCTCCCCAAGGTTCGTGAGCGCATGCCACGATATCGACGTCGTACGAAGGGGGAGCGACTTATGACTATTCATGATTTTGCGACCGCGTTGCGGCGCAACCTGGTAGTAGCGCTGATCATGGTTGTCCTGACGCTGGTGGTCGCCCTCAGGGCGGTCACCGCTTCGCCCACCTACCAGGCGCAGAATGTGCTCACGTTCCTGTCGCCGGAGGCGCCGTTCCCCCGGAACTCCTATGCCAGCTTCACCCCCGACCTGGTGCTCATGGCGGACGTCTCGGCCACCGTGCTGAGCTCCGATCCCGGCCGTCAGGCGGTCCGCAAGGCCGGCGGCACCGCCGACTACCAGGTCGTCCTGTTCAACCGCGGCAGCCAGGAACTCCCCATCCACGATCAGCCGTACCTGACCGTGTCGGCCTCCGCGAAGAGTTCGGGGGAGGCCCAGCAGACGCTCCTGGCGGTGCTCGAGGTGCTCCGCCTCGAACTCAAGAACCGTCAGCTCGATGCCGGCGCGGTGCCCGGCTCGCTCATCACCTGGCGGATCACCAAGAGCACCGGCAATCCGATCCCGACGACCGGGCAGCCCTCTCGTGAGCTCCTCGCGATCCTCATCCTCGGCCTGATAGGCACGGTCTACGCCGCCGTACTCGCGGACCGCTTCGGCGTACGGGTGCGACTGCCCCGGCGTCGCGACGGAGCACGCGGTGCCCGGCTGTCGCCGCGCGGAGCAGGGGTGTGACGTCACAGGTATTCCACCTGTGGTCCTGTCACCCGATGCCGGCAGTCGATGATCAGGCGGGCGTGCCGGGTGATGCTCTCGTAGTCGAAGACGTCGTGGTCGGTGAGCAGCACCACGGCGGTGGCGGCTTCCAGCTCCTCCTGGGTCGTCTCGGTCCGGTGCAACAGACCGTCCACCGGAGTCGGCTCCACCACGTGCGGATCGACCCCGCGGACCTCCGCCCCCATGCCGGCGAGCAGCTGGACGATGCGCACCGCGGGCGACTCACGCGCGTCCCCGGTGTTCTTCTTGTACGCCAGGCCCAGCAGCAGGATGCGTGAGCCGTTGATCGAAAGCCGCTGGGTGTTGAGGGCCGCCGAGACCCGCTGAACGACGTAGTCGGGCATATGCCCGTTGATGTCGTTGGCCAGTTCGACGAAGCGGAAGCTCTGGCCGAGCTTCCGCTCGACATGCCAGGACAGGTACGACGGGTCGATGGGAAGGCAGTGCCCTCCGACGCCGGGCCCCGGGGCGAAACGCATGAAGCCGTACGGCTTGGTGGAGGCCGCGTCGATCGCCTCCCACACGTCGATGCCGAGTCCATCGGCGAACATCGCGATCTCGTTGACCAGCGCGATGTTGACGTGCCGGAAGGTGTTCTCCAGCAGCTTGGCGAGCTCCGCCGAGCGGGTCGAGGACACCGGCACGGTGTGGTCGACGATGGTGTCGTAGAACGCCTGGATCGCGCGCAGGGACGGCTCGTCGATGCCTGCGACGATCTTCGGAGTGGTGGTGAGGGTCCACACCGAGTTGCCCGGATCGATGCGCTCCGGGCTGTATCCGAGGAAGAAGTCACCTCCGGCGACCAGACCGGAGTCGTCCTGCAGGATCGGCGCCACCAGTTCCTCGGTGGTGCCCGGATACGTGGTGGACTCCACGACGACGGTCGCGCCCGGGCGAAGGTACCGGGCGAGGGTATGCGCCGCCCCCTCGATGTAGGTGAGGTCGGGCAGGCCTTCCCGTAGCGGCGTCGGTACCGCGATGAGCGCCACGTCGAAGCCGGCGCACGCCCGCGCCTGTGCCGACGCCTGGAAGGTGCCGGCCGCGAGCACGGCCGCCAGGTCCGCCGCCGGCACGTCCTCGATGTACGACTCGCCGGCGGACAGCGACTTCACCCTGTCCTCGTTGACGTCGAACCCCACGACGTCGTGGCCGACCTGGGCGGCGCGTACGGCCAGTGGCAGGCCGACGTAGCCGAGACCTACGACGATGACCCGCATCACTGCACCTTCCGCGGGCTCCGGCGCCGCAGGGGCAGCCTCCGGATCAGCATCTCGTGGGCGAGGAGGCCCAGGAACACGGTGTTCGTCGTGATGTAACGCGGGCCGAGCCGAAGCGGTTCCTGGATCGCTCGGTAGAGCCACTCGAGCCCGTTCTTCTGCCACCAGGAGGGTGCTCGCTGAACCTCACCGGCGAGGACGTCGAACGACCCGCCGACCCCGTGCACCACGTACGCCCCCGTACGAAGCCCCCATCTGTGGACGAACAGTTCCTTCTTCGGAGAGGAGACCCCGATGAAGAGCAGGTCGGTGCCGGCCTCGCGGATCGCGTCGGCGATGGCAGGCTCCTCCTTCGCCGAGAAGTAGCCGTGCCGGGATCCGGCGATCTTGAGCCCGGGGTAACGGATGGCCAGCTCGTCGAGCATGTTCTGCAGGACAGCGTTACGGGCGCCGAGGAAGAAGACCCGGTGCCCGAGGCGCTCGGCCTCGGGCAGCAGGGCGTTCATCAGGTCGATGCCGGCGACCCGCTCCGGGATGGGTTCCTTCAGCAGCCGTCCGGCCCAGACCACCGACTGCCCGTCGGCCAGGGTGAGGTCACAGTCCAGAACCGCGTCGCGCAGCCAGGGGTCCTTCCGCATCTTCACGATCTTGGCTGCGTTCAGGACCCCGATCCGGAGCGGGGTCCGCTCCTCGACGGCCCCGATGCATCGGGCCACCGTTTCGTCGAGGGTCAGCGGAGCCAGCCATATCCCCAGGAACCGCCGTGTCACGCCATAAGTGCTCTCGAGCGTCATTACTTCTCCCCCGTCGGTGAGCCGAGCCAGGTGAACAGCAGCCATCCGAGTTCGTACGGACGGCACTCCCGGTCGATCGCGACCGGGGGGAACACTCGGTCAAGTGACGTGAGCCGCCAGTCCGGGCGCATCCGGGTGGTCATCGCGCGGATGCCCCGCATGGCCTTCTTCGGGTCCTGCCTGGCGACCTTCCGCCAGGTCACGCCCAGCTCGTCGAGGATCATGGGGACGTCGGTCTCGGCTGGGTCGGTCATCCAGCGGAGCCCGCGCCGGATGGCGTCCACATGGCGGGTCCCGCCGGCGTCGGCCAGGTCGAGCAGCGCCATGGGCGCCATCGCGTGCTGGTGGACGCTGTAGACGGGGAAGCCTTCGACCACACCCCCGGTGCGCGCGTCGTAGTGCCACCACCACTGGCCGCCCTCGCCCTGGGCGTCGCAGATGCGAGCGGCCGCCGCGTCGGCGACCGTGAGCGCCTCGTCGTCGCCGGCCCGGGCCAGTGCCTGAATGGGGTAGACCTGATCGGCGAAACACCCGACATGCGCGCGATAGCCCGGGACCAGACCGGTGCCGCCGACCTCGTGCGAGAACAGGGCTCCCTCGCGTACGCCGTCCAGCAGCCGCCGCCGGGCCCGTTCGAAATGCGCTTCGACCTCGGGTGAACCGGCCGCGGTCCGGGCCGTGGCGAGGGCGCTGACCACCCAGGCGGCGTCCACGGTGAAGACGGGACCGCCATCGGCGGGGTCGGCCGAGGCCAGCCGCTCGAGTGCCTGCGGCAATCCGTCGTGGCTCGCCGCGGCGGCGGCCCAGCAGATGAGCGCCACATCGCCGAGCGACGTCACAGCTCGCTCGCCCGTCGCGGCCAGCCGGTCCACCATCCTGCCGACCAGGTCGTCGACCGTGTCGCCGCCCAGCACGGGGCGCTGTTCCGTCTCGGGCATCAGCTGGACGCCCAGTGCCGTGATGGCCGCGTAGCGCAGGCTCCGGCCGACGGGCACTGTGCGCCAGCCGCCCTCGCCATCACTCTCGCCCCGCAGGGTGAAGACGAACTCGCCGTCCACCTGCATCTGCGGCAGACCTCGCGGGGCCAGCTCGAGCAGGCGGCCGATCAGCTTCTCAACGTCGCTGTCCGTCCCCGCGACGAGCCGGGGGCGGGGAAAAGCGTCTCTCACGCGCTCCTCACCGCGATCAGGGACTTGGTCAGCCCGGCGACCCGCTCGGCGCGAATCTGTGAGTCCGGGAAGTAGAACTTCATCTCGGTCCGGCTGGTGAGCTCGACGCTCATGGCGTCGCGGAGCGCCTTGTCGCGGTTCTCGGGTTTGGTGTGGACCAGCGGCCAGTGCTGCGCGACCCTGACCCGGGCGGCGAGCGGCAGGAACTGGAACCCTGGGCAGACCCAGTGCGGCTCGATCGGGAAGTAGCGGTAGGGCGTCTGCACCCAGTGTCGATCGGCGAGCCGGTGTACGGCGTCGGCGAAGCGCTGGCGCTGGTAGTGACCACCGACATGCTCGATCACCGAGTTGGACATCACCAGGTCGTACGAGCCGGCGAGGATCTCCCCAGGCAGATCGCACGCGTCGGCGTAGTCGGCCCTGATCCAGTCGGGCAGGTCCTCCGGTGGCTTCTCGAGATTGACGGTGTGCACCGTGGCCGGACGAACCGGTGCCCGCAGCCAGGACTCCGCTGTGCCGCCGAGGTCGATGACGGACATCTGGTCGAGGTCGGGGAACGTCTCGTGGAGCCAGTTCCAGCGGCGCGCTCGATAGCGCGCGCCGAAGGAATCAGGCGCATCCACGAAACGGTTTCGCAGTGCTTGCAGGCGACTCACCCAGGCCCCCGGATCAGCTTGCGGAGTCTGCCCGCTCATCGCTCCGGCCCCACGGTGCCGATGAGGGTCTACTGCTCCGCCATGCAGATAGACAATGTTTCGCGCATATCGTCCCCTGCTACGAGGAGCCGATCCACCGAAAAATGCCGCACAAATAGGCCTTACCTGGACATAGATCCATGTAAACGGATTTGACCACCTGAGCGTCCACTGGGCAGAGCAGGTTCGCGGTAAATGCAGTGAACCTTGGTGAAGGGCGATGTCAATGGCCGGTGAACTGGAAAAACCTCTGCCGTTCGCGCGCTACACCGCGTGTGTTGTCCTTGTGCGAGGTGTGGTTACCGATGAGTAAGGGCGCATCGATTTAGGTGCAATAAGGACATAATCCCTATTACGGCCTGTCCGTGATTCGGGTTCTCGGCCATCGGTGGGCCCTATGCCGACCAGATGGTGTGACACCAGGGGGCGGCCGGGCGCTGTATTGGGGGCTACCGCGTCAGTGTGCGTCAGTGGATGACTGTCGGTGAGAACGCGTTCCTGATGAGCACCCGGGGCGTGCCCGCGCCGTCCGCCGGCACCTCCCAGACGTCGGTGGTGCCACCGTCCACGCGTCCGTACATCACGGTCTGGTCGTCCAACCACGCAGCTTGATCATCCACGCTGTTCGGCTCGGCGAGAGGCGTCTCGCGCATGGTCCGCAGGTCCAGCGTGTGCAGCCGCCAGGGCCGGGAGGGGTCGCCGGTGGCCTTCTTGAACACCAGCCGGGTTCCGTCCGGTGAGATCGACGGGCACTCGACGTTCTTCCGCACCGTCCGCATGGTGCGGTCCGTCATACGGCCCTCGACGAGGTAGGTCGTGCCCTTGGTGCGCACCGTGGCGTAGAAATGGTCGTCGTCGCCGGTGAAGGTCACACCCCAGTAGTTGTGATCGGGGGCGTTGTCCCGCTTCCCGTCCTTGACCAGGGAGAATTCCTCAAGGGTCGAGATCACGCGGCCGGTGCGGGAGTCGAGGATGCCGGTGCGGGTCGAGAGATTCTGGCTGGTGTAGGAGTCTCCGCTGACAAAGACCGTCCAGGACACCATGCGTCCGCTCGCCGATACCCGTGCCCGGCTCGGTGCGCCGGCCAGCGAGATCCGGCGCACCGGGTGCAGGTCATGGTCCAGGATGACGGCATAGATCTTCGGAATCGCCGACCGCTCGACGGTGAGGCAGACCCCGGAGCCGCCGGAGGCGTACACGCGGATGCAGGCGAGACCGCTCACCGCTCGCGACCCTGCCAGGTCGGAGAGCGGTGCGGCGGCCAGCATGCCGGTGTGGGCGTCTCGGAACAGAAGCTGACCCGGGCGGGCCAGGCTGATGCTCGAGGAGGCCGGTGAGGAGGCCGATATCCGCTGCTCGCGGTCGGCGGCTCGCAGCACGTAGATTCCCGCGATCAGGGCCAGGACGAGCGCCGCGCCGGCCACCGCCAGCATCCGGGATCTAGTCGACATGGGCTCTCCTGAGGGGGGAACGCAGCAGCGGGACGGCGACCAGGAGCATCAGGCCGAGCGCCACCGCCGATGCGGTGACCGCGGCGGATACACCCCACACCGTCCACAGCGCGCCGATTAGAACCGAGGACATCAGCCGGGCCACCGCCTGGCCCGTCTGCAGGACGGCGACACCGCTGGTCCGCAGTTCGTCCGGGAGCAACGGGCCCGCCGCGGCCATCAGGACCCCATCTGTCGCCGCATAGAAGGCCCCATGCAGGGTGAGGACGCAGATCAGCATGGGCAGGCCGCCGAACGGCCCGCGCAGCAGTACGTACGCGCCGAGCAGCGCGATGTGGCCACCGAGGAACACGGCCCGCGGGCCGACTCGATCGGACAGTCGCCCGAGCGGAAGCGCGAGCACCAGGAATGAGGCCGCCGTGCCGAGCGGAAGCAGTGGAAAGTAGCCTGCCGCGATGCCGAGTCTGCGCTGGAGGAGCAGGTAGACGAACGAATCGCTGATCGTTACCAGGCCGAGCAGGGCGGTCGCCGCGCACATCCTGCCGAACCGCCGATCCGCCAGCAGCCGGAGCGCGGCCCGGATCGACACCACCGAGGAACGGATGCGGGTCTGCTGATCGCGAACGAACGCCACCAGGAGCAGGACGCCCAGCATCGCGATACAGCAGCTCACCACGAAGACGGCGTCGTAGGCCCCCGGCGCGGCCCATAGCACGGCGAAGGCGACGAGCGGTCCGGCCAGCGCACCGGCGGTGTCCATCGCCCGGTGCACGCCGAAGGCCATGCCCAGATTCTTCGGATCGGTGCTGAGCGTGATCAACGCGTCTCTGGGCGCGGTACGCAGCCCCTTGCCGGTTCGGTCGGCGGCGAGGACCGCCCCGAGTGCGAGCGGCGAAGGGCCCACGACCAGCAGGCCCAGCTTGCAGATCGCCGACAGCCCATAGCCGAACCCGGCGATGAGCTTCCTGCGCTGCCATCGGTCCGCGAGGTGGCCACCGAGCAGCCGAACGAGCGCTGTGACGCCAAAGTACATGCCGTCGAGGACGCCGAACTGCAGCGGCGTGAGACCGAGTGAGAGCACCAGGTAGAGCGGCAGGATCGCGGTCACCATCTCCGAGGAGATGTCGGTGACGAGGCTGACCGTGCCGAGCATGAGCACATTGACCGTCACCAGCCGTCCGGCCCGTGCCGCTGAACGGGGCCTCGACGTCGCCGCATCGGCGGCCCGACCTGAGGAGATGTACATCAGACCGGTCGAGATCGATCAGTGGGAGGCCATGTCACGGAGGGAGACACTAAGCCATCGGGGGCACCCGAATATGGACAACCGCAAGTCCGCGGCCGAATCTGGCCACAACAAGGCCACCACCATGGCGGGGCCGCAAGTCGCTGTATCGCCTCTTATGAAATGACTTCCATTTCTATGCCCTAGATGAGACTCTCCGGCTGGGGAGATTTACGGGGCGGCTTACGGGGGCACCGAGTGACAGCGGTTGAGACGAGCATGGGCACGAGAGCCGCGATCGGTGCCAGATATAGCGGTTCTACGGCTTGGGTTTCCAACTACGTTCGCCAAGCCGTAATCGCCGATTTTCTCTGTGCGATAACGGCGGGTTTTGTGGGTTTTACCGCGCGTTTTGGGCAAGGTATCGCAACTCCTTGGCCGAATGTCGCGCTTGCGGTGAGCCTTCCGTTCATCTGGGTGCTCTGGGTGACCGCGGCGCGTGCCTACGATCCTCGCTTCTTCGGCACCGGATCGGATGAATATCGCCGGGTGCTCAACGCGGGAGTGAGTCTGACCGCCGCGGTGGCCATCGCCTCCTACGCCACGAAGGCCGAGGTCGCGCGGGGTTACGTGGTCGCTGCTCTGCCACTCCTGACCCTCCTCGACCTGGCCGTCCGCTATCACCTTCGCCAACGCCTGCATCGGCGCCGGTCCGAGGGCGAATGCATGCGCCGCGTCATCGCGGTCGGCCACCAGGAGTCGGTCGCCGAGCTGATCCGAGAGTTCGGTCGGACGCCTTATCACGGAATGGAGATCGTCGCCGCCTGTCTGCCCATGAGTGACCAGGATGATGACGTGGATGGGGTGCCGATCTTCGGAGATATGGGCGACGTCGTCTCGGTGGTGCGCCGGGCCGGTGCCGACACGGTCGCCGTGCTGGCCTGTCCGGAATTCGACGGGGTCGCGCTCCGCCGTCTCGGCTGGGCGCTCGAGAAGACCGACACCGAACTCTTCGTCGCCTCGGCATTGATGGACGTCGCAGGCCCCCGCACGACGATCCGGCCGATCGCCGGCCTGCCGCTGTTGCACGTCGAACATCCCGAGCTGACCGGTGCCCGGCGGCTGTTCAAGGGAGTCTTCGACAAGGTGGTGGCCGGCCTGGCACTGCTGCTGCTCGCTCCCGTGATGTTCGCGATCGCCTCCTTCATCCGGCTGACCCACCAGGGCCCCATGCTCTTCGTCCAGGTCCGGATCGGCCGCGACGGTAAGGAGTTCCGGATGCTCAAGTTCCGGACGATGGTCGTCGACGCCGAGCGACTGCACGCCGAGTTGGTCCGCCGGCACGGTGGAGACAGCGTCATCTTCAAGATGAGAGACGACCCAAGGATCACCCGGATCGGCCGCTGGTTGCGCAGGTACTCCCTGGACGAGCTGCCTCAGCTCATCAACGTCCTGCGTGGGGACATGTCCCTCGTCGGTCCACGGCCGCCGCTGCCGAAGGAGGTCGAGCAGTACGGCCCGGATGTGTACCGCCGCCTCGCGGTCAAGCCGGGTCTTACGGGTCTCTGGCAGGTCAGTGGCCGGTCGGACCTTCCTTGGGAGGAGGCCGTCCGACTCGATCTGCGCTACATCGAGAACTGGTCGCTCATCCTCGACATGCAGATCCTCTGGAAGACCGTCGCCGCCGTCACCCGCGCTTCGGGCGCCTACTGAAGGTCGAGTGCCGCCGCACCACGGGCGGGTGCGATGCGGTACCACTACGATCTCGGGCCATGTCGTCCTCGATCCGGGTGCGACATACGCCCGGTACGGACTGTCGAGCTGGGCATTGACCTGGACCCGACCACTTTGGTGAGAGATGTCGACGACGACCGACCGTGTGACCCGCCGAGACTGGATCGAGGCTGCCTGTGCGGCGCTGGCCCGCGACGGCGAGCGCGGCATCACCATCAACGCTCTCGCCGCCCGGCTGGGCGTCACGAAGGGCAGCTTCTACTGGCACTTCACCGACCGGGCCGAGCTGGTTCAGGCCGTGCTGGACCGCTGGGCCTACGAGCGCACCGATGAGCTGATGGCGCTGCAGCTCACCGACGCCTCCGGCCCGGTCGAACGGCTGCGCCGCATATACGCACTCGGCCGGGAGGTCGCGCCGATCGACCGGGCCATGCGGCTGTGGGCCCAGCACGAGCCGAGGGTCGCTGAGGCCGTACGGCACGCCGACAAGAGCCTCGTCGGTCATGTCTCCGGATGCCTCGTCGATCTCGGCTTCGCGGCCGAGGAGGCCGAGTTTCGTGCGATCATCATCCTGAGGGCCTGGGTGGGCGGCTATTTCGTGGCATCCACCGCCGACACCGGTCCGGATCCGTACCAGCGGAGCCTTTCCCTCTTCCTGGGGACCGATCTGAGTTAACGGTCCGTTAGGTGATACTTCATGCCCATATGTGAGGGCACGAAGCCGATCTTTTGGTAGAAGCGGATCGCGTCGGGGCGCTGCCGGTCTGTGGTGAGCTGGACGACCCGGCAGCCACGGGCGCGCGCCTGCTCGACCACCCAGGCGATGAGTTTCTGCCCCACGCCGTGTCCGCGCTGCTCGGCGGCGACCCGGATGCCCTCGATCTGGGCACGTTCGCCACCGGTGTAGGTGAGGCTCGGGATATAGGTGAGCTGGAGTGTTCCCGCCACCCGGCCGTCGATCTCGGCCACGATCAGCATGTTGTTGGGGTCGCGATCGATCGCCTCATAGGCGGTCCAGTAGGCCTCAGGAAGCTCCTCGCCAGGGGTCTCACGGGTGCTGCCCAGGGGATCGTCGGCCAATAGCCCCACGATCGCGGGGATGTCGTCGCGCTTGGCTTCCCGGAAGCTCACCTGCAGATCGTGTGGCACGCCGTCAGGTTATCCATGCCTTAGAGCCAGTCAGAACGACCTATAGTAGTACTACAAGAGGTAGTACTACGATGGACCGATACCGGAGACCGAGCGGGACCCACCCATGGCCCGGTGAAAGAGCGCCTCGTCGGGCGCTCGCGAGCGCGAGGAGGCGCCGTGCACCACGACGACGATGATGTTGAGCACTGGACGGTGTGGGCCGCCTGCCGGGGCGTCGATCCCGAGCTCTTCTATCCGGTCAGCGCGGCCGGACCGGCGGTTGTTCAGGTCGAGGAGGCCAAGGCGGTCTGTGCCCGCTGTCTCGTCCGGTCCGACTGCCTGACCTGGGCGCTGCGTGTCGGCGAACCGGACGGCATCTGGGGTGGTACGACCCCCGACGAGCGCCGCTATCTCCGCCGGCGTGAAGTCGCCGCCTGATCCTTACTCGGGGAGGCCGCGGCGGCGGCGCAGGGTCCAGGCGGAGAGCAACCCCCCGAGCAGGCCGAACAGGTGGCCCTGCCAGGAGATGCTCGGGTTGCTGGGCAGCACGCCGAAGATCATCGTGCCGTATACCGCGGCCACCGCCACGGCGATCCCGATGTCGGCGAGATGACGTTCGAACACGCCGCGGCCGAGTAGATAGCCGAAATAACCGAAGATCAGGATGCTGGCGCCCAGCGTCACCCCGTCGGATGGGCCGGTCAGCCAGACTCCGGCCCCGGCCACCAGGATCACGATCAGGTTCGCCAGCAGGAACTTGCCGACCCCCCGGAACGCGGCCAGGAACCCCAGCAACAGGAACGGAATCGAGTTGGCCGTGAGATGGCCGAAGCCTGCATGCAGGAACGGCGCGGAGAAGATGTGCGGCAGATCGCTCACGTGGTGCGCGCGGATCCCGTACTGATCGAGGCTGTTCGCCCCGTTGTCGTCCGTCACCACATAGTCGGTGACCTCGAGCGCCCACATCCCGGCGAGCATCAACGTCACCAGGGTGATCGCGGACACCGCTCGCCACGCGTGATCGGCCAGCCCTTCGGCGGGGGAACTCTGCGGGACCTGGGGGTCGCTCATACCGTCACCGTAAGGCCAGAGGTCGTGCGAGGTAAGAGAACCTTCAAGCAAATCTTATGCGCGTGCTTCCGGGTGCAGGCGCGCCGCGCGGAGTGCTGAGCGCCGGATCTTTCCGGCGTCATCGCGCAGCGACTCGCTGACCCGTTCAAAGGTGCGGGGCAGTTTGTAGCCCGCGAGTCTCTGCCTGAGGTGAGCCCGGAGGTCCGCTTCGTCGAGGTCGGAATCGGTCTGGACGATCGCGTGGGGGACGGAGCCGAGGTCCTCGTCCGGGAGCCCGATCACGGCCGCGGAGCGTACGGCGGGGTGTTCTTCCAGGGCGCCTTCGATCTCCGCCGGATACACGTTGGAGCCGCCGACGAGGATCATGTCGCTGTCGCGGTCGGTCAGGTACAGATAGCCGTCCGAGTCCATGCGGCCGAGGTCGCCGAGAGATTCCCAGCCGCCCTCGCTACGAGCGGTCGCCCCTATGTAGGTGTAGGTCGGGTCGGTGCTGCCCGAGCGCATCCACACCTCACCGATCTCGTCCGGGCCGAGAGGCCGGCCCGTGTTGTCCCGGATCTGGATCTCTCCGGACAGCGGACGGCCGACCGAGCCTCGATGAGCGAGCCATTCGGTGCCACTGATCAGAGTGGCCGCCTGCGCTTCGGTCCCGGCGTACAGCTCCCAGATCTTCTCCGGACCCAGCCAGTCGATCCAGGACTGCTTGAGCCACGGGGAGATCGGCGCGCCCAGATGGAACACGATGCGCACGGAGGACAGGTCGGCGGCGGCACGCTGGGTCTCGGGGAGCCGCCAGATCCGGTGCATCATCGTCGGCACCGCATAGATCCAGTCGACCCGATGTTCCGTGGTCAACCGCAACACCTCGGCAGCGTTGAAGCGCTCCATCAGCACGACGTGGTTGCCGAACAGCAGCGCCGCGGTCAGCGCCATGAACGGACCGTTGTGCGTCAGCGGTGCCGTCACCAGGGCGACCTTGTCCTGCGACATCTGGGCGGCCAGCCCGTACAGTCCGGCCCGCTCCACGACGCCCGGATCGGTAGTGGCGATCAGCTTCGGCTTCCCGGTGCTCCCGCCGGAGGCCAGAACCTTCCAGGGCTGCGGAACCACGGTGGGCGGCGCCAGCACCGGGTGCCCGACGCCGTCCTGGGATGGCGAAAGGATGATCCACCCGGTCTCTGCGTCGGCCTTCGTCTCGGTCTCTGTCTGCGTCTCGGTCTCGGCGATGATGACTTTGGGCTCGGCCAGCGCCAGAATGCCCGCCCGCTCAGGGGCCGGCATTCTCGGTGCGACGGGAACCGGGGTCCCGCCGGCCTTCCAGGTGGCGATCACGGCGATGACGAAATCGATGCCGTTGGGCAGCACGATGGCGACTCTGTCCCCCACGCCGACGTGATGGTCGAGTAGAGCCCAGGCGAACTGGTTGGCCCGCTCCTCCAGCTCACGGCGGGACAGGGTCACCGGCCCGCAGGTCAGGACCGGGGCCTCGGGATCAGCCGCGGCGAGGGTTGACATGGCGGCACCGATCGGAGTTCCGGTGGTAGCGGGCATGACGATTCCTCTCCCTTTGACCAGGTCCATGATCTCAGTTCCGCTGGGACGCATGGCCGATCGGGTTCCGGGACCTCGCTTGACCTCAACCATGGTTGGGGTTGCAGGCTTGACCGCGGGAAATGAGCCGATTGGAAGGAGTCAAATGCGCGCGGTGTGGTTGACGGAATTCGGTGGGCCGGAAGTGCTCGTCGCGGGGGACGCGCCGGATCCGGTGGCCGGGCCCGGGCAGGCGTTGATCAAAGTGGCGTTCGCCAACATCACCTTCATTGAGACCCAGTTCCGCGCGAGCGGTGCCGGGCCCTTCAAGGCGACGTTGCCGATGATCCTGGGCAATGGCGTCGGTGGTGTGGTCATGGTGGTTGGCGCGGAAGCCGATCAGGGATGGGTCGGCAAGCGGGTGGTCAGCAGCACCGGTGGTTCGGGCGGCTATGTCGAGCGTGCCGCGGTGGAGGTCGGCGGACTCGTCGAGGTACCGGACGGTGTAGAGCTCGACAGCGCGGTGGCGCTGCTGGCCGATGGGCGCACGGCGACGTTGCTGGTCCGAGCGGCCGGATTGCGCGGCGGGGAACGGGTCCTGGTCGAGGCGGCGGCGGGCGGTGTGGGCACATTGCTGGTTCAGCTCGCGCGGGCCGCCGGCGCCAGGGTCATCGCGGCGGCCGGCGGCGCACGGAAGGTCGAGGTGGCGCGCGACCTGGGTGCCGACGTGGCGGTCGATTACCGGGAGCCGAACTGGACGCAGCGGGTACGCGAGGCCGTCGGCGGGGTGGATGTCGTTTTCGACGGGGTCGGAGGCAGCATCGGCCGATCGGCGTTCGAGCTGCTCGACCGTGGTGGGCGGATGCTCAGTTTCGGACTCGCGAGCGGCGAATGGGCGGATATCTCGGACGAGGCCGCCGCGGACCGTGAGGTGACGCTGGTGCGGCCGCGGGCGATGCCGGAGGAGATGCGTGCGCTCACCGAGAGCGCGCTGGCCGAGGCGGCGGCCGGTCGGCTGCGACCGGTGATCGGGCAGCGGTTCCCGCTGGACCGGGCGGCCGACGCGCACGCGGCCATGCAGGCGCGGGCCACCGTGGGCAAGACCCTGCTGGAGGTGCGGTGATGAAAAATCCCCACCGCACGGTCATTACAGGGATGCCTGTGTGGTGACCTCTTCGCGGGCGAGCAGCTGGTGGGCGCAGGCCCAGGAAGGTCAGACCTCGCAGAGGATCTCGCCGTGCAGGACGGTGAACCAGCCGTCATCGGCACCCGCCCAGTCCCGCCAGGCGGCCGAGAGCCGGCGCAGATCCTGTTCGGTGGCATGCCCACCAGACACCGCCAGCCGGGCGAAGTCCGAACTGACGATGCGGTCGGCCCACAGCCCACCCCACCAGGCGCGCTCCTCGGGCGTCGCATAGCACCAGGTGGCCGTCGTGCAGGTGACATCGCGGAAGCCGGCCTGCCGGGCCCACGACAGCAGGCGCCGCCCAGCGTCGGGCTCGCCACCGTTGGCACGAGCGACGCGGTGGTAGAGCGACAGCCACTCCTGCATGCCGGGCACCTCGGGATACCAGGCCATGGCCGCGAAGTCGGCGTCGCGTGCGGCGACGACGCCGCCAGGCCCGCAGACCCGGCGCATCTCCCGCAACGCCTGTACAGGGTCGGCGATGTGTTGCAGGACCTGATGGGCGTGGACGACGTCGAAGGAGTCGTCGGCGAAACGCAGTGCGTGCACATCGGCGACCTCGAAGGCGACGTTGTCCAGACCGCGCTCAGTTGCCACCTGCCTGGCCGCCTCCAGTACCTCGGCAGCGGAGTCGACGGCGGTCACCTGGCCGGGGGCCGCCAGCGCCGCCAGATCCGCGGTGATCGTCCCCGGCCCGCAGCCCACATCCAGAAGCGACACACCCGGACGCACCCGTTCGATCACGTACGCGGCCGAGTTCTCCGCGGTGCGCCATCGATGCGAGCGCAGCACCGATTCGTGATGGCCATGGGTGTACACGGCCGCAGTCTCCGCCATCATGCTCCCCCTCACAGACCTGTCGTTCGAACGCTGCACACGCTACCGCGATGTCCATGATTTGAGAAGAATCGTCTTACAATATGGACAATGACTGCTCAGCTCTCCGCCGCGGGGGGTCGCAGGGCGAGTCGGTCACTACGGCATCGGCTCGTGAGCCGCCGAGCGAAATCCCTCGACCGTCGCTACTCGCTCGGGACGGTGACCAAGATCTTGACCTGTTCTGGGTCGAGCGTGGCCGCGAAGGCCTTGCCTGCGTCCTCCAGTGGGTAGGTGGCGGTGACTATTTCCTCGACGTCCACCATCCCGGAGCGGATCAGTGAGATGGCGGTCCGGAAATCGTCGGCCACGTACATCAGCGAGCCTTCGACGCGGATCTCCCGGTCCTGCACCAGATCGAGACGGATCGGCGTGGTGCCGGCGGCGCCTACGCCCACGACCACGATCAGGCCGCCCTTGGTGACCAGGTCGATGGCCTGGGCCATCGACTGCTCTCTGGCCACGCAGTCGAACACCACATCGGCGTGGCCGATCAGCACGTCCTGGGCCAGTGCGGCGAGTTCGGGCGCGTCGGCGGGCAGCGTCGCGTCGGCGCCCATCCTCAGGGCCCGTTCCCGCTTGCCGGGGAGGAGATCCGTGACGACGATCCTGGCGGCGCCCGCCTGCTTCGCCGCGATCAGGACCAGCAGACCGATGGGGCCGGCGCCGAGGATGGCCACGGTGCGCCCGTGCAGGTCGCCCGCCTTCCTCACCGCGTGCACCGGAGTGGCCAGTGGTTCGACCAGCGCGGCCTCGAGGTCGGACATCTGCTCCGGGATCGGGTGCACCCGATCCGCGGGGATGGTGAACAGGTCCGCCATGCCACCCGAGGTCTGGCAGCCGAACACCCTCAGCTCCTGACAGATGTTGTACTGGCCGTGACGGCACTGCGGGCATACCCCGCAGTACAGGTTCGGCTCGATGATCACTCTGTCCCCGGGGCCGAAGCCTGTGACGCCTGGCCCGGCGGCCGCCACCACTCCGACCACCTCGTGGCCGGGGCGGTACGGCAGATCGATGAAGGGGTGATCACCGAGTGCGGCGTGGGTGTCCGAGCCGCACACGCCGACCACGGTGGTCCGTACGAGGAGCTCACCGTCACCTGCGACGGGCGCGGGTACGTGCTCGATGGTCACATCGTCGATCGATCTGACCAGCACCTGGCGTATCAGTTCCGTCATGTCTCCGGCTTTCCGTTACCCGTGAGCATCCCTGTGAGGACTCATGAACCATCGAGGCCGGGCTGGACCTGGATCTTTCGGCCGAGGCCGGCCTTGAACCGGTTGATGGCGTCCGAGTACGACGTGAGCGGCAGCCGGTCGCTGATGAACACGTCAGGGTCGATCACGCCGGTGGAGAACAACTCGGCGGCGCGTTCGTAGCTGTGGAGCACGGCCATGGACCCGGTGATCGTGATCTCCTGGTTGTAGATCTTGTACGGCTCGATGACGGCACGTGCGGCGTAGTCCGAGACCCCGAACTGCAGAAACGTTCCACCTTTGCCGACGCGGCTCAGCCCGTCCTGGATCGCTTTGGCATTGCCCGTGGCGTCGATGACGAGCTCCCAGCCGCGGGGCCGGTCGAACTCGTCAGCGGATACGGCGTCGGCCGTGCATCCCAGTTGCCGGGCTGTGGCCAGCCGGTCGGGGTTGAGGTCGACGACGTCGACGCTGACCGCCCCCGTTCGCTTGGCCAACTCGAGCATCATCAGCCCCATCGTCCCCGCCCCGTAGATCAGCACGTGGGCGCCGAGCTGGCTGCGCAGCACGTCGTAACCACGCACCGCACAGGACAAGGGCTCGATCAGAGCCGCGTCCGCGGTGCGCACGTGGTCGGGAAGGACGACACAGTTCGCGACCGGAGCCGCGACGAACTCGGCGGCGCCTCCGGCAACCGTGACACCGAGAGCTCCGAACCGCTCGCACAGGTTGTTCCTGCCGATGCGGCAGTAGTGGCATTCGAAGCAGTACAGCGACGGGTCCACGGCGACCCGGGCCCCTGGCGACACCTCGGTGACGTCGGAACCGACGGCGACGACCTCGCCGGCGAACTCGTGGCCGGGGATGATCGGCAACTTCGGCGCGAACTCGCCTTGCAGGATGTGCAGGTCGGTGCCGCACAACCCACACGCGGAAACGTCGACCACGACCTCGCGGGGGCCCGGCGTGGGGTCCGGAGCGGTGGTGATCTCGATTCTTCCGGGCTCGGTGATTAGTGCTGCTTTCATTTGACGGCTCCTAGTGACAGTCCTTGGACCAGCTTGTCCTGGGCGGCGAAGCCGGCGATGAGCACCGGCAGGGAAACCGCCACCGCCGCGGCGCAGACCTTGGCGAGGAACAACCCCTGGCTGGTGACGAAGCTGGTGAGGAACACCGGCGCGGTGGTGGACCTGACCCCGGTCAGTACGCGGGCGAACAGCATCTCGTTCCAGCTGAAGATGAAGCAGATGAGCGAGGTCGCGGCGATGCCGGGTGCGGAGATCGGGATGATGACTCTGCGGAAGACGGTGATGAGCCCGGCGCCGTCGATCGAGGCGGCCTCGAGTATGGCCAGGGGGATCTCGGCGAGGAACGAGCGCATCATCCACACCGCGATCGGCAGGTTCATCGAGGTATAGAGGATGACCATGAGCCAGATGTTGTCCAGCATCCCGAGGTTCTTGGCGATCAGGTAGATCGGGAGCAGGCCCGCGACCGCCGGCAGCATCTTGGTGGACAGGAAGAAGAACATCACGTCGGACCACTTGCGCACTGGCTTGATCGACAGTGCGTACGCCGCCGGGATCGACAGGGCCAGCACCAGCAGCGTGGCCGCGATGCTGGCCGTCAAGGAGTTGATCAGCGCCGGCCATGGGCTGGCCGCGGTCGAGGCGCCGAAGAACTCGCGGTAGCCCTGCAGTGTCAGGTGCGCCGCGACCGACGGGGGGTTGGTGGCCGCATCGGGCTCACTGTGGAACGAGGTGAGGATCATCCAGGCGATCGGGATGAAGAAGAAGAGCCCGACGGCCCAGGCGACCAGTCCCCACAGGGCGCCGGTGTGCCGGCGTCGGCCGCCGGCACGGCGAGAGGCGGACGGTGCTGCCGCGATCGCGGTCATGAGGTCTCCTCTCGGAGGAGAGTCGACACCAGGCGGAGCGCGATCGTTGCCACGACGATGGTTCCGATGACGACGATGACACCGGCGGCGGAGGCCTGGCC